>JADZFW010000023.1 GCA_020854235.1 Flavobacteriaceae bacterium
GGAGAAGATTTATATGGGATGATTATATCTGAAAAGGTTGAAATCCCACTTGAAACACTGAGGTCTATTGCTATAGAAAATGGAAAATCAGTAGCACCAGACTTGAAAATTATGAAAGAAGAATATAGAACTGTAAATGGCTTAAAACTGCTTCTACTTCAGATGAATGGAACTATGCAAGGAATAAAATTTTCGTACTATGGTTATTATTATTCAAACACAAATGGAACTGTCCAATTTATAACCTATACATCGCAAAATTTATTGAATAGCTACATTCCTGAAATTGAAAAATTATTGAATGGGATTGTTGAAATAAACTAAACCCAACAAGCCAAAATAGAATAGTTTTAAAGAAAATATCACTTTTATTTATTAACCTTTTTTTGCAAAATTAACTACGTTACAAGGCTTAAGTTCACCTCTAAACATCAATACAGATACTGGTAGGTGACATTTTGTAGATCGATTAGAATTTTGATTAAAATTTAGGTTTCTTGTATTCGCAACAAATGTAAAATTTGAGAACGTTATAACTAATTAAACCAAACTATATGAAAAAAATCGCATTATTATTTATTCTATGTTCAATTCATGTAATTGGACAAGAGAAACTGAAAATTGAAATTGACAATCCTCAACCTAGGGTTGGACAAAATGTTACTTTTTCAATAAATGTTGATTTTTTAACAGATTACTTCCAAAACGAATTTGACAAGGATATTGATTTCACTGACATCTCATCCATTTTCGGAATACAATCAGATAAATTTGAAAGAGTTATTGTGTTTAAAAAAGCTAAAGCATATAAAATCGGTCCTTTTAATTTTAAATTTAATGGGCAGAAATATACTACAGATTTAATTGAAGTTAACGTTTTACCTGAACTACCAATGGAAAATGGCCTTTGGTTGCGATATACTGAATTTGAAGGTCAAAAATATCTCATTCTTGAACAATTAATACAAAACCAGTCAGATAAAAAAGAAATTGAGGACGGTGGTTACAGTTATACTATTGGGGGCGTAAAATCTGAGGAAAAAGAATTTGCCGAATTGAATGAAGAGTTGACAGCAGGAATTGAATTAAGCAATTATAGTTCCTCTTCCAATACTTTAACAAAAAAAGATGCAAGCCATTTCGATGTTGGTTTTACATATTCAATTAAGAAGTATAAAATCAAATTTGACGATAACTTTAATGAAACTTACCTTATCACAGAAAAGGATTTTAAATATTTACCGGATGTATTTGATATTGGGAAAATTGAAATAAAAAAATAACCGACTTCAACACCAAATAAGTTATATAGTTGGTTTTGGATTGATTCGTTTTTTATTTCGTTTGTTGGAATCTTGTATTTTTAACGATGTTAATTAGCGAACTCAGCTGTTTTGCATTCACTTATACATTGTACAACTTAAACAAAAACAAAATGAAACTATATTTAAAGTTTTTTTTACTCCTTCTTCCAATTGGAAATTTTGGTCAAGAAATAAATTTCAATATACATCAAACTTCTTTGAAAGAATATTTACAAATTGAGAACAATATAGGGAGTAAAAAAATTCCAAATACTTCAACTTATTATTCAGGGAAAGGAATAGCTCAACCAATAAGGTTTGAACGAGAAGAAAAAATAATTCCAAACGGTATCGTTAGTTACCTATTTCATAAAAAAGACAGTTTATTAAACGAAATACAATATGAATGGGATGTTTATAATTTTGAAGATCAAGATAACAATACAAAATCTAAAGAATTTGAAGATGAACTTATTAAAAAATATCAAAACCTTAAAGAATATATTTCAAAAGAATTTGGACAACCCAAAATTCAAAATAATTTTTCAAATTTAGCCCAATATAAACAAGAAAATTTTTTTGAAGAGAATTCAGATTGGAAGCCAAATGACAGTATCGCTATTGAATTAAATATATGCGTATCAAATTATTATCGAAAATCTGGGGCAATAACCATTAATCCTGTACATAGGATAAGGTTGAGCATCGCAAAGAAAGAAAATTTATCCGAAAATGAAATCCCGCAATTAGGCAAAGAAAAGATAAATGTATTAGACAAACTTTCAAAAGATTTTTTTAAAACAATAAAATCTAATGATTTATCAAAATCAAAAGAATTTTTATCCGATTTAATAAAAGAGACTCTAACGAATGACGTGTTAATCCAGTTAAATCAAAATGTTGATTTTGAAAAAGAAATGGAATTATTTTATAGTGGCGTTCAAATGAACCTTGATGGAAATTCCTATATTGTATTGCAATATAAGTATACGGAGGACAAGTCAAATCCCCCAAGCGAAATGATTAAAATTGTATTTGACAATAATCATAAAGTTGTTGGACTTCAACCTATGAAAAAAACTAATTAAATTCTGTATACAACACTACGTATACCTTTTGACTAGCTTAGAGCTTTTAACAAGTTTATGTAAATTATAAAATTTTGTACTTTTAACAAAGCTAGTATTAAAAAACGTAGCCACGTTGTTTGCATCAATCCGTTATAAACAACCATTAAAAAAGATAATTGCGTGAAAGAAGAAATTAAAAAATATTACAATGACTTAGCAAAAGATTATGATATTGAAAGATTTAGTAATTCATATGGGCAATATATTCATAAGCAAGAAGATGAAATATTAAAAAAGTATCTGAATGAAAATGAAACGGAATTTAATCTAGACATAGCATGTGGTACGGGTAGATTCCTAAAATATGCGGATTATGGAATTGATATGAGTGAGGAAATGGTCAAAGTTTCCCAAAATAAATATCCGCTCAAGAAAATTTCAATTGAAGATGCTGAAGCACTTTCTTTTCAAGATTCTTTTTTTGACAATGTATTTTCATTTCATTTATTCATGCATTTAAAAATAAATGATTTAAAAAAAATACTTTGCGAAGTAAATAGAGTTTTAAAAAAAGGAGGCTATTTTATTTTTGACATTCCTTCTGAAAAAAGAAGAAAGCTCACCGGTTTTAAGCATACAACTTGGCATGGAGGAAACCAAATAAGTGTCAATTTATTGAAAGAGTTAAGCAATTCGGAATGGGAATTAGTTTCTTTCTATGGTGTAGCATTCTTCCCTATTCATTTGCTTCCTAAAAAGCTTAGAAAAATAATTGTAAGATTTGATAGTTTCATGTGCCAATCATTCTTCAAAGAATATAGTTCTCATCTTATTTTTATTCTGAGAAAGAAATGATAAAAAGGATGATGCCATATTATATTAAAGTGAGACTTCACTTGGTAAAGAGCATAGTGCATAGTGTCATTAACGGACAATACTTCAGCTTTGCTACTAACCAAAACAATAAAAGTAGTTTACCGAATTCTTTAAAATTAGAACAGGAATTAAAACCCAACGAAGCCAAAATAAAGAACTTGTCGATTGCTATAAAACGCATAGAATCTATTCAAATTAACCCAAATGAAATTTTTTCTTTTTGGCACACGATAGGTAACCCTTCCAAAAATAAAGGGTTTGTTGGAAGTCGCTCTTTGGTTAATGGTAAATTGGAAAATTCTCTAGGCGGTGGACTTTGTCAATTATCAGGTCTTATCTATTATATAAGTTTGCATGCCAAACTTGAAATTCTCGAACGACATAGTCATTCAATTGATATTTATACGGATGAAACTCGTTTTACACCTTTGGGTTCTGATGCTACAGTTGCTTATGGTTATAAAGATTTAAAGATTAGAAATAATTTGAAAGGTCCTATAAGATTCCAATTTTCGATTGAAGGAAACCGCTTGATAATAAACTTGATGCATGCCAGTGTAATTCAAAAGAACAAGGTAGAATTTAAGGAAAAAGCGCTAGATAAGGAAACCGTAGAAGTTGACACTTTAATCAACCATGAAATAGTTACCAAATCAAAATATAAAAGGCTAGTACCTAACACGGTGTAAGTCATAGGGACTGGATTAGGGTTTTCAGGAAGTTTTTGTAGTTTGATGGAATTTTGTACTTTTAACGAAATTAATTTTAAAACTTTGTCATAGCATACGTTCGAACGATAATCGCATATAAACACTAATGAAAATACATAAAGACATGAAAAAATTTAATAAGTATTCTGTATTAATTTTAGCCATTTTTTTCCTCTTTTCTTGTAGTGATTTAAGTAAAGAAGCAGAAAAAAAACTCGATGAATTAAAAGTTAAATCTGATTCATTGGATTCAATGATCATGAAAGAAGTTGATAAAGTTAAATCGCTTGACTCACTTATTAATTATGAAAATGATAAAGTTAAAAAACTTGATTCATTAGTAAAAAAAGCTTCTTCAAAACTAGATTCAATTTCAAATGAAAAAATTAAAAAAATTGAAAAAGTTTTAAAATGAGTTGTCAGAAAGATGACATAATCAAAATACACCTCAGGGAGTAAACTTTCTTAAATTTAAATATCAACGATAAAAAAATGGAAATAAATATTTGGTTTTGGGTTCTTTTTAATGCTTTTGTTTTATTGATGTTAGCATTAGACCTAGGGGTTTTCCATAAAAAACTTCACGTAGTAAGTGTAAAAGAAGCCTTAACATGGTCGGGCATTTGGATTTTTCTAGCTTTGTGTTTCAATGGATTTATTTACTATGCGTTTGGGGAAACGAAAGCGATGGAATTTTTTACGGGTTACGTAATAGAAAAGGCCTTAAGTGTTGATAATATTTTTGTTTTTGTACTGATTTTTACCTATTTCCAAATTCCATCCATTTATCAACATAAAGTGTTATTTTGGGGTATTATTGGAGCGTTGATAATGCGTGTTATTTTTATATTTGCAGGTGTTGCTCTTTTAGAAAAATTTCATTGGACAATCTATATTTTTGGTGCCATTTTGATTTTGACAGGAATTAAAATGTTGACTGACAAAGACAAAAAAATGGAGCCTGAGAAGAATCCGGTTATAAAATTATTCCGAAAATTCATCCCCACGACAAATGAATTGCATGGTGATAAATTCTTTATCAAAGAAAATCACAAATCAGTTGCTACGCCATTATTTATATCATTAATGATGATAGAAATAACCGATTTAATTTTCGCAGTAGATAGTATACCTGCCATTCTGGCTGTAACCCAAGACCATTTTATCGTATATACAAGTAATGTTTTTGCCATATTAGGATTACGTTCATTATACTTTGCTTTGTCTAATATTATTGAAAGATTTAAGTATTTGGCGATAGGGTTAGCAATTATTTTGGTATTTGTCGGCATAAAAATGGTTTTAATAGATTTTTATAAAATACCCATTCATTTTTCACTCTTGATTATTTTTACAATTATTGTTTTGAGTGTTGTAATTTCACTTATGAAAACAAAAAAGCCAAATGTATAATTTAAGCGCACTATAGTTAAATTGAGTGAAAATGATTTTAAAACGATAACACTCAATACGTGATACTTGTGGGCTTATGTGGTAATTTGAAACAATAGTGTCCTGAGATTCCTGAATAAATGCGTTATGTTTTTGGTTGTGTGTATGCCAAAGATGAGGGCTCTACAAATTTGAAAATATTATCATGAATTACCGGGTCAATTTTGACTCTTTTCTACATTGAATTGATAAGTATTTATTTTTGTTGTCTACAAAGTGGAGTGATTATTTTCGGGTTGATTTTTTCTAATAAAAAGCTACGGGCAAGACCATAATAAAATAAAATATCGACAGACAACCACTTATCAAAAAGGCAAAATGATAAATCATATTAAACTTATTGAGACCATCCTTTACGTCAAAGACCAAGAGGCCAGTTGTAAATTTTACCAAAATATTTTTCGTAAGGAGGCAGACCTTAATGTTCCAGGAATGACAGAATTTAATTTGTCGGAAAATTGCAAAATTGGACTCATGCCAAACAAGGGTATTGCGAAAATACTTGCGGATAATACTCCGCATCCTGACCTTGGAAATGGGATTCCTAGGTGTGAGTTGTATTTGTATGTTGACCATATTCAGGTTGAATTTGACCATGCCATTAATTGTGGAGCCAGATTAATCAGTCCCATTAATGACAGAGATTGGGGTGATAGGGTTTGCTACTTTTCTGATCCAGATGGGCATATCATTGCTTTTGCAGAGAAAATATAAAACAAATGATTTTTAAATGACATTAATAGTATATAAAAGAGATTTATGAATTACAACTGTCCAAAATGTAATAATAAAATGGAAAATGGATTTGTTACAACCGCTCGTTCAATTTGTTGGATGGATGATTGTGAAAAACATCTATTTTCAGTGAATAATCTCGAATCTCTTTCCGGAACTATTTGGAGATTAAAACTTCCAAAGTGTGAAGCTTTAAGATGCAAAAGGTGTAAAATTGTAATTTTTAATTATGAAAGCAATTAATTTTTAGAGATTACATGAAATATTGAATTATAAAAATCAAAGTAATTGCAGACAACTGCTTCTTCATTCCTACAAGGAATAGCTATGCCGATTGAAAATAAATCGTATATTTGAAAAGCAGATATTCGCACGACCTTAATAGGTAAAATTCCTACTTGATGAAAACTGCGAACCGTTTTGGCTCATTTTTAAAGACATAGAATTTCAAAGACAAACCATAAAAACAAAAGAATATGTTCGGAATAAAACACATCAAATTTGATTCAATGACATACGTTCTTCATTTCAAGAACGGAAATATTCAAAGAGAAGGTCGTGGACTTTCATTTTTTTACTTTGTACCAACTAGTTCGATAGCGGCAATACCCATGGGAAGTAACGACTTACCTTTTATTTTCAACGAATCGACAAACGATTATCAAACTGTAGATATTCAGGGACAAATCAGCTATAAAATAACTAATCCCAAAATGCTTGCTGATGTTTTAGATTTTACTGTAAACGACAATGGACAATACAAAAAAAATGACATTGAGAAACTTAATCAGCGTATCATAAATGAAGCACAAACAGCTACTTCATCTTTTATTCACGAAATAAAATTAAAAGACGCCATTCGTTCCGCCAAATCAATCGAAGGAAGAATTTTAGAAGGACTAAAATCATCACAAGCCATTGCCATGCTCGGTATTGACATTTTGGGTGCAAATATTTTGGGTATTCAAGCAACACCGGAAATGTCAAGAGCACTTGAAACCGAAACAAGAGAAAAACTACAACAAGAAGCTTATCAAGCCATTTACGAACGTAGAAATTTTGCGGTTGAACAAGAAAGAAGAATAAAAGAAACTGAACTCAATACAGAAATTGCAGTTGAAGAAAAACAAAAGCAAATCGCTGAAAAGAAAATGGAATCCGAAGTTCAAAAATCTGACAACGATCGCAAACTTCGTGAAATGAAATTGGCAGCAGACATTGCCGTTGAGAATCAAAGAAAACTACTCATAGAACAAAAAACAGCAAACGACAAAAAAGAAGCAGAAACACAAGGTTATGTTATTGAAACAACTTTGAAACCATACAAAGACGTTGATTGGAAAACTTTGACTGCCTTAAACAACAACCCAGATCCAAAATTTAATATCTCACTTGCTTTTAGAGAACTTGCCGAAAATGCTCAAAAAATAGGTAATTTAAACATCAGTCCTGAATTATTAGATTCATTGCTCAACGAAAAGCGAGAACTTAAGTAATGAGTATTGAATACGCCATAATTGTCAAAAACAAAACACGCCTTGAGTCTTTGATTGAACGTTTCAATACAAAGGCTCAGGCTAAGTTTTATATTGAAAGTCTTGGTGGAAACTTTGAAGATTACGAGTTGGAACATGAGATTTTTCAGACTTCATTGATTTCATTACAAACACAACTTTCAAGAGTAGTAAAAAACAAAACAGTTGAAAGAATATATTTGCCTTCATTTATTTTTTCAGAGAAAAACCTAATTATTGTAATCGGACAAGACGGACTTGTAGCAAACACTGCAAAATATTCAAAAGGTTGCCCAATAGTCGCTGTGAACCCTGACAAATCTAGATATGATGGTGTTCTATTACCTTTTGATACTTCAGATTTTGTTTTAGGTGTTGAGAATGTTCTTGATAACAAATATAAATCAAAAACAATGCGATTTGCCGAAGCAAAATTAAATGACGGACAAAGACTTTTGGCTTTTAATGATCTTTTTATTGGCGCTTCGTCTCATATTTCAGCACGTTACAAAATTTCGTTTAACCAAAATATCGAAGAACATTCTTCGAGTGGACTTATTGTTTCTACATCGGCTGGTTCGACGGGTTGGTTAAGTTCAATTTTCAATATGGCTTACGGTGTAACAAGTATGTTTGAAAAGAACCTAAAACCCAAAAGACCTAAATTGAAAGACAATGAATTACTATTTGCGGTTAGAGAACCTTTTCAAAGTATTAGAACACAAATAGGAATTACAGCAGGAATCATTAAAGATCAAAACCATTTGACAATCGAATCCTTGATGCCGATAGGTGGTGTAATTTTTAGTGATGGAATAGAAAAGGACTTTTTAAGGTTTAACAGCGGTTCAATAGCGACAATTGGAATTGCACCTGAAACAGCTAAAATAGTAACAAAATGAAGGAAGATACATAAAAGCAGTGTTACCATCAATTGGATGTCAAATGGTTTAATCAAGCTTTGTGTTTTTGTCAATGTTTATACTTGGTTTACAATGAATCGTAATAAATTCTCATTTTTCCGGAAGTTGCCTCATGTAGTAGCAACCATAAGAAAAACCTCAATCAAAAAAATGACACCTAAAATACTCATCTTATTTCTTTTTTGTTTTTCGGCAAGTTTCGCACAAAACTCAAAATTCGTGAATGTATTTATTGGTACTGACGGAACCGGACACACATTTCCCGGTCCTTCGATGCCTTTCGGAATGGTACAACCCGGACCTGACAACCAAGATTTTGGTTGGAATCACACCAGTGGTTATCAGTATAATGATACCTTGTTATTAGGTTTTTCGCAAACTCGGTTTAGCGGAACGGGCATTAATGAAATGGGTGATGTTTTATTATTACCTATTAATCCGAAAAAAGAAAAATATAAAAATTCTTATTATAAAAACACTGAAAAAGGGAAAGTCGGTTATTACACTTTGACCAAAAAAGACGATGTAAAAGTAGAACTTACCTGCTCGGAAAGAGTGACATTTCATCAATATACTTTTCCTGAAAATGAAGCAAAGGTTTTGGTTGATATGCAACACGGTTTGCGGTTTGTGTTTGATGCACAAAATCAAAAAGGATTAGTCATAGAAAGCGATGTGAAAATTGAAAATAATACTACGATTTCCGGATATTGCTCTACTCAAAATTGGGTAAATCGAAAATACTTTTTTACAATAACCTTTGATCATCCTTTTTCAAATTCAACCTTACTTGACCAAAAAGAAAATGAAAAAGCCCCAAAATATTTACTTGATTTTTTACTTTCAAAAAATAGGCATTTAAAGGTAAAAGTTGCATTGTCTTCAGTTTCTGTTGAAGGAGCAAAGCTCAACCTGGCAACTGAAATTCCGCACTGGGATTTTGAAAAAGTATATCAAAACAATCTCAAATCTTGGGAAAAATATTTAAATAAAATCAGCATTGAAGCTCCTAAAAAACAAAAAGAAATATTCTACACTTCACTCTATCATTTATTTTTGCAACCTTCCAACATCGCAGATGTAGATGGAAAATACAGAGGTGTAGATGATCAAATTGCGATTGCTCCCGACAAAGCATACTACTCTACTCTATCTATTTGGGATATCTATCGTGGTGCATTTCCCTTGTTGCAAATATTAGCACCCGAAAAAATTGACGGTATTATTCAAACCATGCTTATTCATCATAAGACCAAAGGATTTTTACCCATTTGGACAGCATGGGGACAGGACAATTATTGTATGATAGGCAACCATGCTATTCCAATGATTCTTTCTGCATACCAAAGTGGCTTTAATGGATATGACGCACATGAAGCCTTGACAGCAATGGTGGAAACATCTACCAAGTCGCATATCAATTCCGATTGGGAACTATACAATCAATATGGCTATTACCCTTTTGATAAATTGGATAACGAGGCTGTTTCCAGAACGTTGGAAAGTTGTTATGACGATTGGTGTGTATCCGAAATGGCGAAGAATTTAGACAAAAATGAAATAGCTGACACTTTCTTAAATAGAGCCAATTTTTACCGAAATATTTTTGATAATGAAACTATGTTTTTCAGAGGTAAAGATACAAAAGGAAATTGGCGAACACCTTTCAATCCGTTGACAGCCACATCGCCTTTAAATAATCCAGGTGACTATACCGAAGCCAATGCATGGCAATATTTTTGGACACCAGCTCAACACGATATCAATGGGGTAATGAATTTATTAGGTGGACCAGAAAATTTCACCAGAAAATTGAATGAGTTTTTTTCCACAGAAGCATTAAGTTCTAATAAATTTTTGGGACAGGAAGCCATGATTGGTCAATATGCTCACGGCAACGAACCCAGCCATCACATTATCTATTTGTATGCATACAGCAACGAGCCCCAAAAAGGACAAAAATACATACATCAAGTAATCCATGAATTTCACGACAATACACCTGCCGGTATGATAGGTAATGACGATTGCGGACAAATGAGTGCTTGGTATATTCTATCAACTTTAGGTTTTTATCCCGTAAATCCTGCTAATGGGGAGTTTGTTTTGGGTAGTCCACAAGTTAAAAAAGCAAGGATTCAATTTTCAAACAACACGAGCTTTGACATTCAAGCAATCCACTTTTCTGAACAAGCAATCTTCAATGAAACACGTTTTTTGAACGGAAATAAAATCAACAAACCTTATATTACCTATCAAGACATCATGAAAGGCGGTAAATTAACTTTTGAAATGACTAAATAATTAGCGTCTGTCGAGAAAGACATAAAGCTAAGTATTTGGGCAAATTAAAGTGGAATGCCTCATTTCATCTGTTTAAATTTATTAGTTCACTTTGTATTATTTTATAGAGGAGTTCACTGATGTGCTTCGCAGTTGTTTTTTATTGGTCACATGTAATAGCCTTTTAATCATTTCCGGTTGGTATGATGTTTATCTTATAGCTATTTGATCTGTTTATAATTATTTAATTCACTTTGTTATTATTTTTTTAGCGGAGTTCATTGATTGCTTCGCAGTTGTTTTTTAATGGTCAGACTCGCTTCGCAGCGAGGCGAGTGGAATGACCAATCCCGATAGCAATCGGGACATTTCGGTTGGTATGATGCTTATCTTATGGTCATTTCATGTGCAAGGTTTTATATTGTTACTGGGCTTGGTTTTTTTTGTAAAGTGTAGCAATTATCTTTTTTCTTTTGATTCACGTTTATTCTTTCAAAGTTTTCGATATATTTGTTTACTTATGTGCATGAATTATGCACATGATGTATAGCCTAGAAACATTAGCACCCATACAAAACAAAATCGTAAAACTTAGAAAAATGACACAGAAAATTATTTTAACCACAATTTTACTTTTTACAGTAGTGACTCTTTTTAGTCAACACAGCGGAAATTATGTAACGGAACAAAACTACAATAACAGTCAGTCACAGACACAACTTCCAAGCAAACTTTACTTGTCGGATAGCGCTTTTGTCATTCAAGCAAAAGTCTTGACAAATGTATTTGCTGATAGTTTTGTTGTAACTATTGGGGTTTCCGAATATGCAAAAACACTCAAAGAAGCCAATACAAAAATTGACGACAAAATTCAAAAATTCATTTCTGAACTAAAATCAAAATTTGGCATTTCCAGTTCAGATATTTATATAGATATGACAACTCAAACTCAAATTTCAGATTACAAAGTGAATGGAAATAATGCGGAACAATTCATTAGTGGCTTTGAACAGAAAAAAAATGTTATCGTAAAACTCAAAGACATTAAAGACCTTGACAAAATTATTGTAGTTGCTTCAGAATTCGAAATTTATGACATAGCAAAAGTAGACTACATTGTTACTGACATCAACAAAATATACATTCAATTATTCCAATCCGCTATGGAAGTCATTAACGGAAAGAAAGATTTGTATGTAAAAGCAACCAACATCAAATTAAAGTCGACTTCTGAAATTTATGGAGAATCATTTTATAGTTTTTTTCCTACACAACTCTATAATAACTACACGCCAAATATCACTACAGAATACTACGATTACAACTCTTCCTCGAAAAGAAAGGACTTGAGAAAAAATACAACTTATTTTTACGACCATATCAATTATTCGGGATTTGACGAGGTAATTAATCCGACTGTAATAGAGCCAACAGTTGAGTTTATTTTAATGTTGCAAATAAAATTTGACATTGAAAAATAGTAAATCGACAAAATGCATTGATGCTAAAAGATCCCAATCATAAAAAGTGAATTGTAGTTCGATTGAAAATAAATCATATTTTCTTGTATTTATTACGACAAAAATGGTTATGAAATTTAAGTAGAACAAATACCTAAACAAAAATAATTTAGAAATATGTCAAAACAAGTTTTTATCAATTTAGCGGTAAAAGACCTGCAAAAATCAATGGACTTTTACACTGCATTGGGCTTTACAAATAACACTCAATTTTCAGACGACACAGGTAAATGTATGGTATGGAGCGAAAACATCTTTGTAATGCTATTAACCCATAAAAAGTTTATGTCCTTTACTACTAAATCTATTGCGGACACAAAAACAAATATTGCAGGACTGTTTTCTTTATCATTGGACAGCATTGACGAAGTTCATAATATGATGTCAAATGGGTTAAATGCAGGTGGAATTGAACCTAATGAAATGAGAGATTACGGATTTATGCAACAAAGAACAATTGAAGATTTTGACGGACATACTTGGGAGATTTTCTATATGGACATTTCAAAATTTCCAACTGAAAACCCGAATACTTAATTATAACCACATAAAAATTAAATAGATGGCACAAATAAATCCTTACATCCATTTCAATGGTAATGCAGAAGAAGCATTTACATTTTATAAATCAGTATTTGGCGGGGAGTTCGCAATGATAAGTCGCTTTAAAGATATGTCGTTCTTAGGGATTACCGAAGACGATAAGGAAGCCAATAAAATAATGCATATTGCTTTACCTATTGGAAAACACAATGTATTAATGGGTAGCGACACACCTGAAAGTTTGGGAAAACACAACGAGAATGAGAATAGAAGTAAAATTTCTATAAGTGCAGAAAGCAAAGAAGAAGCCGACCGATTATTTAACGGACTATCAGCAGGTGGGCAAATTGAAATGCCAATTTCAGACAGTCTATGGGGTTCATATTTTGGCATGTTAAGAGATAAATTTGGTTTTGAATGGATGGTTGACTTTGACCCAAAATACAATAAACAGACAGAAAACACTGAAACAAAAAAATACTGATTATCCTTTAGGACATCAAAACCTCACAGTTCTTACCCAAAAAGACGGTTCTGAGGTTAAATCTAGCTTTTTGCATTTATCAAAGTTTATGCTTGTCAAATAATGAAGTGTATTGAATGGCAGCCTGTGGGTAGTTTCAAAACGTTACACTTTAAAAGAAAGACTGAATTATGCTTATAAAACATTTGAAAAGTAGACTGACTATGTGAGGAAATTTGGGACTTGCCTACCCAAATCGATACTCTTGAAACTTGGTTGGATAAAAAAGCAAATGGTTTATCACCAAATAGATACGTAGCCGATATTGGTTTTGACATTGAAAAAGACGCATCAGGTGGTGGTACTTTCTAAGTTCTAAATCAATGCAATTATAGGAAAAAATAGAAATGGATTTTTACTTCTCGGAGTATAGTTCAAATGCTTAAATAAAAATAAAATAATGTTTGACATTTTTGGAAATAAAGTTCGAATTATTAGATCAACTGGAACAGAAAAATAAGGTTTTGCAGCTAAAGTAGATAATTAAAGTTTTGGACTTGTAAGCCAGTTTTTTACAAGCTACAAGAATGCGCTTTGAAATCTACCACAAGTCTTAAATTCAAATCATCAGTGATCAACTATAAAACAAGTGCTAAAATAAATTATACAAAATGAATTTAAAAGAAGTGTTGAATTATCGCCGTTCTGTACGGACATATGACCAAGAAAAACAAATAGATACGGAAAAGGTAAAACATTGTTTGGAGTTGGCTACCTTAGCTCCCAATAGTTCCAATATGCAATTATGGGAATTTTACCACATTACGCAACCCGAGCTTATGGCAGCGCTTTCAAAAGCATGCCTGGATCAGACGGCTACTTCTACCGCTTCGCAAATTGTTGTATTTGTCACACGACAAGATTTACACAGAAAACGGTCAAAATTCGTACTCGAATTTGAAATTGGGAACATTCAGCGAAACAGCCCGAAAGAGCGACAGGAAAAACGTATTAAAGATAGGGAACTGTATTATGGAAAACTGATACCGTTTCTTTATACCCGTTTTTTTGGAATTGTGGGACTTATCAGAGTTTTAATCACAAGTGCAGTCGGTATTTTCCGTCCTATTGTACGTCAAGTTTCCGAAAATGATATGCGTGTCGTTGTGCATAAAACCTGCGCACTCGCAGCCCAAACATTCATGATTGCGATGGCAAATGAAGGTTATGATACTTGTCCGTTAGAAGGCTTTGATAGTAAACGAGTTAAAAAATTACTCAACCTACCCTATCGCGCTGAAATTAATATGGTAATTTCTTGTGGTATACGAAAAGATAATGAAGGAATTTGGGGCGAACGTTGTAGAGTGCCATTTGAGGAAGTTTATCATAAAATATAATTTTGACGAATGCCAAATTGCTCATAACAGTATTTAGTATAATCCTTTTGTTTGTGGTAGTTGCCAAACGATATAAATATATCGCGAAAAATGACAGAAATTGAAATAAATATAAACAAATATGCTCAAAATAAACTGACTGATTCCGAGATAATGGATTGGTTTGACCAATTTGATTTAACAAAACAAAAAGAAATTCGCAATAAGTTATCATTTTATATACAACAATCTAAACCAACGGAAGATTTAATCAACAAAGCAATTGTAAATACACCGATTAAAATGACATTTACTCCTGTGGTGATTTTTAAAACACATAAATTTAAAGTCGCAATGAGCAAAATTGAAAAACTTCATGATTCTGAATTGAGAAAGTCAATTATTGTAATGTTGAGTATTTTTAAAACTACTGATTCATATCGTCGTGATAATTTTTGTAAAAATAGTTGCACTCATGAATGGCATAACTTGATTAATTGATAATATGATATTTAAAGATAACGAAGCAGATACTGACAGACTAGATTACCTAATTTTAAGAGATGAAGGTGTAAGTTTATACTATAAAAAAACCGTTTTCCTACCGACCTTTACTGGTTTGAAAGTAAAAAATACAATATAGTTTCAATGGAATTATACGACTAAAGCAAATGATCCGAAATGGTTATTCCAACATAAAGTTAAATAACGTATCAGCCATCAACTCATTTTAGATAAACTAATTACCACCTTAAATACATAAATTTAAATGGAATTTTTATTATCAACCATAACCTTTTTACTACTCGTTGGATTGATCATCGGACCTATAATCCTTTTCAGACTGTTAAACAAAACAAATCTAAAATTCAAGTTTGCTATTTTTGTAATACTTAGCTTAATCCTAACCGCAATAATTACATTTGTATTTGCTTGGTGGGCTTACACTTCAGACTTGATTATGCTTAAACATTATGGATATGACTTGGATGGAATGAATGAAACTGAATTTTATGGGAATGTTTTACCCGAGCATATGGAAAAAGTCAAAAACCTTGAAATGAATATTATGGGAATTGGTTGGCCACTAAAAGCAATACTGACATGGGTCTATTATTCTCCTTACTTATTACTTGTTTTCTTATTAATTTATTGGGTTAGTAAAAAAAGAAACAAATTAATTTAAATTTAAAAAACTTCAATAATATTTTCGGAACTTTGAACTTTAAAATGATTAATAATGAACAAAGCATTATCAATAATTCTACTAATTATTATTCCCGTGAATATGATTGCGCAACAACAACCTGAAGTTTTTCAAACATTGTCTTTTGGAAGTATCAAACCAACCGGTTGGCTTAAAGAACAGATGCAAAAAGACATCAACGGATTTGTTGGCAACCTTGATTTATTAGTTCCCGAATTAATCAATGACCCCATTTATGGCGAAAGTAGATTGCAAAAAAATTCTAAAGCTAAAGATTTAGGCAACCTTAAAGCAGGTGATGTAGCAGGTGATGAACAATACAAATGGTGGAATAGCGAAACACAATCCAATTGGTGGGACGGATACATGCGAAATGTTTTTTTATTGGACGATAAAAATGGAATTGAAAAAGTTAACCACTACGTTGCGTCTATTTTAGCCACTCAAGATGAAGATGGTTATATCGGTATTTATGATGTGGAATTGAGATATAAATTCAATTCAGAAAATGGCGAATTGTGGTCAAAAGCCAGTTTGTACAGAGGTTTGTTGGCTTATTACGAATTTACCCACGACGAAAAAGTTTTTAAAGCAGTTACAAGAGCTGTAGAAAATGTAATGCAAAATTATCCCATCCATGCTTCGAGTCCATTCAGTTCCGGTACATCTTTTAACGGTGGGGTTTCGCACGGATTAACCTTTACCGATGTGTTGGAAAGAATGTACTTTCATACGCAAGATGAAAAATACAGACAATACGCCTTATTTCTCTATCAAGATTTTTCAAATACCTATCAATCAGAAGCCGATGTACAATTGAAAAATATTTTAAATCCAACTTACAAATTAAAATCGCACGGCGTACATACTTTTGAACACATCAGAGCCTTAATTATCGCAGCCTACACTGATTCTAATATGGAAATTGACAACGCGTTAA
The DNA here is from genome assembly GCA_020854235.1 of Flavobacteriaceae bacterium. Taxonomy (GTDB): domain Bacteria; phylum Bacteroidota; class Bacteroidia; order Flavobacteriales; family Flavobacteriaceae. The sequence continues at coordinate 16,920 of JADZFW010000023.1, forward strand.
AAACATATTTGGATCGCATTAAACAGGCAACTACCCTTAGTGGCGGAGCAATTGGAGATGAATGGATTGCCGAACGCCATTCTGATGCAACGCATACCGGTTATGAGTATTGTTCATTGCAAGAATTGTTGGATAGTTATTGCCTGTTATTTCAAAAAACCGGAAATGCTGAAACCGGTGATTTAATAGAAAACACATTCTACAATGCCGCTCAAGGGTCAAGAAATCCGCAGCATTCTTGTATTGCTTACTTAAAAACCGACAATTCTTATGAAATGTTAGGTTCCAAAAATGGAGAAATTGAACCCGATAGAAAACAAACCCGCTATAAATATTCTCCTGCACATCAAGATGTAGCGGTATGTTGTAATCCTAATGCCGGTAGAATTTCTCCTTATTTTATTCAAAACTCTTGGATGAAAGAAAATGAGAAAACACTGGTAGCCACACTTCTAATGCCTAATATTGTAGAAACAACCCTGAATGGCACAAAAATTAGCATTGAAAATATAACGCATTATCCTTACGAAAATAGCTTTACTTTCAAGATCCAACTAGAAAAAAATATGCCATTGACACTCAAAATACGAAAACCCATTTGGGTCCAAAATATTTTAACCAGTGAAAAATACACCATTGAAAATGATTTTATTGTCATAAACAGAACTTTTATGACTTCTGATGAAATACAACTTTCATTTTCAACTGACGTTGTAGTGAAAGTGGATCCAAACGGAGCTCATTATTTTTCGTACGGAGCTTTATTGTATGCAAAACCTATCCTCGCAGAAGAAATAGCCGGAAAAGTTTATGGGAATGAATTTACGGATTTTACTTACAAGCCCCAAGATATTAGCAAATATGCATTTGCCAAAAAACATAAATCTGTTTACAAAAATGGAATTATTAAAACCCAATTAATTAACTTGAAAAGAAATAAAAAAGAAACGGTAGAGTTAATTCCTTTTGGAAAAACAATTTTAAGACAAACGACATTTTAACAAAAATAAAGAAACCATCTCCGTTTTGTTGTATTCAAAGCGAATGTAAAAAAATTGCTTACATTATGATAAAAAAAATATTCAGTTATTTTTATCCCATTCGATTAAAACTTCTGGAATCGGCTATCAATGGTCCGATTGAAATAAACCTAGTCGACGGAAGAAAGACTTTAGATACGAAAAGCAGTAATTATTCATATGGTTCGCTTCAATTGATTCTGCATCACGGATTGGAAAAGATTGGTTTGAGTAATCAAACGCATAAAATATTGCTACTGGGTTTAGGTGGCGGTAGTGTCATTCAAACCATCAGAGAAGACTTTAAGTGTCATGCCTATATAGAAGCTGTGGAAATTGATCCGGTTATCATTGAGATGGCTGTACATGATTTTGAGATCAATAGATTTGAAAATCTCAAAATCATTCAAGCTGATGCTTACGAACATTTAATAAATAGCCGTGATTTATTTGACTTAATCATTGTTGACCTCTTTATAATAGACACCATTCCTACTATTTTTACAACTCCTACATACCTCGATAGTTTGAAAAAACATCTGAATCCAAAAGGTAAAATCATATATAATACCATGAAAAGAACGATGACCTCTACCAAACTTGATCAAATCAAAGATACGTTTGAAGCAGGTAACACAGGTATGGTCAAAATATTAAAAAATGTAGAAGGAACCAATCATGTGATTGTATTTGAAAACTCATAAACCCAAATTACATTTTAAAAATTTTGGAATGGTTCAAATTTCAAAAGTGTAAAATGGGCTTAAAATGCATGTTTACCTTGAAGTAAAAAATGGCTTAATTACAATTTCAGATTTTTTTACCTATATAAAACACATACCCATAATAAGCTTTGTATTGTTCATACAAAAGGGCTTCGTGTCTTTCATTGGCTATAAATCCCGCTACCATGGGATTGGAAGCATGTTTTTTTAAAAACACATCTTGTATCTCAGCTTGGGGTTTGTAATAATGTTCGGTCCAACAGTTTTCCGGTAAGATAAAAGCTGCAATAGGTACATATCCGGCTTGCTGCATTTGACCCACTTTACTCGAAATCGTATCGATACCAGGATAGGCATCTTGCCAAAACTGTTCTATTTCTAAAGGCCTCTCATCTGTAAGCCACGAAGCTTCCGATACGGCAATATAACCACCCGTTTTGAGAAATTTATACCAATATTGCAAGCCTTTTTCAAATCCGATATTATAAATAGCCCCTTCAGACCAAATCAAATCTAAGGAAGATTCATCAAAATGCAGATCTTCCATATTACCTACTTCGCCTTGCACCCGATCTCGCAGTTGTAGATCTTGGGCATTTTGATTGAATAATTCGATAAAGGCCGGAAAAAAATCTATCCCTGTAATTGATCCGGTAACATGTTGTGCTAAAACCATAGTTTGCCCACCGGTTCCACACCCAATGTCTACAATACGCGCATCAGGTGGTAAAGATTCGATAAAACTTAGGGCTTTTAAGGTCACTTCGGGACTTCCCGGACCTTGGCGTTTAAAATTTGAAAAATATTCACAAATGAGATTTAAATCAAATTCGTGTATAGATGAAGTGTTTTCACTCATGATGTTGAAATGTTTTAGTTATGAGGTATTACCCTCACATTAATAAAAAATAAACGTAAGAATAACTCCGACCTACTTTGGTCAGCGTAAAATTGAGGAATAACCTAAGGGCAAAACCCTTGGGTTATTTACAACACCATATCCGATTGAAGTATAAACATCCAGTATTTTAAGTGACACAAAGATAAATATTTTACAAATTATGTGAAGCTTAATTTAGGTATATTTTTATATATTTGTAATGGATGAAGACGTGTTGCTGAAATTTGCCCCTATCCTACTCAGTTAATGCGTTACATACGCAACTATTAAAATAGCATTTGAAATTTTAATACAATCAAATTAAATATAAAACCAAAATGAAAATCAAATTAAGTCTGTTATTAATCTGGGGATTATTAACCATACATGCACAAGAAAATAAAAGTCATTCCACCAGCGTTGAAAAGTCAATTTTCGGTGTTCAAACCGGTTTTTTGGGTGTATGGGTAAACAATGAAAGCAAAATAAATTCAAAATTAGCTTTGAAAACAGAAATTGGAATGGATGCCGGTTTATGGAATAATATTTTCAATGATGATCTCGGTTTGATATTCACACCTGTATTGACACTTGAGCCAAGATTTTATTACAATTTGGAAAAAAGAGATTCCAAATCCAAACGCATTGAAAACAATTCAGGTAATTTTATTTCTGTAAAAACGAGCTTTCATCCCGATTGGTTTGTAATTTCCACCGAGGACAATCTCAGTGTCATTGAAGACCTTACTATCATTCCAACTTGGGGAATCAGAAGAAATCTCGGAGAATCTTTCAATTTTGAAGCCGGATTTGGGATAGGTTACCAATATACTTTTGCTAAAAATATTGGGTATGTAAACAATCACAGTGATGTTGTCGCCAATTTAAATCTTCGGGTTGGATATGGTTTTTAATTTATAACTCGTATAAAGTAACATTTAAATCATGCAAAATCTTCTCGATTTCATTAAGAACTTCAAACTCTCCGATTATGGAATCGGTTTAAGGGAAATTCTAATTGGGGTAGGATTATATGTAGCTCTACATTTTATCTTAATAATATTAAGTGAGGTTTTTCTTTCTCTTAAGAAAACCAAGCAAATTATAAAAAAGACAATTGATTACACCTCACTTTTCGTACTAATTTTATTTGAATTGCAATTATTATTAAATCACAATTACAGTCAAATTTACCAATCAATCATCATATATATATTAGCATTTCTTGGGACGCATTATGATAATTGGGTAGATTTACTAGCAGAAAAAATTGCAGGTACAAGACAAGATTTAAAATAACATTCCATCCTTTATAAACAATATTTTTATTTTCTTATTAAGTAGCATACTTAAAAATATTTATCATATTCCAAGTCTTTCAATTTGACTTAAATAATCTAATTTCTATTACAATATTTGGTTGATTTTCCTTACATTTGAAGGTTGACAAAAGCGCCTTCAATTGCTTTAAAATGTTCAAAGTTTGTTTTGAAAACATTGAATAAAAATCCATCCAATCAGGACCTCCTTTTTGTCATAAACCAAATTATATTTCCTTTTTAATTTAATTAAAATACTCCAAATGAATTCAAAATTAGCCCTTATCGCACTCTCTTTTTTAGCTTTCAGTTGTTCTAGCAATGTGGACAAATCCAAAGAAACTGATCTCAATCAAGAAGTTGCAACTCAAAAAGATACTGTACAAGTAAATCCTTCTACTTATGATTTATTGCAAGGCAAATGGCAGCACACAGAAGACAAAACCAATTTTCTAGTTTTTGACAAATTCATTCGAAAAGAAATGTCCGCTGGTATGACCGAGTGGGATGAAGAAACCTATGCCATCTCTGACCATTGTTTGAATGAAGCAGACAAAGAAAGTGTAGCTGAACCCGAAAAGGATTTGTACATCTCATGCGCTGAATCAGATCTTTGTTGGTATATAGCCAGATTGGATGCCGACAACCTCGAATTGACCTATATGGGACGTGGCAATACTTTGAAATACATTCGAGTGAAATAACTCAATTTATATAAAAAATCAATTTAAATTTAAACTATTGTAAACCTTTATCTCGTCATAAATGGTTACCTTTACATGGCTTATCACCAGACTTTAACAGAAGTCTTTTCCTACTTACAAACCTAAATATTAATTTAAATTTTTATATCATTATGAGAAAATTAATGTCTTTTCTAGTATTGGTTTTATTCCTCTCTTCATGTGCTTCCGGACCCGAAAAATCTGCTCAAAACTTTACAGAAAACTTGGCTAAAGGGAAAGTAGATGAAGCAAAAAAATACGCGACTGAATCAACCGGTAAATTATTGGATTTTGCCAGTAGTTTTGGAGCAATGGAGTTGGAACCCAACTTTAAATTTGTCATGGAAAAAGATTCAATTGTCCAAGATAAAGCATGGGTCACTTACAAAAACCCCAAAGGTGAAACTGAAACTTTGCAATTGGTAAAAATCGATGGAAAATGGTTGGTTCATATGGAATCTAAAAAATAGTTTCATTGTTTTCCTGATTCTCTTTACCATTTTGGCTTGTAATCAAAAACCTCCGGAAAAAACCCGGAAGGTTATTTATACACAAGACTTGCATTCCGGTGATTTGGTATTGAGATTGGGAAATGGTTTTTTTTCCAATTATTTCAAACAATATGCCTCGTCTGAAAAGAAATTTTCTCACGTAGGCATATTGTTTATTGACCACAACCAAGTCTTTGTCTACCATACCGAAGCCAGCGAACTCACCGGTATTGGCAAAGTCAAAAAAGAATTGCTTTCCGATTTCTTGACAGATATTGAGGTTTATGAATTTTATCGCCTTCAATATCCCGATTCAATCCTCAACGCCATTTTGCTCAAAGCACAACGTTATTATACTTCTGAAATCCCATTTGACACGAGTTTCAACAGCTTTGACGAAAATGAGTTGTATTGCACTGAACTCGTAGCAAATTCTATTAATTACGCCTGCAGAGATAGTGTCATCAAACCTACCTTGGTTTTGAATCATCAAAAAATTTACGCATTGGATGATTTATATAAACATCCCAATGTATACAAAATCAAAACCCAAAAATAATCCATATTTAATGACATTATGGGCGGCTACAGAAATCAAAAAAATTAAAGTTTTTCAATACCTGACTAAAATTAAATATCCAATTTCATAAATCCTCAAGCGAATCTTACAACTAAATATTCTGAACTTGGATAGGTAAAACCTTTGTGAAATTATCTATATATTTCCTTCATCAATTTGAAAATTATCGGGATTATCTTGAAAAATCACTTTTCTGAATCAAAAAACACGACAAGCATATTATTGGAAATTTGATAAATTTTAATTTAATTTGACCTTGCCTATTTGAGTAATGACAAATACATTTAAACCTATCATGAATATCAAAATACGACTACTGTTTCTATTTTCATTTATAGCAGTATTGGGATGCAATCAAAAAAACTCAACCCAAAATACCCAAGACAGCCAAAAACCATCTGTACCACTTCTTGAACAATATGTGAGTTTGGATTGTCAAAATGGAGACATCACTTTGACTCTAAATAAAGATGAAACATTCGATCTCAACATTCAACTATGGGACAATGAGTCACAAGAGCACATGGGTGAAGAAAGTATAAAAGGACATTGGTCAAAGTCAGGACAAGAACTTACTCTGACATCAAGTGAAAATCAAGTAATCGTATACACTTTGACTACCCATAAATTGGAAGTAAAAGATCAGGAATTGAATGCCGTGACCTATAAATTTAAATCCAATTCAAAGAATTTTTTTGGAACCAATTTTGACTTATTGGACAAAAATCAATTAGATACTTTTTTTAAAAAAGCCATCAAAAATTAAACTAAATCCTTTTCCAAGATATAATATCCCATTTTGAAATATATAACCAAAACCGTTTGGATTTTATCTGTGGTAAGTTTGCTTACCGATACAGCCAGTGAAATGCTCTATCCCATCATGCCTATTTATCTAAAATCTATAGGTTTTTCAATCATCTTGATTGGCATTTTAGAAGGAATTGCAGAAGCTACAGCTGGATTGAGCAAAGGTTATTTTGGTAAATTATCTGATTTAAGTGGCAAAAGAGTTCCTTTTGTGCAATTTGGATATGCCTTGAGTGCTGTTTCAAAACCAATGATGGCTATTTTTACCTTTCCTATTTGGATTTTTTTAGCTCGTACCATTGACAGAATTGGTAAAGGTATTCGAACCGGAGCGAGAGATGCTATATTATCAGATGAAGCTACACCTGCTACCAAAGGCAAAGTATTTGGATTTCACCGTTCTATGGATACTTTAGGTGCTGTTTTGGGCCCATTATTGGCTCTGCTTTATTTGTATTTTAATCCTGAGAACTACCGTGTTCTCTTTTTAATTGCTTTTATCCCAGGTATAGGTGCTGTTGTTGCGTCATTCTATCTCAAAGAGAAAAAAACAAGTCATCAAGGCCTTAAGGTAAAAACTTCTTTCTTTTCTTTCATTCATTATTGGAAAGAAAGCCCAATGGCCTATAAAAAAGTAGTTTTCGGACTTTTACTTTTCACTGTATTCAACAGTTCTGATGTATTTCTTTTACTTCAAGCCAAACAATCAGGTATGAGTGATTCAGGTGTTATCGGTGTTTATATTTTCTACAATTTGATTTATGCTTTATTTGCTTTTCCAATTGGGATATTAGCCGACAAAATTGGTTTACGATCAATTTTCATCTTGGGTCTAGGCATCTTTGCCATGGTGTATTTGGGTATGGCGGTTAACACCAATACCTATGTCTTTTTTGGCTTATTTTTCTTATACGGCCTCTATGCATCTGCTACAGAAGGCATTTCAAAAGCATGGATTTCAAACATCACAGATGCAAAAGATACAGCAACGGCTATCGGTACATATGCGGGATTTCAAAGCATATGCACCTTGTTGGCCAGTTCGCTCACCGGTTTGATATGGTTTGAATTTGGAGCAGCAGTTGCATTTATAACAACTGCAATCGTTACATTAATCGTATTGTTTTATTTTTTATTTGTGACGAAATCAACAATTTCCTCCAAAATCTAATAGTCAAGAAACTCAAATTATTGGATAAACCATACGGATCATTAATTCATCAAACTTTTAAACCTTCAACAAATTTTGAATACATAAATTTGTTTAACTTTGTATAATGTTACAAAAAGGCGATAAAAAACTCATCAATGCTTGGGCTTTCTATGACTGGGCAAATTCAGTATATCCATTGGTAATTACGACTGCCGTATTTCCGCTCTATTTTGGTGGAGTTACAGGTGGTGAAAATGCTCAGGTTTTCTTCTTGGGAACACAATGGACCAACACCGTTCTCTACACCTATGTTTTGTCATTCTCTTTTCTGATTGTGGCTTTCCTCTCTCCTATTCTTTCAAGTATAGCCGATTACATGGGTAATAAAAAACGTTTTCTGCAATTTTTCCTTTATCTAGGCTCACTGTCTGTGATGTCACTCTACTTTTTCGAAAGTAAAGAAACTCTTTGGGTAGGCATCTTGTTTTCAATTTTGGCTAGTATTGGATTTTGGGGAAGCATCGTGTTTTACAACGCCTTTCTATTAGAAGTTGCTTATCCTCAAGACCACGATCGGGTGAGTGCCAAAGGATTTATGTTTGGTTATTTTGGTTCTGTATTTCTATTACTTTTTATTCTCACTATGATTATGCATCCCGAATGGTATGGTTTTATAGATCATCCATTGCAAGAAGGTGAAACTGCTCCGGGTATTGCTTTCAGACTGGGATTTGTCATCGTAGGAATCTGGTGGATGGCTTTTGCTCAATACACCTTGTATCATTTACCTCTTAATGTACACCATCGCAAACCGGAAAAGGATTATATTTTCAAAGGTTATCGAGAGTTGAGAACCGTTTTAAAACAACTCAAATCTCTTGATGCTTTAAAAATATTTCTTATTTCATTCTTTTTGTTTAGTGCGGGTGTACAAACCATCATCGTTTTGGCAGGAAAATTTGGAGATGAAGAATTACATTTACCAACTTCCAATCTGATCATTACCATATTATTAGTTCAATTGGTTGCGATTGTGGGCGCTTATGTGTTTTCACGCATTTCAACCAGATTTGGAAATATTCTCACCCTAAAAATCACATTGATTATTTGGGCAATTGTTTGTTTGGCAGCTTACCTCCTACCCGGCGAACATCCCAATGTCAATTTGTATTTCTATACTTTGGGTGGATTTTTGGGTTTGGTTTTGGGTGCTACTCAAACTATTGCCCGTTCTACTTACGCCAAACTCATACCCGAAGACACCATTGATACGGCAACGTATTTCAGTTTCTTTGACGTAACCGAAAAATTGGCAATCGTATTGGGTACTGCAACTTTTGGTTTGTTGGTCAGCCTTACCGGATCAATGCGTATTTCTGTATTGGTATTGATGATTTTCTTTGTAGCAGGCTTTATCGTTTTGAACTTCATGAAAAAAACAAAATATGTCAGTTAAATCATTTGACTACATCGTAGTCGGTGCGGGCATTGTAGGAGCTGCAACCGCATACAAACTGCAACTCAAATATCCTGAAAAATCTATAGCCTTATTGGAAAAAGAAGACCGAATCGGACGGCACCAAACCGGTAGAAATTCGGGAGTCATACATTCCGGAATTTACTACAAACCCGGTTCATATAAAGCGGAAAACTGCAGAGATGGTAGAGAACAATTGATTGCTTTTGCTCAAAAATATGAGATACCCCATGACAATTGCGGAAAAATAATTGTGGCTACCCAAATGGATGAAATTCCGGCATTGGAAAATATCTACAACCGTGGATTGGAAAACAATACGCCAGGCATCCGATATATCTCACCCGAAGAAATCAAGGAAAAAGAACCCTATATCGTAGGGGTAAAAGGTATCTTGGTCCCCAGTGCAGGCATCATCGATTATGTCAAAGTCAATCAAAAACTAGCCGATTTGATTCATGAAATCAATCCAAAAAGTACTTTGATCTTGAATTGTGAATATCAAAAAAGTGAAACTCAAAACGGTTTGCAAATGGTTTTCACCAATCAAGGAACTTTTTCAGCACAGCAAGTTGTCTTGTGTACCGGATTGCAAAGTGATAGAAATGCCGCAAAAGATGATGCACATGAAGATTTAAAAATTGTAGGTTTTAGAGGAGATTACTACGAATTCAAACCCGAAACCCAACATAAAATCAACAATTTGGTCTATCCCGTTCCCGATCCTAACTTTCCTTTTTTGGGTGTACATTTTACCAAAATGATTGATGGCAAAGTAGAATGCGGACCCAATGCGGTTTTCACATTTGCCAGAGAAAAATACCACAAAACCGCTTTCAATTGGAAAGATACTTGGGAAGCATTGACATATAGTGGCACTTGGAATTTGTTCCGAAAATTTTGGTTGAAAGGGATTGGAGAATACCGTCGTGCCTTTTCGAAAAAACTCTTTGTTAGAGAATTACAGAAACTAATGCCCCATTTGGCTCAAGCCGATTTAATAGTTTCCAAATCCGGGATACGTGCCCAAGCTATTGATAAATCTGGTGGAATGGTAGATGATTTTAAAATTGTTACCAAGGGACTGAATGTTCATGTCCTCAATGCACCTTCTCCGGCAGCTACGGCTTGCTTGTCTATTGCCGATGAGATTGTGAAGGTGGTGGGAGAAAGTTGAGAGTTTAAGGTTTAAGGTTTCATGATATAAAACAATTTACAAAGAGAATGATTCAAATCAGAACTGTTCAACCTGATGATGTAGTTGAAATTGCGGCCATTTACAATACCTATATAGTCGATAGTATCATCACTTTTGAAACCGAAAAAGTTACTGCAACCGATATACTTCAAAGAATTCAAAAGGTTACTCAACTATATGATTGGTTGGTTTTAATAGAAAATGGCATGTTGGTGGGTTATGCTTATTACACGTCATTTAGGGAACGAAAGGCTTATGAACACACCGTAGAATCTACCATTTACTTGAAAAGTGGCAGTTCGGGAAAAGGTATGGGAAGTGATTTGTATACTGCTTTGCTAGAAAGAATCAAAAATAAAGGGTTTAGAGAAGTTATGGGTGTGATTGCTTTGCCCAATCCTGAAAGCACTCGATTTCACGAGAAATTAGGTTTTAAAAATATGGGGGTATTGAAAAATGTAGGCTTTAAATTTGACACCTATCTGGATGTTGCTTTTTATCAAAAAACTTTGAGAATAGATTAGAATCAAAAAGTAGAGCTTCCGCATATCAAGGCTCACTTACCATTTTCATAGGTTGACCTACCATTTTCATAGGTGCACCTACCTTTTTTATAGGTGTACCTACCTTTTTTATAGGTTGACCTACCATTTTCATAGGTGCACCTACCTTTTTAATAGGTTCACCTACCATTTTCATAGGTGCACCTACCATTTTCATAGGTTCACCTACTTAGTGGCTAGTATATCAGCATAATATTGGTCTTGATGTCTTAAGGTCTTGAAGTCTTGTAGTCATTATATCAAAAACGCTCTACCAAATTAAATCCAGTAAAAAGTACAAGAATGAGGAATCTTTTAACCAATTATGGTTTCATGCCTAGGGCTGTTGTATAACCTTTGTTGACAATACAATTTTTGAATTTCATATTTTCCAACAAATCGGACATGGCTTTTTTAACGAGGATTTGATCGGGTCGATTTTCTCTGATTTTTGCAAAATCGCTGCGGTCACTTTCTACGTATTTGATGATGATGTCCCAGTTTTCGGGTTTGGGAATAATCATCATTCCGGCATGGTCGACCATTTTTTTATAAGGCCAATAATGCCAACCAATGTTATTTTGCTCCATTAAAACTCTGAAATTCCCAACCCATTCATCGGTATTTTCACCTGTTTCCCCCATATACATCGGCAAATTCACCTTATCTCTAAAGTCAACAAAATCTTGGATATCTTTTTGTTCGATTCCGCACCAATACCGGTGACAGGTAAACATCATTTTGTCATCCAAATTCCATTCGTTAAAAATGGAAAAATTGCCATTCCATTGAGCACCAGCCAATAATATGATGTGATTTTGATCTACTTCTCGGATGGCTTTGATGGCTTTTTTGTACAAAGGTACCAATTGGTCATTCAAACTTTTATCTTTTTCCGTAAAATAATGCGCAATGGGTTCGTTGAGTAAATCGTACCCCAAAATCACAGGTTCATCGGCGTATTTTTGGGCGATTTTAGTCCAAATATCAACAAACATTTGCTGACTTTTCTCGCTGACCATCAACCAAGGATAGCCATAACTATCATCGATGTTGTCCCCTGTTTGACCACCCGGAGCATCGTGCATGTCCAAAATAACATACAATCCAGCTTCTCTACACCAAGAAATCACCTGATCGATATGCTTAAAACCTGCTTCAGGATCTGAGTTTCCCATATAATCTTCATGGGTAAACAACTTATAGTGAAAAGGCAAACGAATGGAATTCATTCCCGTTTTTTTGATATACAAAATATCTTCGCGGGTGATGTAATTATTTTGGAATTCGTTCCAAAACCATTGGGTATAATCGGGTCCGACCATTTCACAAAAAGCTTCATTGATCAAACGATAGGAAGATGCTTTTTCAAAATAGAACATATATCCTTCCGGATTGAGCCAGTTTCCCAAGTTAATCCCTTCAATGAAAAACTTATCTCCATTGGGAGTATACAAGTCTTTTCCGTTTACATAAATAAAGGGATTGGATGAATCTGTATTTTGTTGCGCAAATGTAAATAGCACTTGAACCAGCATGATAGCTGCAAACAAGTTTTTTTGAAATGTATATAACATATTAGAATTATTGATATCTGAAACAATTGGTGGTATGATCTAGAACCATTCCGGTGGCTTGCATGTGGGCATAAACAACCGTAGTACCGACAAATTTGAAGCCTCGTTTTTTCAAATCTTTGGAAATACAATCGGAAAGTGGTGTTGATGCAGGAACTTGTTTGATTGTTTCCCAATGATTGACAACAGGCTTTCCATCGGTAAATTGCCAAATATAGGCTGAAAAAGATCCAAACTCTTCACGAACTTTCAAAAAAGCATGAGCATTGGAAACAGCCGCTCTGATTTTGAGTTGGTTGCGAATAATTCCAGCATTTTGCAACAACTCCTGAATTTTATCTTCGTCAAAAGTGGCTACTTGATGGAAATCAAAATCGGCAAAAGCAGCTCTAAAGTTTTCTCTTTTACGCAAAACAGTCAACCAACTCAAGCCTGCTTGGAAAGTTTCCAAAATGAGAAATTCAAACAGTTTTTGGTCTTCGTAAACGGGTACACCCCATTCTTCATCGTGGTATTTTAGATAAAGTGGATCTGAGGAGACCCATTGGCATCTGGTGGGCATGGTTAGAAATTAGAAATTAGAAATTAGAAATTAGAAGTTAGAAATTAGCACTTCGACAAGCTCAGTGACCTGTAGAAGTTAGAAGTTTATACTTCTACAAGATATGTGACTTTAGTTAGAGTAAATATAATTATATATTTTAGCTTAAATGTCCAAAGAACATATAAGTCACTAGTATGGCAGCTATTACACCGGCTAAGTCGGCGAGTAAGCCTGCTACGGCAGCATATCGGGTTTTTTTGATGTTGACAGACCCAAAATACACTGCAATTACATAAAAGGTAGTTTCGGTTGACCCTTGAATAATGGAAGTGAGATGACCTACAAAACTATCAACCATTTTACCTCCAGCACCCCAACTTTCCACCATCAATCCTCTGGCGCCTCCACCACTCAATGGTTTCATTAAAGCCGTGGGTAGTCCGTCAACAAAACGCGTATCAGAAAATAATTGACTAAATATATATTTTATCCCATCCATAAGTAATTCCATGGCACCTGATGCGGTAAAAACACCAATGGCAACCAACATGGCAACCAGATAAGGGATGATTGTAATTGAAACATTAAAACCTCCTTTGGCACCTTCAATGAATGCATCGTAAATATTGACTTTTTTAAACATTGCCACCACAATAAATGTAATGATGATTCCAAATAGAAGGATATTGGTGAGTAAATTGGTAAAAATTCGTACATTTTCGGGAGATAAACTCTTGATGTAAAAAATCAATCCGACTACCAATAAAGTGGCTCCACCCAAATATTTTAGAATGATTTTATCAAATAAATTGATTTTTTGAAATGTTGCCGTAATGATCAGACCGGTTAATGTTGAAAAAAAAGTTGCAATTAAAATTGGGATAAAGATATCGGTTGGATCGGCGGAACCGGCTGTGGCGCGCAGTGCCAAAATACTAACCGGAATTAAGGTCAGACTGGAGGCATTGAGTACCAGAAACATAATTTGGGCATTGCTGGCAGTATCGGGTTTGGGATTGAGCGTTTGCAATTCTTCCATCGCTTTCAATCCGAGTGGTGTAGCCGCATTATCGAGTCCGAGCATATTAGCCGAAAAATTCATCATCATCGAGCCAATGGACGGATGGTTTTCGGGAATTTCAGGAAATAGCTTGGTAAAAAATGGACTGAGCCAACGCGATAAGACATTGATTAAACCACCTTTCTCGCCAATCTTCATAATACCCATCCATAAAGTCAAAACACCAGCCAATCCGAGTGACAATTCAAATCCAAGCGTAGCACGATCAAAAATGGCATCCACAATTCTTTTAAAAACTTCTAAATCACCTAAAAAAACTAGTTTGAACAAGGCAACGACAAATGCAATGAGAAAAAAAGCAATCCATATGTAGTTTAAAGTCATTTCATTTTAAATTTAAAAGTGTATTGTAGCTTAAAGAAAGAATCGGATGATTTCAGTTTGAACTTGTCCTTTATCAATTTGAATTAAACGGTAACCAAAATCGTTGGGATCAACCTGTATGGTATCTGTATTTTGCAGTATTTGAAAGGCTCCAGATGGCGTGACATATTGGTTGATATTATTTTGAACGATGTGGCTATCGGTGTGATAATGTCCGCAAATCAAAACCACCTGATGATTTATTTTGGCAATTTTCTTTACCAAAGATTTGCGTTTTAAAAGTGGAAAATCAATATCAACACGAGTAGAAACCGGTAAAAAAGGATGGTGAACAAAAACGACTGGCATGAGATGAGTTTGTTCCAATTCTGACAAAAACCAATCTTGTTGTAAATTACTCAATTTTCCAATGGATGAATCTAGCACGAAAAATTGATGGTCATCATCTTGAAATGTATAGAACAATTCATTTTCATTTAGCGACTTGTTTAATTTCAAATGAGATTTTATCTCAGCATACTTATCATGATTTCCTAAAACCATGTGATATGGAATTCCAATTCTATTGAGACTTTCAAAAAAATAGGGGAATATAGATGTTTCACCGATATCACCTCCAAATACCAAGAAATCCACTTTTCTCTTTTTGACATCAGCCAACAAAAGTTCCCAATTTTGTAGGGCATCTACCCCATGTTGTTTGGGAAATTGATGTTCTATGTGAATATCGGTTATGTGAGCTATTCTAGTCATAAAAAATTGAGATGAAGCTTGGATTCAAAATAAAACCATAATTAACTGAGTATCCTTCTGATTTCTTCAGCGACATCAATGACTTCATTGGTCTGTGGAACAATTCGAGGTTTTCGCACTTCAACCGGAGGTTTTGTTTCTTGAATTTCAGGAATTTCAGGTTTAATAGTTTCTTTTTGGATTACTTCTTCTTTGAGGAGTTCTTCTGTTTGTTTGATTTTCAAATTCATTTCTGCTTCCAACTGTTTTTTGATTTTCAATACTTCTTCTTGAAGTCTTTTTTCAAAATCAAAATTGGTTTCGGGAACATTTGCTTCTGGTGTTGTTTGAAATTGACTTTCCTGTTTTCTCTCTAACTCAAAAAAAGGATTGGAAACAAACTCTTCCTTGGGTTTCTCCACTTGATTCATTTTAAAAAAATCTTCTTCATCAAATGTCAGAACCTTTTTTTCGGGAACTATTTCAGTTGAGAAATCCGTTTCCTTCTGTTTTTCTTCAAATAAATCGATCGAGTTTTCATGCTCATTAAACAAAGGTGATGTTTTTAATTTTTCTTCAAAAATATCAACCGATTTAACCAATTTTCTAGCATTCTGCTTCAAATCTTGAAACAATACATTCAGCTCTTCCTGACGTTTTTCTTTGGGATTTGAAAATAAAGATTTTTTAAGCGGTAAATCTCTTAATTCCATATATTCCAAAAACTTATCATACATTTCGTCATAAAAAAGTTGCAAAATCTGAAAGGATTCAAAACTGGTGAAAGTTTGACCTTCACCTTTATACCAGGTATAAAACGCTGTATTTTCTCGATTTAGATCGTTGGCTTTAGCAAACATTTGATTTCCAAAATGCAATTGTTCTACATTGGACAACCAAACCTTTAAGCTTTCCTTGGCAACAATCAAATTATCGATATATTTTATATTCATGTGTATTTCTTTTTTAATTTATAGGTCAAACCCGCTTCGATATGATGCAAATGTGATAACCATTCCCGATACCACACCTGCAGCATGGTAAATCCATTTTGACATTTCAGTTGGTGTGAAGCTTAAATTATGGTCATTTCATTTGGAAATCCAATTATTTGATGGGGTTTTCCTCAGTAGCAATATACCAATCTTTGGCATCTGCATGTGAACTAGCAATATTACCGGCTGCTTCCAATGTATTGGCAGGTGGCACGATTACTTTATCTTTAAAAATTCGATTATGAGGCCAGTTGGCCGGAGTTGCTCTTTGAAAATTGTAGGTCAACTGCAAACTGTCAATCATCCTTAAAATTTCAAAAACATTTCTACCATTTGACATGGGATAATACATAATGGTCGCAACAGTTCCTTGAGGTGCAATGATAAAAACCGCTCTCACGGTTGCCATAGAATCGGCATTGGGATGTATCATGCCATACATTTGGGCAATGTGATGACCAGCTAATAATGGAAATTGAATTTTGATTCCAAAATTTCGCTCAATATTCCTGACCCATTCAATATGAGAATGAACCCCATCAACACTAAAACCGACTAATTTGGTATTACGGGCTTCAAATTCTTTGTGTAAATCCTGAAAAGCCATAAACTCGGTCGTGCAAACAGGTGTGAAATCGGCCGGATGGGAGAAAAACACTACCCAATTTCCTTTGAAATCATCCGGAAAATTAATTGTTCCTTGCGTAGATTGTGCAGTAAATGCAGGTGCTGGATCACCAATAAGCGGAAAAGTACTAGATGAATTGTTCATGTTAAATTGATTTTTACACAAAATAACATAAATTTTTCTATTCAATTGAAAATAACTGAATAAAAAAATTTATGTCATATTTATTTTTAAGCCAATGATCAAGTCCTTTCAGGAAATGATGCACTTTAAAAGTATGAAACCAAAACGTTATTTAACTTCCTAAAGTGGCAACCATGATAGCTTTGATTGTATGCAATCTATTTTCGGCTTCGTCAAATACAATAGAGGCTTCGCTTTCAAATACCTCTTCTGAAACTTCCATGGCTTCGATTCCAAATTTTTTGAAGATCTCTTCCCCTACTTTGGTTTCTCTGTTGTGAAAAGCCGGAAGACAATGCATAAACTTCACTTTGGGATTACCGGTGAGATCCATGGCTTTTTTATTAATTTGATAAGGTAGTAGCAACTTGATTCGTTCTTCCCATACTTCAGTTGGTTCGCCCATAGAAACCCAAACATCGGTATAAAGGAAATCACAATCTTTAACACCTTGAGCAACGTCATCTGTTAAGGTGATTTTGGCTCCGGTTTGAGCAGCAATTTCTCTACAAGTTGCTACCAAACTTTCTTCCGGATGCAAACTTTTAGGAGCGACGGCTCTGAAATCCATACCCATTTTGGCAGCACCTACCATCAGGGAATTACCCATATTATTTCGGGCATCGCCTAAATAAGCAAATTTAACTTGATGCAATGGTTTGTCGGTGTGTTCCATCATCGTCAGGAAATCGGCTAGGATTTGAGTAGGATGGAATTCATTGGTCAAACCGTTCCACACAGGTACTCCGGCATATTTCCCCAATTCTTCCACGACATCCTGTCCGAAACCACGGTATTCGATACCATCATACATACGTCCCAAAACTCGGGCAGTATCTTTCATTGATTCTTTTGCCCCTATTTGAGAACCTGATGGACCTAAATAGGTAACATGACCACCTTGGTCGTGCACAGCGACTTCAAAAGCACAACGCGTACGGGTAGATGCTTTTTCAAAAATCAATGCTATATTTTTGCCTTTCAGTTTTTGAACTTCGGTTCCGGCGTATTTTGCCTTTTTCAAATCGGCGGATAAGTCTAATAAAAATTTGATTTCTTTTGGTGAAAAATCCAAAAGTTTTAAAAAATTGCGGTTTCTTAGATTGTACATAAGATTAAAAGAAATTAGAAATTAGAAATTAGAAATTAGAAAGTAGAAAGTAGAAAGTAGAAAGTGGAGAGTAGTTCCCAAGTCGTTGGAGATGGAATTTATTTTCGTCCTCTATTGGTTACATACTCCATCAGTTCATTTTTATTACTATCAAATGTCAATGCGGTATAAGTAGTATAAAAATTATAGGGATCCACACAATAGTCATAGGTATATTTGGCAACATCCACTCGATCATCATCAAAACTGAACAATTCCATCAATTCTTTGATTTGTGCAGCTGTGTACCAAGTTGAAATGGGTTGTGCTTTGATCATTTGGAATTTGGTATCATCAAAAGACTGTTGTTTAACTGTGTTTTTGAAATTGGCAAAATCGTTTGGAGGCATAGGATAAGCATAATTATTTCCATAATTGCCATGATTTTGTTGATTGCCTTGATGTGGATTATTTTGATTGTAATTATTATTGGGGTTGTTGCCTTGATTGTTATAATTATTGGGATTATTTGAATTATTTTGATTGTAAGGGTTGTTGTGATTATGATCTACATCTTGTTCAGATTCCTGATCATAAAAAATATCATTATAGGGGTCATTATTGGAATCGGGATTATAATCTTCTCCATAAAAAATTCCGTAATAAGGATTGTAATCATTGCCATAATCATAATCAAATCCATTGTAATTGTCATTCCACATATGGTCCCACATATCACAATAGTTATCCTGATTGGGTCCGTAATTACGCAAATTTACCGTTTGCAAAAGATACAAACCATCCCAAGTAAAATAGTCCAATATCATCCTTTTATTTTGAGTTACATTGAGCCGACTTTTGAATAATGTTCTTCCATTTAAAGAAATTTGCAACAAAATATTTCCCGGTCTAACTTCAAAAAATCTGAATTTTCCGGTACCCAAAGTCATATTTTGATTATCTAAAGTTACACTGAACACACCATTTTCCGGAATTCTGATAAATACTTCGGCATAACCAAATTGATCGTCGTAATTCCAGTTATATTGTTGTGGATTGGATCTTGGATTTCCATAAGCATTGCCTTGATTTCCTTTATCAGTAGCGGTTTTATCACCGGTAACTGTAGTTGCTTTCCCTTTTGCATTGGTAGTTTTCGAAGTTGGAACTGTAATTTCATTGGTGATTTTTTCTCCAACTTTCCCTGGTTCTTGTGCATAAAAATGAATAGTAATCAATAATACTATAAGCATTAAACTTTTTTTCATGACTTACCTGTTTTAATATTAAACTTTTGAAATTTTATCTAAGTTGATTTAATTGAGCGTAATTCTTGATCCAAATTTGCGATCTTCCAATTTACTGGCTTCCGTGATGACGCTTTTTTGACCGCCATTTTCGACAAACTTCAAAGCTGATTTGATTTTGGGCAACATACTACCTTCTCCAAATTCACCCTTATCTATCATTTGAGTAATGGTTTCTTTATTGAGAAATTCCATGATTTTTTGTTGGGGTGTACCATAATTGGCATAAACATAAGGCACGTCGGTCAGGATGTAAAATTCATCGGCACCTATACGGCTTGCTAACAAAGAAGAAGCAGCATCTTTGTCAATCACGGCTTCCAATGCTTGCAACATACCTTTCTCATCATAATACACCGGAATTCCGCCACCACCGGATGCAATAACAATAACACCCGCATTAACTAAATCTTTAATAATTCTCTCATTCATGATTTCTTTAGGTTCAGGTGAAGGTACCACTCGGCGCCATTTGTCGTCATTTTTGGAATTTTCTTTAAAAACCCAACCTTTTTTGGCAGCCATTTCGTCAGCTCTTTCTTTAGAATAAAGTTTCCCTACTCTTTTGGTATAGTTCTTAAATGCCGGATCATCTTTGGAAACCACCACTTGGGTTACAATCGTGACGACTTCGCGATCAATGCCTTCTTCTTTTAAAATGTTGCGTAACATTTTTTCCAACATATAACCAATCCCACCTTGTGAATCGGCTACACAGATGTCTAAAGGCATTTGTGGAATATCATAAATTTCTTCACCTGCATCATTTCTCAGTAAAATATTTCCCACTTGAGGTCCATTGCCGTGACTTAACACCAAATTATATCCATCTTTCAAAAGATAAATAAGATTGCGAATGGTATCACTCGAATTTTTGTATTGTTCCTCAATCGTTCCTTTTTCATCTCCGCGGGTAATGGCGTTGCCGCCTAATGCAATAACTGCTAATTTTGACATGATTTATATATTAATTTTATTTTAATTGGTTCTAGGTGTTATCAAATTACTATACTTTGAAATGAAAAATCTATTTTTAATTAAATATTACAATTAAATTATCAAAAAATAGAGGACAAACATTTTATGAACATCTATCATGAAATGACCATAAGAATCCCGATAGCTTTCGAAACGGACTTTCCACTCGCCTTGCTGCGAAACGGGTGCGACCTATAAAAAAACATAAATTTAAACAGATGAAATTCATATTGATAATACTCCTAAAAAATTGAATTTACATACGTTCCAATGGAAGTGTGGAACATCTCAACAAACCTTCCTGCTTACTGATTTCGGCATATGGAATTTCTTCAACAGTAAAACCTTGATTTTTCAACCATTGGTTTAATCTTGTGAAATTTTTCTCAGATACGATGACTTTGGGGCTGATGGAAAATACATTGGAATTCATTTCATACATTTCATCACGGGTAATGTGAAATAGATTTTCGGCTCCAAACAAATCTCTGAGATATTGATAATCAGCTACATTTAAAAAACCTTCTTTATAGATAATTCCCTTATCTGTACCTATTGGTTGGAAACAACAGTCAAGATGCAAAGCATTGTCACGGGCTTCTTGGGTGGATTTGATCAAATCAAAAGCTTTCACAACCTTATGAGGAAACATTTTTTTGATGTAATCCACACCGGCTTTATTGGTACGTGCTGTTTGAATCAGGCTGTAATCAGGAAGTGAATAAGTCCCAATAAATAAATAATCATTCCATACAATCACGTCTCCACCTTCTATATGAACTTCCTGTGGTGGAATCAAAACTTTATCAGGGTCTATTTGATCAACAATGTACTGAATCGCTGCATATTCCCTATCTCGATCAGGTAAAATATTGGCTTTGATAAAATAATCATTGATTACAAATCCAATGTCGCGCGTGAAAATCTGATTGTAATCCAATATCAATTCGGGACGATATACTTTCACGCCATGTTTTTCCAAAACAAGATTGAAAGCGTCCATTTCCAAAACCATATCTTTTTCTAATGGATATGTACCTGCTAAAATATGTTCCAAAGATTTGGGATCATAGGCATCTTCAGCCAAAGGTGTTGGGCCATTACTATGCGCAATACCCAATATGACAGATTTGAGTTGACCGGTTTCGTTAAGAATTTTAATTGGTATCATACACTGCAAATATCAGCAAAAAAAATCACTCTAAGAAATTTTCGCTAAACTTCCTAGAGTGATTCAGTATAAAAAACAACAAAAAATGTTAGATAATTAGCACATTAACCTATCTTTTATCCATATCAACAAAAGAGCGAGAAGGTTGTCCGATGTACAATTGACGTGGACGACCAATTGGTTCGTTGTTCATACGCATTTCTCTCCATTGTGCAATCCAACCAGGCAAACGGCCTATGGCAAACATAACGGTAAACATTTCAACCGGAATACCTAAAGCTCTGTAAATGATTCCTGAATAGAAGTCTACATTGGGGAATAATTTTCTTTCAATGAAATAAGGATCTTTCAAAGCTGTTTCTTCCAAATGTCTTGCTATATCGAGCGTTGGATCATCTTTACCCAATTGTTTTAAAACAGCATCAGCACTTGATTTGATAATCAAAGCACGTGGATCAAAGTTTTTGTAAACTCTGTGTCCAAATCCCATCAAACGGAATGGATCATTTTTATCTTTGGCTTTTAAAATGAATTTTTCAACATCACCACCATCGGCTTTGATAGCTTCCAACATTTCAATTACTTCTTGATTGGCGCCACCGTGAAGTGGTCCCCATAAGGCAGAAACACCTGCAGAAACAGAAGCAAACAAACTAGCGTGTGAAGAACCGACCAATCTCACGGTAGAAGTTGAACAGTTTTGTTCGTGGTCTTGATGTAAAATCAACAATTCTTCCATGGCTTTTTTCACCGTTGGATTGGGTATGTATTTTTGAGTTGGTACTTTATACATCATCATCAATAGATTTTCAACATAATCTAAAGTGTTGTCAGCATAAGTACGAGGAGTTCCTTCGTTTTTATTGTGTGCCCAAGCAGCCAAAACAGGGAATTTTCCCATGATTTTACAAATGGCATTGTACATTTCTTCTTCAGAATGAACATCTGTCAAATTGGGATGAAAAGCAGTTAATGCAGCTGTTAAAGCTGATAAAACGCCCATAGGATGTGCAGATCTAGGGAAACCGTTGATGATATTTTTCATTTCCTCATCAACCAATGAATTTTTTTTGATATCTGAATCAAATTTCTCAATTTGTTCTTTTGTAGGAAGTTCACCAAAAATAATCAAATAAGCTACTTCCAAATAGCTTGCTTTTTTAGCCAGATCTTCAATGGCATAACCTCTATGACGCAAGATTCCTTCTTCACCATCCAAAAAGGTAATCGCACTTTTGGTGGCACCTGTATTTTTATAACCAAAATCTAGTGTGATCATTCCGGTCATGTCTCTCAATTTGGAAATATCGAATGCTATTTCATCTTCTGCTCCGATGTAAACAGGAAAATCATATTTTTTTCCTTCAAATTCTAAAGTTGCTACTTTTGACATAATTTGTTAATTAAGTTATTTTATAAATATGCACAAAGTTACCTTTGATTATAACAACAAATATATGACATTAATCATATTAAAAAGCAAATATTTGTAACTTTTATTGCATTTTTTTTATACTATATCGTTTTTTCATTAGAAAATAATCAATTTTTAGTATAAAGTATTTGATATCCAAAATACTACAAAAAAAAAGATGCAAAGCGTTTGGCTTTGCATCTTAAGTTTTATAATTCTTACTAATTATTTCCCTTGTTTCACTTTAAAAGCCTTCATCTGTGGAAAATAAGCGGTTGAACCCAATTCTTCTTCGATACGAAGCAATTGATTGTATTTGGCCATACGGTCACTTCTGGAAGCTGATCCGGTTTTGATTTGACCAGTATTCAACGCAACTGCCAAATCGGCAATTGTGCTGTCTTCGGTTTCACCTGAACGATGCGACATCACACTTGTATATCCAGCATTGTGAGCCATATTGACGGCTGCAATGGTTTCAGACAACGTTCCGATTTGATTGACTTTAATTAAAATAGAATTAGCTGCACTGGTTTCTATCCCTTTTGAAAGTCTTTCTACATTGGTTACAAATAAATCGTCGCCTACGATTTGAACTTTGTCTCCAATCGCTTTGTTTAAAGCAATCCATCCGTCCCAATCGTTTTCATCCATCCCATCTTCTATGGAAATAATTGGATATTTGGAAGCTAACTCAGCTAAATAAGCAACTTGTTCAGCTGAAGTTCTAATGGCTCCTTTGCTGCCTTCAAATTTGGTATAATCGTATTTTCCGTCTTTATAAAACTCTGAAGAAGCTGCATCAAGCGCCAACATGATGTCTTTTCCTGCTTTGTAACCGGCTGCATCGATGGCTTTTAAAACGGTATCTAAGGCATCTTCTGTTCCTTCGAATGTAGGAGCAAATCCACCTTCATCACCTACGGTAGTAGTCAATCCGCGTTTTTTAAGAATTGATTTTAAATTGTGGAAAACTTCAGTTCCCATTTTCAATGCATGTGCAAAATTGCTTGCTCCAACTGGCATAATCATAAACTCTTGGAATGCGATAGGTGCATCAGAATGCGAACCACCGTTGATGATGTTCATCATAGGAACCGGTAACGTTTTAGCACTTACGCCACCAACATAACGGTATAAGGGTAATCCCAATTCTTCTGCGGCTGCTCTGGCTGCTGCCAAAGAAACACCCAAAATAGCATTGGCGCCCAATTTGGATTTGTTTGGAGTGCCGTCTAAAGCAATCATCATTTGGTCAATTTCTTCTTGTTCGAAAACTGACATCCCAACGATTTCGGGTGCAATGATTTCATTGACATTGGAAACAGCTTTCAAAACGCCTCTTCCCATATAATCATTTCCACCATCACGTAACTCCACAGCTTCGTGTTGACCGGTAGAAGCTCCTGAAGGAACTGCTGCTCTTCCCAAAATGCCGTTTTCTGTTACTACATCTACTTCTACAGTAGGATTTCCTCTTGAATCAAAAATTTGTCTTGCATGTACACTTAGAATGATACTCATGTTATTGTGTTATTAAGTTATTGAGTTATTAGGTCCCGATTCCCGATAGCTATCGAGACGGGATAAGTTATTAAGTTATTTGGTTATTAAGTCCCAACAGCTATCGGGATGGAATTTTGAATTTGGAATTTCAATTCAATAATCAATCCCATTTCGTTCGGCAAATTTACGCTTTTTTGTTTAAAATGTGTTTGCCAAAGGCAATAAAAAGTACGCCAACGATTGAGATAAGTCCTCCCATGATGGCAATAGGCTCGGGAAACTTTCCAAAATACAAATAGGCACCTATCAATACAATCAAACCTCGCATACTATCGAAAATGGCTTTTTGAGAAATGGGAATATATTGCAGCGCCAAATATCCTGAAACTGCTGCAAGAAATGGTCCCAACAAGGATCCTATTACGATGTTTTGCATGGCTCCTTGTGAAATGTTGAGACTTTCATTAAATATTAAGACTGAAACAACAAAAAATAAAAGCAAGAAAAAAGTACGATTCACAACCAAAACAATAGGAGATACTTTTTGAATATTCTTTTTGATAATCAAAGTGATGATTGTTGTCGTTACTGCCATCATCAATACATATTGCGTTCCATCAACAAACATATTTTGCAACGTGTCATTTCCTTTGTAACTGATGACAAAAGCTCCGAGCAATGCCAAAATAATACCTACACTTTCCCATATATTAAATCGCTCTTTGAAGTATAATATACTGGCTATAATGATAAAAGCCGGCGAAATGTTACTGATGAAAGCTACCACCGATGGATTGGGGATGGTATGTATGGCTTTAAAAAAGAAATACGTATCCAAAATATCCAACACAGCCAAAATCACCAAAACAATATACAGTTTATGTGGTATTTCCTTGAAAATGTAAAAAGATTTCTTGTAAACCAAATATAAGGTGATCCAAATCAATGCAAAGGCAAACCACCAAAATCCGAATTGTATATAATGAACTTCTTGCAAAGCTGCTTTACTAAAAATATAAACATTTGAAACTGCAAATACGGAAGTTAGGGCCAATAAAAAGCCTTTTAAAGAATTGGAAATTTTAATCTGCATGTTCTTATTTTCAAGATATAAACCGAATCATCGGCATAGGGTGGAAAAAGCATTTGAAAGTTCATTTGAACCCAATCAAAAAAGAATAAATCCAACGCTTTTAAAGGGCAAAATTACAATAAAAAAACCATTTACAACTCAAAAAAGATAGTCGTAAATGGTTTTTTATAATTGCCTAAATGCCGCTATAAACTAATGGAAATATACTCAACCCTATTATCTGTATTGAGAATTTGCAACGTGACGTATGGATTGTCTTTATACATTCTCAAATATTGTTCAACATCATCCACTTTGGAAACTTTCTGACGTTCAACTGCCAAAATAACAGCACCTTCATTGATACCATATTTTTTAAATGAATCGTTGTTTAACTTTACTATTGAAACTCCGTAAGTAATATTATATAGTTTTTTCTGCTGACTACTCAATTCTGATAATTCCATTCCTAATACATTATCAATAAATTCAGTAGCTCCATACGTTTCTTTTCCAAATTCATTTTTTAACACCACCGGAATTACTTGTTCTGTTCCATTTCGCAATACGGTAACTTGAATTTGATCGCCTGGTCGGTGGGCATTCATTTGTCCGTTTAAATCGGCTAACTTTTTAATTTTGACATTATTAATTTGAACAATGATGTCATTGATTTTTAAATTGGATTCGGATGCAGCTCCTTTTTCGATAATTTTATTGATATAAATTCCTTCGGTAATATCGGTATGAAGTTCCTTGGCATTCTCAGCGTTGAGTTCCACAAATCGAATTCCCAAATAAGCACGTTGGGTGTTTCCAAATTCAACTAAATCTTCCACTACTTTTTTGGCAATGTTGGAAGGAACAGCAAAAGAATAACCAACGTACGAACCAGTCTGCGAACTGATAGCGGTATTGATACCGATTAATTCACCGCGAGTATTGACCAAAGCACCTCCACTATTTCCGGGATTAACAGCGGCATCTGTTTGAATGTAAGATTCAATTCTTCCGTTATTGCCCAAATCTCTTCCTTTGGCACTGACTATACCTGCTGTAACAGTGGAAGTCAAATTATACGGATTTCCTACTGCTAAAACCCATTCTCCCAATTTGACTTGATCGGAATCGGCAAAAGTGATGAAAGGCAAATCGGTAGCTTCAATTTTAACCAATGCGATATCGATGGCTTCGTCCGATCCTATGAGTTTGGCTTTGTATTCTTTTTTATTATTGAGTGTGATGGAAATTTCTGTAGCATTTGCTACCACGTGATAATTGGTAATAATATATCCATCAGGGGAAATGATTACGCCACTTCCGGTTCCTACTTGCGTGTACTCCCTACCTTTATTGGTCCCATAAAAAAACTGTTCAAATGGATCTACATACGTTTGAACAGCCGTGTTTTTGACGTGTACAACAGCATCTACTGTGGCTTCAGCGGCATTGGAAAAATCGGAATTTTCTGCCGCAATCAATGGATTGTTATTAAAAGCGGTTTTTACAAAACCATTGCCATTTTCGGCATACTCTACAAAATTTTTGGGTTCTAAAAACATTTTGTAGGCACCCAAAGTAATTCCTGCTGATAACAGAGCGATGGCTCCGTAAGAGAAAATGTTCTTCATTTGTTTAAAAATTTAACTTTAAAATTTTAAAAAATTACATTGCAAAAGTAATGCAAATTGTCAATTTTCATTGAAAATTGAAAATTTGTCATTTCCTTATTGACACTTCAAAACTATAAATGATTTTTATTCCAAAAAAATCTGTTAAGTGAACTTTAACTTTTTTAACTTTTCTTTTAGTCATCCAATGACTAAAGTTCATCGGACGAGTATTTGAAATATTAGGCTAATACCTTAGTTATTAGTTAAAATTGATAAACTATGAGTAGCTTTGTATTCCTTTATGTCTTATGTATTATAACATTTCAAATAATCTACTAATAAGTCTCAGAAATCACAAAAAATAATATTTACCAGAATTGTTACTTTTCAAAAAATTTCATTCCCATTCTCAAATTTTTAATAGTTTTGCTTTATGAATATTACTTTTCAAAAATACCACGGAACCGGCAATGATTTCATCATGATTGACAATCGGTTGTCGGTGTTTGACGGAACAAATCACAAACGTATCGCGCAACTCTGTGATCGACATTTTGGAATTGGCGCCGATGGTTTGATTCTATTGGAAACATCCGAAAAACATGATTTTGCCATGCGTTACTACAACGCCGATGGTTTTGAAGGCAGTATGTGTGGCAATGGTGGCCGTTGTACGGTTCATTTTGCGCAAGCTTTAGGTTTGATTACAAACCAAACGACTTTTGAAGCCATTGACGGTTTACATTATGCTGAAATTGAAAATGGCATTATCTCTTTGCAAATGGGTAATGTGACAGCAGTTGAAGTATACGAAACCCATTGTTTTCTCCATACTGGTTCGCCTCACCACGTAGAAATGGTAAACAATATCATGGATTTTCCGGTATATGAAGTGGGAAGACAAAAACGGTACGGAGCTCCTTATTTTGAAAAAGGCAGTAACATCAATTTTGTAGAGCCTATAGATGCCAAAACCTTCAAAGTGAGAACTTATGAACGTGGCGTTGAAAACGAAACTTTAAGTTGCGGGACAGGTGTAACTGCCACAGCAATTGCGCTTTACGAAACCGGAAAGATAAAAACCAATCAAGTTACTTTAGAGGTTATGGGTGGCCAACTGGAAGTGTCCTTTGAAAAAATTGGAAACATATATGAAAAGGTGTTTTTAAAAGGTCCGGCTACATTTGTATTTGATGGCTTTTTGAAGGAATAATTGGTAAAATCTAATCCCATTAGATTACAAAAAGAATTTAGAAATTGAATTTACACGGAAAAAACATAATACTCAGGCTACTCGAACCAAGTGATTTAGATTGGTTGATGGAAGTTGAAAATGACGAAAGTTTGTGGCACTTGAGTAATACGTATGTTCCATTTACTAGACAACAATTGGCTACCTATATTGAAAATGCTCATGCCGATTTATACGAAGCACTTCAAATGAGATGGGTAGTGATTTATCAAGGTCAAAATATAGGATTGATTGACCTTTTTGATTTTGATTTATTCCACAAAAGAGCCGGAGTTGGCATTTTGATAGTGCAAGCATTTCAAAACAAAGGTTTTGGACGAGAAGCCTTGCATATCTTAATCCGTCATGCTTTTCAATACTTGAAATTACATCAATTGTATGCCCATATCAACGCCGACAATTTGCCTAGTTTGAAATTGTTTCAAAGTCTAGGATTTGAAATAAATGGCACTAAAAAAGATTGGAATATACATGATTCTAAAACTATAGACGAACATTTTTTACAACTCTTCAACCCATATGAAAATCAAAACTAAACTGAGCTTTTTATTTCTCATTATTGTTCTATTGGCTCTTGCAGCATTTTTTGTGTATCAAAAGATTTTTCATAGTAATGTGACAAAAAATGCCATCGTTTACATCAAAACAGGTTCTGATTTTGACGATGTACTCCATGTGTTGGAACCCTATTTAAAAAACAAAGATTCATTTTTGCTGCTGTCCAAAAAAATGAAGTATTCCCATATCAAACCCGGACGATATGAAATCAAATCGGGAATGAATAATGTGGAACTCATTCGAATGCTACGCGCCGGATTGCAAAAACCCATCAAGATTTCTTTTAACAATCAAGAAACTTTGGAGAAATTGGCAGGTAGGCTATCTCAACAATTGGAACCTGATTCTCTCCAATTTTTAGAAATTTTCAAAGATGAAAAGTTTTTGAGTGAAAATGGTTTTGACAGAGCCAATGCCATTAGTTTGTTTATTCCAAATTCCTACGAGTTCTATTGGAATACTTCAGCCGAAAAATTTAGAGATAAAATGCTCAAAGAATATCAAAAATTTTGGAATGACGAAAGAAAAGCCAAAGCTCAAAAACAAAATTTGACACCATTACAAGTAAGCACATTGGCTTCCATTGTGCAAAAAGAAACAGCTACTGTATCCGAACGTAAAACCGTTGCGGGCTTGTATCTCAACAGATTGCGAGATAAAATATTACTTCAAGCTGACCCAACCGTTATTTTTGCACACAGACAAATCAAAGGTCATGATTATGAAATGAAAAGGGTTTTACTCAAAGATTTGGAAATTGATTCTCGATACAATACTTATAAATATGAAGGCTTACCGCCGGGACCAATATCCATGCCCGATATTTCTTCTATCGAAGCCGTCCTCAATCCCGAAAAACACGAATATTATTATATGTGTGCCAGTGTAACCGATTTTGGCAAACACGCTTTTGCCAAAACATTAGCCCAACACAATGTTAATGCTGCCAAGTACCAGAAATGGGTAGCCGAACAGGGTTATTAAATCATAAAAAATGGGTTTAATGCTTTTTGGTTGCCTATTCATCTATAAAATACTAACCCATTAATAATTGGTCGATTTATAATCCGAAACCATTGAAATATATTATTTTACTATTCAATTTATCAATCCTTTGGAGTTGTCAAAAAAATACAACTCCTAATACTTCCAGTACACCAATTCAAGAGGTAAAATATGCCAAGGGTTTTAGTATTCAAACCTATCCTCATTACCAAAAACTCACGATTCATAGGGCTTTTATAGGAGATGCCAAAGCATCTGTTTATTATTTGATTTCCCACACACAATCCATTCCCGATTCTCTTCACGGAAAAAACATCATCCGAGTACCTTTACAAAAAATTGTAGTAACCAACACGTCACACATACCCATGTTGGAAGCTCTTGGCGTTGCGCATACACTAATAGGTTTTCCCAGCACCGATTACATATCCTCTCCACTGACCCGAACGCGAATCGAACAAGGAAAAGTTCAGGAATTAGGAAATGAACAAGCAATGAATATAGAAATATTATTGAATATCCATCCAGATGTAGTCATTGGTTTTGGAGTGGACCATCCATCCAAAATGTACGAGAACATCGACAAAATGGGTATTCCAGTCATTATGAATGCAGATTGGATGGAAGAAACACCTTTAGGTAGAGCAGAATGGATTAAATTTTTCGGATCTTTATATGACAAAAGCTGGGAAGCCGAACAATATTTCAATACTATAGATCAAAATTATCAAAAACTCAAAAAATTAGCTCAAAAAAGCCCGAAAAGACCAACTGTTATGAGTGGTTCACTTTTTCAGGATGTTTGGTATACCGCTGCAGGAGAGAGTTTTTTAGCTCAGCTTTTACGAGATGCTCACGCACACTATCTCTGGGAAACAACCCAAGGAAATGGTAGTTTGTCACTCAGTTTGGAAAGTGTTTTGGAAAAAGGCCAAGATGCCGATTTTTGGATGGCACCAGGAGATTTTTTGACCACAACCGATTTGACTCAATCCAATTCCATTTATCAAAAGTTTAAAGCATTACCACAAGGCAAAACCTTTACATATGCTCATTTGAAAGGAAAAACCGGAGGTATGTTGTATTTTGAATCCTCACCATTGCATCCGGATTGGGTTTTAGAGGATTTTATTCAAATATTCCATCCTGAAATACTGAATCATACTGAAATGCATTATTTTAAGGTGTTGGAATGATCAAAATATTCTACATTTGAAAGAATGAACTATCAAATCTTTTCTCATTCAAATCAATAGCTGATTAATTATTTACACAAATAATATCCTTCAAACTTCTAATCAATAAAAAAACAGTTACTCATACACAATTCTTATTTTTCTTATTTTCCGATTATGAACTTTTATAAATACATTCGCATTTAACTCATTCGAAATCAAATGATAGTAAATAGAATCTTTATTTTGAAAGTTAGGCTTGCCTAAGAATTGTTTAACATACTTTACATCATTTCCAACAGTTAGATTATGCTTTATGGGCAAATAACTTGTCGAACTTGAAAATTCATGGTTTTGATATAAACTTGTACTAAATATACTTGTCCAATCATGTTTTTCATTATGAACCACTGAATATTTAAGGTATCCGATT
Organism: Flavobacteriaceae bacterium; assembly: GCA_020854235.1. Lineage (GTDB taxonomy): Bacteria > Bacteroidota > Bacteroidia > Flavobacteriales > Flavobacteriaceae. The sequence goes on from JADZFW010000023.1 coordinate 48,477, forward strand.
TCAATATTTAAATAATAGTATTTATGAAAAAAAGTATCTTTCCTTATTAAAGCATAAACTTCATCATCTTTTTGAAGTTGGTTAATTTTAATATTCTCAGATGTAATGATAAAGTTATTCAGTTTTAAATGATTGATAGGGTCATTTAAGAAATCCCTAACATCTGTTTTTAAGTGGTTATTGGAAGTTGGTTGATTATTTTTTTGATTATTGAATACCGTATGACAACTAATTTCAATTAAAGAAATCAACACAAAAAAACATATTTTAAAAAAATGATTCATCGTATTTATTATGTAAATATTTTTAAATGAAATTTTGCATACCTATTACATTTTTTTAAAAGTATTTCATGTGTTTGAATTTATTGTTTTTATAGGTCACACCCGCTTCGCGAGGCGAGTGTAATAGCCATTCCCGATAGCTATTGGGACATTCCCGGTTGGTATAATGTCAATCTTATGGCTATTTCATCAATAAAAGATATTTCGTCTAGTAGCCAAATTTAAGTAATTTTTTAACATTATATCGATTAGGTAAGACACTTTTTCAAACTTATAAATAATCTCTATCAGCAAATAAGATAATAATATCTATTTTAATTGAAGAGCCATACTTAATACTTACTTTTGCCTCAAGATAAAAACAA
>JADZFW010000024.1 GCA_020854235.1 Flavobacteriaceae bacterium
AAACTGATCCGATGAATGGCGTTCTTTTTACTTCCATTTTTGGGAGCAAATGGATAAATACGATCCATATTCAACACCATTGAAGGTAAGGTCATATTGATATCTTGTGTATTGGTGTTTTGAGAATGGGTAGCCGACAAACTCAGATTAAATGGAGTACCAACAAACTTCTTGGAATAGGAAATAGATGAATTTAAGGTATTGTTCAGGAATGAACTAGTACTGAATTCATTTAGTGATTCTTTAAAATACTTGCTGCTTCCCATGTTGACGGAAGCCGATAAAGTGGCATTGGGATTGGCAGCAGCATCTTGACTGTGTGACCATTGGATATTGTATTGGGTGGATTTACTGTAATCATCAAAACCTTTCAAACTATTGATGTTGTTGTCATAATTAAAATTAAGACTACCTCTAAATTTGTATTTTAATGCATAACTACTACGGGCGCTTGCTCCCCAACTCCCATTGGTATAAATATCACCCGTCAATGCCAGATCAAAATAATCACTGATAGCCAGATAATAACCCCCATTTTGTAAAAAATAACCTTTGCCGGCGTTTTCACCCCAAGTAGGCATCAATATTCCAGAAGTACGGGTTTTGGTTAAAGGAAAATAAGCAAAAGGTAAAATAGCCGGGGTAGGCACATCAGCAATATAAAGTTGCGACATTCCTGCAATGATTTTTTTATTAGGAATTATTTTAGCCTTATTGAGATCGATATAATAATCGGGACGTTCTTTTTTGGATGTTGTAATGGAAATATCTCGAACATAAAGTGTAGAATCATTTACTTTTTTAGTCACACCACTTCCTACAAACATTTCTCCTTGTTGTGATTTCAATCCCCAAATCAGGGCTCTTTCCGTTTTGTAATTGACTATTAAGGAATCCTGAGTAGATTCTTCTTCCCCTTGTTTGAAATAAGGAAGCTGCTGATAACCCAGACTATCCAAAATGCCAAATGCTTTGATGAGTTCATTTTTGTAATCTATAATGATGACTCCAGCTTCCAAGTCAACATCTTGGTAATGTAATTTAGCATTGTTGTACAGCTTCGTAATATTTTTTTCCAGATCTATGGCAATATAATCATCGGCAGTATGTGTGACGATATCAGCTAGTGCTTCTTTGGGTTTATTGACTTTCAAAGTGTCATTCACAATACTATCCTGATTGGTAAAAGTATCTGACAACATTTTTTCTTGCAATGGCGAAACAGGAGTAATTTGTGCTTGTAACGGCAAAAACAAACTCAAGGCAACTATTAAAAAAAATGCTAATGGCTTCAAATGATTTAACAATGAAATGTGGATTAGTATTTAATATTTTACTTGTTTCTGTTGGAAATTATAGTAATTTCGCATAGTTATTTTTACTCAAAATCCTTATTGGGCCAATGTGGCTCAATATTTGTGACGAAACAGTCGAAAAATCGGTCAAAAATAAGTAAAATATGCGGGTAAATTCCCAACAAAATAATAAAAATGTTTTTCTATTTTCCAAGAAGCTCATTCTTTTGTGCTTATTGAGCTTAATAGCCATTTCACCTGTTTCCATTTTTGCTCAAAACAAAACTTTTACCGTTGTTTTGGATCCAGGTCATGGTGGAAAAGATCCTGGAACCATCGGTACCAAACGTTATAAAACCATTTTTGAAAAAGATATCGTACTTTCTGTTGCTTTAAAAGTTGGAGCACTACTCGAAAAAGAAATGCCGAATGTCAAAGTTATTTATACCCGTAAAACCGACGTTTTTGTAGAATTACACAAAAGAGGTGAAATTGCCAATAAAGCCGATGCCGATCTTTTTATTTCCATTCACATCAATGCAGCTACTCCTACTGCCAAAGGAACCGAAACTTACGTTTTGGGCGTTCATCGCAATGAGTCTAACTTGGCTGTAGCCAAAATGGAAAATGATGTCATTTTAATGGAATCCAATTACGAAAAACATTATGCTTATAACCCTAATGATCCCAGTTCAATCATTGGTTTGACTTTAATGCAAGAAGATTTTTTAGATCAGAGTATTCGAATGGCTAAAATCTTAGAAAAGAGTTTTATAGATATTGGAAATCGCAATTCTAAAGGAGTCAAACAAGCAGGTTTTGTCGTTTTACACCAATCTTATATGCCTGCTATCCTAACCGAAATAGGTTTTTTGAGCAATAAGGAGGAAGAAGATTTTCTGCGAACTGAAGATGGCCAAAATAAGATGGCTCAATCCATGTTTGGGGCAATTAAAAAATATAAATCAGAACTCGATCACAACAACAATGATCCATCCAATATCGAGATAATTGAAGCCGAAAACCAAGTGGAATCTACTGAACAAGCGATTGATAAAACAGAAACAATTCCTATTGTAAAAGAAAATCAGCGTAATTATGAAGGTGTTATTTTCAAAGTTCAGATTGCATCCAGCAAAAACAATTTAGATACAAAAGCTTCCAATTTCAAAGGTCTTGAAGGTATAGAACGCGTTAAAACAGGTGATCATTACAAATACTATTTGGGGAAAACCTCCAATTATGATGAAATCCTGATTTCAAGAGAAAAAGCCACTTCCAAAGGATATACCGATTGCTTTATTGTCGCTTTTAAAGGGAATGAACGGGTATCAGTTACCGATGTTTTAAATAGTAAAAAATAATAAAGAACCAAACGTAATTATAATTGATTTTACAAAATGAAAATTACAAGAGAAGTAAAAACAGGAGTAGTAGCAATCAGTGCATTGGCTCTATTTATATGGGGATTCAATTTTTTGGACGGTAAAAACTTACTCAAGCCTAAGGTCCCAACTTATTTTGCTGAATATGCCAATGTTCAAGGCTTGAACAGTGCCAGCAAAGTAACCATCAATGGATTTCAGGTGGGTAAAGTGCAAAACATTACCTTCAGTGATGATCCTAATAAAAAAGGGCATTTTATTGTAGAATTCAGTGTAGAAGCCGAATTGGATTTCACAAAAAAATCCATTGCCAAAATATACAGTGAAGGCATCATGGGCGGAAAAGCATTAGCTATCATTCCATCCTATGAAGGAGAATTGGCCAAACCCGGAGATTTTTTACCCGGTGATTTTGAATCAGATATTTTTTCTTCTGTTTCAGAAAAATTAAATCCGTTGCAAGCCAAAGTGGAAAGTATGATAGTACAGGCCGATTCATTATTGGTTGGAATGAATGATGTATTGGATAAAAAAACTCGTAATCATTTGAAATCCAGCATGGAACAACTTGACGCTTCCATGGTACACCTCAAAGGTGTTTCAGAAAATTTGGACGCTCTTTTAATTCACAACAGATCCAATATTGACAAAACTGTTGCCAATGCTGAAAAAGCTACCGGAAAATTGGGTACTTTAACCGACAATATCAATGATGAATTGGAACAAGCCAAAATAGCCGAAACCGTTCAAGAACTTAAAACCACTCTCGATAATATCAATAAAATTGTAACCGGATTGGATAACGGAGACGGTAGTTTGGGCAAACTCTTAAAAGATGAAAAAATGTACAACAATTTGACTGGTGCTTCCAAAGAGTTGGAAGAATTGCTCAAAGAGATGAAAGAACATCCCAAAAGATTTGTTCATTTTTCAGTTTTTGGAAAAAAGGATAAAGGTTACGTTGAAGAAGAAGTTAAATAATTGGGTTATCTAAAATTCTAAAAAAAGTGTCATTTTTTTTTTTTTAAATGACACTTTTTTTAAACTTATTTCCTTAAACAAAGGTTTATTAAATCCAATTTTACTTCAACATTTATAGCCATACAGACAATTTTCTTATATTTGTAGCACTGAAGCAAATATTTAAGACATGCATTATCTGCCCAATATCTTTTTTGCCGTACTATTGATAATAGGAATCGGTTTTTTTGTAAAAAACATAAAAAAAATAGCTCGTAATATACATTTAGGTAAAAATGAAAATCGATTTGATCAAAAACCGGAACGATGGAAAACGATGTTGCTGGTTGCAATGGGTCAATCTAAAATGGTTACACGTCCGGTTGCAGGTATTTTACATTTCATTGTTTATGCCGGATTCATCATCATCAATATCGAAGTAATTGAAATCATATTGGATGGCTTATTAGGAACGCATCGCCTATTTGCTTTTGCAGGCAGTTTGTATAATTTTCTAATAGGATCATTTGAAATACTAGCATTCTTGGTATTGATATCGGTAATTATTTTCTGGAGCAGAAGAATGATTTTGAGAATTCCTCGATTTTGGAGTGCTGAAATGACCCAATGGCCTAAGAATGACGCTTTGAATATTCTCTACTTTGAAATGGTCTTGATGAGTTTGTTTCTGATTATGAATGCTGCCGACCAAAACCTTCAGAAAATGGGTATGGACCATTATGTTCAAGCTGGTAGTTTTCCAATCAGTCAGTTTTTGGCGACTCTTTTACCTCAAAACGCTACGACATTAATTATTTTGGAACGCAGTGCTTGGTGGATTCATATTTTTGGAATTCTGGTATTTTTAAATTACTTATATTATTCAAAACATTTACATATTTTATTGGCTTTCCCCAATACATTTTATGCCAATCTCAATCCTAAGGGTCAATTGAACAATTTGGATTCTGTAACGAATGAAGTGCGTTTGATGATGGATCCCAATGCCAATCCCTATGCAACTCCGGCTGAAGGAAATGTTCCTGAAAAATTTGGAGTAAGCGATGTCACCGATCTCACTTGGATTCAACTCATGAATGCCTACACTTGTACGGAATGTGGACGTTGTACTTCCATGTGTCCGGCCAATCAAACTGGAAAGATGCTTTCACCACGAGCCATCATGATGAAAACCAGAGATCGATTGGAAGAAGTTGGACGAAACATCGATACCAATGGAAGTTTTGTAGATGACAGCAAACAGTTACTCCATGATTATATCACTCCCGAAGAGCTTTGGGCTTGTACCAGTTGCAATGCTTGTGTGGAAGCCTGTCCAGTTTTAATCGATCCGCTTTCCATTATTATTGACATGCGTCGTTATTTGGTCATGGAGCAATCGGCAGCACCTGCTGAACTCAATGCCATGATGACCAATATTGAAAACAATGGAGCGCCTTGGCAATACAGTCAAATGGATCGATTGAATTGGAAAGATGAATAAAATTCAGAATTCTAAATTACTCTTTTAGTATTTTCTCAATATTGGGTTTGAAATAATTAGGACCTTTCATCACTTTACCATCTTCTCTATAAATAGGTTTGCCGTCAGCACCTAATTTACTCATGTTGCTGCGTTGAATTTCGTCAAATACAGCTTCAATTTTATATTGCAAACCATGGTCGAGAATAGTTCCACACAAGATATAAAGCATATCACCTAAAGCATCGGCTACTTCTTCCAGATTATCGGATTCTGTCGCTTCCAGATATTCTTCATTTTCCTCCTGCATCAAACTAAAACGCAATAAAGATTGTTCTTTACTTATATATGCAATAGGTTTTTCATTGATTCCCAATCCGTATGTTTGATGAAATAGTTTAACAGCATCCAATTGTTTACGCATATTTATATCATTTTTTAATAAAGTTACATTTTCAACAACAAACTTGAAGGAATGATTTTCAATACAAGTGCAATCAAAAACCATCTTTTGGTAATATATACCCGCTTTTTTTTCTTTTCAATGGCATGTATGATTTGTTTTGCCGCTTTTTCAGGGCTAGCCATCCAAAAGGTTTCCCCAATAGCCATATCAGTATCAACAAATCCGGGTCTGACATCGGTAACATAAATAGCTGATTTACTTCTTTTTCCTTTCAACCAAAGTGATTCCAAGTAGTTGATTTGAAATGCTTTGGAAGCAAAATAAGCCGGAACATGTCTATTTCCTCTTATACCGGCAATCGAAGAAATACCTACTAAATGTCCAAAACCTTGTTTTTTGAATAATTGATAAGCCAATCCATATATTTTGACCGCACCCATGATGTTTGTTTCCAATGTAGGCACTTCTTTTGACCATTCCAAATCATAATTGGGCTCACCTACTCCCGAACTGTAAATAATTAAATCAATTGTTTTGAGTATTGAAATGGATTCATCAAACATTTCTTCAGAAGCATTATAATCCCTGACATCGTGCTGTTTTATATAAATATGATTGGGATATAATTCCTGAACCTCTTGAAGTTTATTTAAACGTCGTCCGGTAATCATGATATCATATCCTTTATGAACCAATTGACAGGCCAAGGCGCTACCAATACCTGAACTTCCTCCTATAATTAAAGCTTTCATATTGAAAAATATTAATGCAAATGTATTCAAAATAAAAACCGATTGACATCTATATAATAAATTTGCCTTTTTATAGAATAATTTTAGTTAAACTTTTAAAAAATTTGGTTTAACCATTTAAACCTTATACTTTTGTAGCTACATATCTATTTATTAACAAGTCTCATTTTTTTTTGAGTTCTATTTAAATTATCTACATGATGAAAAAATTACTTCTTATTTTTACCATTTTGTATGCTACAACTAGCTTTGGACAAAATGTATGGAAACAAGCTCAAGTAAACGGTAAGGAATTGGATCCAGCCCGTGTAAATGTAATTGTTCAACAATTATATGAGTTTGATTTGGCACAAATGAAACAATCACTTCAAAATGCTCCTGATAGATTTTCAGGATTGGATGGAATTACAATTACTATTCCAAATGTTGAAGGAAAATCAGAACAGTATAAGGTTTATGAATCATCCAACTTTGAACCTGAATTACAGGCTCAATATCCGGATATTCGTTCATATGTGGGATTTGGAATAGATGATCGCTCGGCTTACTTGAGATTCAGCATCTCTTCAAAAGGAATTCAAACCATGGTATTAAGAGCAGATAAACAATCTGAATTTATTGAACCTTATACGCTTGATGGTTCTGTATATGCAGTTTACAATGCTAGAACTCGTAAAGATGGCGAACTTCCTTTTGAATGTCAAACACATGATACAGAGGTTATTAATTCGGAGATTTCAACAAATAGAGATGCTTTAGCTAGCAATCAATTATATAAAACATTCAGATTAGCACTATCGTGTACTGGAGAATACACCACTTATCACGGTGGTACTGTTGCAGGTGCTTTGGCAGCAATGAATGCAACCATGACTCGTGTTAATGGTGTTATGGAAAAAGATCTTGCCGTACATTTTAACATCATCGCAAATAATACAGCTGTTATTTATACCAATGCTTCAACTGACCCTTATTCTATTCCAAGTGTAGGTACAGCAACTGCTAATTATGGAACTTTACAAGGTTGGAATTTACAACTTCAAAATACGCTAACAAATGTTTTAAACAATGACTATGATATAGGTCATTTGTTTGGAGCGTCTGGTGGAGGAGGAAATGCGGGTTGTATTGGTTGTATTTGTGTTGATGACACTACTAGTCAAACTGATATGAATAAAGGAAGCGGCTATACTTCTCCAGGAGATGGTAACCCTCAAGGCGACACCTTTGACATTGACTATGTTGTCCATGAAATGGGACATCAATTGGGAGCAAATCATACTTTCTCTCATGCCAATGAAGGTTCAAATGTTCAGGTTGAACCAGGTAGTGGTTCTACCATCATGGGATATGCCGGCATCACGAATTACAACGTTCAAATGAATTCTGATGATTACTTTACATACAGAAGTATTTCTCAAATTGAAACCAATTTATCTTCAAAATCCTGTTCAGTAAATACTCCAATCACCAATCAATTACCAACAATCACAGTAGGTCCTTCTTCAGCTAATATTCCAAAAGGTACGCCTTTCAAGTTGGAAGCTATAGCAACTGACCCTGAAAGCAATGTCCTTACGTATTGTTGGGAACAAAATAATTCAGGAACAGCTGCTACAGTTGCAGAAAATAGTATTGCATTTCCTACAAAAGCGGCTGGCCCAAACTTTAGATCATTCTTACCGGTATCAACAGGAGTTCGTTATTTCCCTGCTTTTTCAAAAGTACTTTCCGGAAATATATACGACCAATGGGAATCACTATCGGATGTTGCCAGAACATTTGTATTTACCATGACTGTTAGAGACGTTAGTCCGAGTGCTTCGCAAACCAAAACTGCTAGTAAAGCCGTTATTGTAAGTGGTACTGCTGGGCCATTTAAAGTTACTTATCCTACACTTAGTGCTCCCACAACTTCAGGTGGCAATATTAATGTCACTTGGGATGTAGCAACCACAAATGCTGCCCCTTTTAATGTAAGCAATGTGAAAATTTCGCTTTCAACTGATGGTGGGGTTAGTTTTACAACACTTTTGGAATCTACTGCCAATGATGGAACTGAATCAATTACACTTCCCAATGTTACTACTATCAAGGCAATGATAATGATTGAATCAATAGGAAATGTTTTCTATTGTGTTAGCCCTAAGTTTTTAATTGGTTACACACTCACTCCTGGTTGTATTAATAACTATACTGGTGCTTCCGTGGTAATTCCCGATGGAACAGGTGCTAATGTTTATGGGGCTGTTGTAGAGGCTCCAATTACAGTTTCTTCACCAGTAACTATAGAACAAATAAAAGTAAATGTAAATATAAGTCATTCTTATATACAAGATTTAGTTGTTTATTTAGTTGCTCCATCAGGTACAGCATATACATTATGGAATAGACAATGTAATGGTGAAGATGGACTAGTAGCGACTTTTACAGCAAGTGGTACGGCAGTAGTGTGTGGAAGTTCTCCAATATCTGGAAATATTTTACCAAATCAATCATTAGCAGCTTTAACGGGAACTTCCTCTGCTGGAACATGGAAATTAAGGGTAAAAGACGGTTATAACGGTGATACCGGATCTATCATTGGATGGGGTATTGAGTTTTGTAATTCACCTTATACTATCGGCATATCAGACTATTCTTTCGACTTCTTTAATATATTTCCAAACCCTTCAGATGGCGTTTTCAATATCAGTTTATATTCGAATAATACAGAAAAAGCAACTATTCAACTTTTTGACATGAGAGGAAGATTGATAACTCAAAATATTTTTGATTCATCTGAATCTCAAATCAATACTAGTGTTGATTACAGCAATGTATCAGAAGGAATCTATTTGATGAAAATTTCAAAGGGTAACGAAATTGGAACAAAACAAATCGTTATTAAATAATCAACACAATATTTATTACAATAAAGCCGGCTTATTTAAGTCGGCTTTTTTTATATTTAATTTTTTAACTATATTTACAAAAAAAATAACTTCTATCTTAATAACTGTTTTAAAGATAGACTGTTACATTTAATTGTCCTTCCAATGAAAAAAACACTAAAAATATCGGTCTTACTGATTTTTCTATTCATAATATCGCTGTATTATATTCCTTTCACTCAAAAATCGGTCTTTGAATATTACAGTCAAAATGATGCATTCATACAGAACTTACGAGATTTGCAAAGTAAATCCTTAAGAACTGTTCAAGTAGATAATGTTCAATGGAAATATTATACAGGAGGAAACGGGTCAAAATGTATCCTATTCATACACGGGATGGGTGGAAGTTATGATTTTTGGTGGAATCAAATCCAATTTTTCGAACCGCAGTACAAAGTCATTACATATACTTTACCCAATGAAATCAATTCGTTGGAAGGAGTAGAAAAAGGTATTTTAGCTATTTTAGCTCAAGAAAAGATAGATAAATTCATTCCAATTGGAACTTCAATGGGAGGTTATATTACCCAATATCTCCTTAACAAACATCCTGAAAGAATTGAAAAAGCGATTTTGGGAAATACTTTTCCACCTAATGATTATATTGTAAAAGAAAATGCAACCAATCGCAAACTCATTCCACTATTACCTGAATTTGTGGTAGGAAAATTGGCAGAAGGACATTTAAAAAAAGACATATTTCCAACTTCGGAAAATCATAAATTATTGGAAGCTTTTCTGCTGAGTGTACCTTTTAGTAAAAAAGGTTTGGCAGCCAGATTTGACGTGGTAACAGACTATTTTGAAGCCACTCCCGAAATACCAGCAATCAAAGTTATTCCCAAACTCATCTTGGAATCGGATAATGATCCTATGATTACACCACAATTGAGAAGCCAACTCAAAAATTTGTATCCCGAAGCTCAAGTTTTTACTTTTCACAACAAGGGTCATTTTCCTTACATCAATGATACTGATACTTATAATAAAGTCGTAAATGATTTTTTAATTCAAAATGATAGTATAATCTTACCGTAATTATTCAATTTCATTTCTATTAACCATCTCGTCCCGATAGCTAAGGGAATCGGGACTAAATACACTCATTTAACTGATTATCTAAACTTTACATAATTATATACAAATGAAAAAACTCGTACTTTTTCTCGCCTTTCTGATCTTTCATTTAGGAATGAATGCTCAAATTGAACACAAATCATTTAACAAAAAAGATCTTGTAACCACAACTACCCAAGAATCCTTTCAATATTTCATGAAAATTGATGGAATAAATGGGGATTGTAAAGATGCCAAACACCTCAATTGGATCATCTGCTCATCAATATTTTTTGAAATCAAATCCAATATAATTAACGGACAGATTACAGGAAAACCTGTTTTTACTTTGATGATTTATAAAGGATTGGACGCTACAAGTGGAACCTTATTGGAATCTATGTCACTAAACAAATTATTCCCAAAAGTTCAAATTGAAGTTGTGCAAAACATAAACAATAAATGGCTTACGGTTATCAAATACGACTTAAAAAATGTAAGAATTTCAAGCTATAGTGTAGGAGAAAATGAACCTTCAAATTCATTGGAGGAAAAAATGAATGTGATGTTTGAGACCAATTTGGTAACCAATTACACTTATGATGCCAATGGGGTATTGATTTCTACCAAAAACACTAACTTGGGATTTCCCAATATTTAAAAAGCAAAAAAAAGAGGCATTAAATGCCTCTTTTTATATATAATTACTGTACTAATTTAAATAGCATTAACCACCTTTATTCCTTTGGAAAATTCATCCAAATTGCTTTTTTTGTGAAACAATCGAATCGCTTCATCCGTTACACTCTTGGCGTTTTTAACAGGAAATCCCAACGATACAGTCAGTTTTTCAATAACCTTTTCTTCATCGGGCGTAATTTCATGGCTCACAAATATGATACCCGTAAAATAGAACAATTGTTCAATTCTATCATTGTAATCCAAAGGAGGATCAATCGGATAGCGATCAGGGTATTCCAAGATTTTAGTAAACTCAGCATCTTCAATATCCAATTTGAGGGCCATTTTTTTCAAAAACTTTAACTCAACAGGTTCCAATGCACCGTCAGCAAATGCTAATTTTACCAAAGCAGCAAAATAGGTTTTGGCTTTTTTATGCTCTCCGCTGGTAAACAAATCTAGTAAAGACATAATTCTTTTCGTTTTATATATCGCAAAGTTAAACAAAAAATTTAGGGAAAAAAAGAAATTTTTAAGATAAGTCGAGAAGAAATCACAAGCATTTTATAATTCGGAAATAATTCTGTCAATTATTACAGAAGTATCTATCAATACCAGACTAAAGACGCCAACTAAAAGAATGATTTTGATAACATTATGCAAAAAAACATAATGTGCATTGGTTTTACTGAACCATACTAAAACGGCTACTATGGTAAGTCCAAATACAGCAAATGCAAAATAATATTTCATTAAGCCTACTTCGGGATATTGAATGATGAAATAAATGGGAAGCAAACTCAACACAATCACCAATGTTATCAAAAGTCGGGTAAAGTATTCACCGTAATAAGTTACAATGGTTTGATAATTAAACAGCATATCTCCTTTTAAATTTTCTAAATCTTTAATTAACTCTTTGATGATTAGTAAAAAGAATAAAAAAGAAGCGTGCACAAAAATGATTTCTTCAAAATTTTTGAAATACGCAAAAATGGCAAAAAAGGGTAAAATACTTAAAAATGCCGCCCCAAAAAGTCCGGTCAAAGGATATCTTTTGAGTTTGTGAGAATAAAACCAAATTAGAAAAATATAAACTCCAATAAATAAAGCCGCCCGCCATGAGACCACAAATCCCAAGGCAAAACCAATAAAATTTAATAAAAAATAGCTCTTTAATTTGGTCTCTTGACTGATAAAAGTATCAATCTGCGTCTTGAGTGGTCGGTTGATGGCATCTTTTCCCTTGTCGTAAAAATGATTGATGATATATCCTGCAGCAATCACTGCAGAAGTAGCTAAATACAAAGCCCATAGTTTGTAATCAAATAAAACCCGTCCTAAAGTCTTATTGGGTGCAAACACAAAAATAGCAGAAAGTAATTGGGCTATAAAGACAATAATCAAGTTGTAAGCCCTAACTACTGAAAACAAACTAAAAAATTTGTAGTAGAAAGGCGCATTTTTTTTCTTGTTTAATATGGCTTTTTCTAATAAATCCAATAAAGTTAAAGTTAAAGGGAATTGATTTTAGATTGGCGATTTTAGATTTTAGATTTTAGATTGGCGATTTTAGATTGGCGATTTTAGTCCCGATAGCTATCGGGATTAGATTCTAGATTTGGATTGATCCTGTGGGAAAAAAAATTAAAACCTGTAAACCAATTCCAATTTAAAATTTTTCAATATTTTTTGGGTTTTTTCGTAATTCTCTGTAAAACCGAGGAAATATCCACCGCCACCCGATCCGCAAAGTTTCATATAATAATCATCTGTTTCCAATCCTTTTTGCCAAATACCTTGCATTTTTTGTGGAATCATAGGCTTGAAATTACTGAGTGCTACTTTGGACAATTGTTTGACATTTTGCAACAGCGAATTCACATCTCCTTTTAAAAAATCATGGATACTGGCATCAGTATATTTGGCAAATTCTTCTTTGATCATATTGCGAAAACCTTCATTCTTCATTTTTTCCATAAAAATCTCAACCATGGGTGCTGTTTCTCCAACTTGTTCTGAATCAATCAAAAACACAGCTCCTTTTCCCTCTTTTTGGGAAGGAATGCCGGTAGCTTCCAAATCGGTTTTAGAATTGATTAAAATGGGAATACTCAAATAACTGTTCAATGGATCCAAACCCGAACTGGTACCGTGAAAATAAGATTCCATCGTTCCAAAAATGGTTTTGAGTTTGAGTAATTTATCGCGCGTGAGATTTTCCAAAACCGTAATTTTATCTTCAGCATACTTATCGTAAATGGCAGCTACGATTGCACCCGAACTACCAACTCCATAACCACGTGGAATACTGGAATCAAAATACATCCCTTCTTGTAAATCTTTTTCAATTTCGTCAAATCTAAATTGAACCAGTTGTGAATCAATAGTTTTCAAAAAATTTACAAAAACCGTTAAATGGGTATGAGATTCTTTCTGAACATCGTCCATCACATCTGATTTCAACAATGAACCCTTAAAGGAATTATAGGGAATAGCCAAACCTTTGGAATCTTTGATGATACCATATTCACCGAAAAGTAAAATTTTTGCGTAGAATAAAGGACTTCTCATTTTAGATTTTAGATTTACGATTTTAGATTTTAGTCCCGATACCATGCCTGCAGCTTGGCAGGACTATCGGGATTAGATTTGCGATTAAATGAAATATTCCGACATAATTGTCATATGGGAATCTCATCCAACACTTACTTCGTCGCAAATATACTGTTTATTTTCACAAAACTGACTCAACTCACTATCGATAAAACTGATAACCTTATTGGTTTCGCTTTTGGGATACAAAACGTGAACGTTGGCTCCAGCGTCCAAAGTAAAACAAACCGGAACTTGAGTCGCTGTTCTGAATTCCCATATCTTTTTAATAATACTTATCGTTTGAGGTTGCATCAGAATAAAATATGGATTGGCGGTCATCATCATGGCATGTAAGCTCAAAGCCTCGGTTTCCACCAATTGCATAAAAGCATTCAAATCACCTTGTTGCATGATGCCGGCCAATTGGGTGAGATTTTCATTGGCTTGCACAAATCTTTGCGCGGCAAAAGGATGATGATTCATCAAATTGTGTCCTACACTGCTGGAAACTTTTTTCTGTCCTTTATCCACCAACAAAATCGTGTCTTGATAAGTTTCAAAAACAGAATGTGTTTCGATTGGAAAAGGAATCCCATAAAAATCACTTGAAGAAGGAAATTGTGAATGTTTACCCCACATAACCAAACCATCATAGATACTTCGAGTGGCACTTCCCGAACCCAATCGAGACAAAAAAGCAGCTTTTTGAAAGTAAAATTCATCCGTCATCTCTACATTCATAGACTGTTCCATCTGCATCACACACAAAGACAAAGCTGCGAAACTACTAGCTGAAGAGGCTATACCACTGCTGTGAGGAAAAGAATTGTGGGTATGAATTTCAAAAGAAAAATCGTTTATAAACGGTACATACAAAACAATACTTTCAAAATACTTCTGAATTTTCGATTTGAAATCGGGTTTACTTTCACCATCCAAATACACCTCAAACTCAAATCCCTTTTCGGTTTTTCCTGCTTCTTTAGGAGTAAATTTCAAGGTCGTTTCTGTAAAACTTTTACTCAAAGTGAAACTAACTGAAGCATTTTTAGGAATTTGCGGATCTGATTTTCCCCAATATTTAACTAAGGCAATATTACTAGGGGATTTGGCAGAAAATTCTCCCGATTTAGGGTCAAAAATAGTTTTAGAAATAAATTCTTGGTGTATCAATGTTTGAAATTTTATGCAAAATTAGTTAATTTTCGTCAAGGTTTCCTCTTTTTTTTGCACCTTTGCAGCACAAAAATACGTATATGCACGATCAAAACCATACCTTTTTAACCATTGAAAGCAGCAAAAATCTGCTTTTAATTCTATATATAAGGACATTTTGGAGAGAAATTTAAGCTGACTTTTCATCAGAAACGATATATCCAAGCGTCCATTTTCAACAATGGACGCTTTTTTTTTAAATTTTTATAAATTTTTTTCGATTGAAAATAGATTTTTTTTACATATCAAACATCTAGTTGTAAAATTTGAACGCAATTGAGAGACAGCCTTTTGTCATTTTTACCACTTGCTCGTTAAGGACGAGCAGGATGTGTATTGTCTAAAAAATACAATCTATTGCATTGTTTTTCAATATTTTAAATCAAAATAAATTTGCACAATTCAAAAACACTTTTTACTTTTGCCCCGTTTTAAAATCAAAAAATATTCATCTAAAAAGCAACATCATTATGACACATAAAATGATACCAAACACATACCCAAATCATCAGCTGGCAAGCTGTTTAGATTTTGGCTGGTGTTGCTTCGGATTTGACCAATAGTATCAAACTATTTATATCCGAAGCAGGAAACTGTTTCGGATCCTTTGCTCTGAAATCATCAATATTTTTTCCATTCAGTTTCAAGAATAAGAAATTCAAACTTAAATTAGACGAGGCTTCCTACATCCCTTCTAACTTTTAAGTTCTAATTTCTAATTTCTCAAGGTGCTGTAACTTAACGGCTAAAGTTCCCGGCTGTCTCCCGGGAAGAAATGGGTTCGATTCCCATCAGCACTACCCATCGAGAATAGGCATGCCTAATCTCTAAAAATTTCAACACAAATCCACGACAGGTGTTTCTGTATAGCACCGTTGTAGCAGGTTTTACAAAGTTTGTATGGGATCATGCTATGCAATTTGTTTTGAAGGTTTGTTGATAACCAAATTCAACACTGTCACGCTAAGGGTTACAGGTTCGATTCCTGTGTTTCTTTTGAGAAACTAGTTCAAATGGTTAGAACATTAGCCTCACTCGTATGTCGCGGGTTCGATTCCCGCATCTCATTTAGGTTGAGAGTAACTCAGTGGTAGAGTAACGAAATGGTCTTAAAAACCATTCCAACAAGTTGGATTCGCTTGTAAAAAAAATCCTCTCGTCAGGGACAACCTGACACCGACAATACACAACAGATGCGAAAACCCAAAAGGTTGGACATCAATAAAAGTTCTTTGCAGTTAAAGGCAACAAGGAAGTGAATTTTTTCTGAATTGGAACGGGAAAAAAATTTAAGGAACTCAATTCCGATGGAAAGGAAAGGAAAAGGTAATCGTATTCCATCTGTAAAATGACAACTTCATTGTCCCCTTTTTCTCCGAACTTTTAGGAGCATCTGTTGGTATTGTTTTTTGAATAAGACTTTTTATAAAAAGCAAATAGATAGGTTTCACATAGTAGTGAAATAAGTTAAATGATTAAATGTAAGTAAAATGAAATTAGCAAGAGTAAACCAAGGTTATATTGGTTTGGTATTTAGAAAT
This sequence comes from Flavobacteriaceae bacterium, assembly GCA_020854235.1. Lineage (GTDB taxonomy): Bacteria > Bacteroidota > Bacteroidia > Flavobacteriales > Flavobacteriaceae. The sequence goes on from JADZFW010000024.1 coordinate 16,309, forward strand.
GGCGATTATCGTAAGTTCATCGAAGCAGGATTGCATGTATTGTACTTTAACGAAGAAGTTCAATTATACAATATGAGTTTGGTGTTTAATGCACCGGTTCTATTGGAAATTTTGATGAAAGATGCCGCATTGATGGAAAAGTTACAAATCGTAGAGGTAAACGATAGTCAATTGGGTATTTTGTACAAAAACGGTTTGTATCAAAGCGTTTTAAAACCTGGTCGATATATGTATTGGAAAGGTTTGGTGACTTATCAAGTCACTTTATTGAACCTTCAAGAAATTGAAGTTTCCGAAACCATGGATCGAAAAATCCTCAGTGTCTCTGAAGTAAGGCTTCAAATGCATGTATATGAAGTAGAACCACATGAAAAGGCTGTTTTGATCATCAATGATCAATTTGTCAAAATCTTGGAAAGCGGTATCTACCGTTTCTGGAAAAATGAGAATGTCATCAGAGTGATTAAAGCCGATTTGCGTATGCAAAACATGGAAATTTCCGGTCAGGAAATTTTGACACAAGACAAAGCTGTTGTCAGGATTAACTTCAACACGCAGTACAAAGTGACTGATATCATGAAGGCGTTACTCGAACACAAAGATTATGAAAAACAATTGTATGTCATCATCCAATTGGCTATCAGAACTTTTGTAGGAAATAAGACGTTGGACGAATTATTGGAAAACAAAGACAACATCAGTGCATCTGTTTTGCAAAACGTAAAAGGAATGGCCGAAAAAATGGGTGTAAAAATTGAAAACTGCGGTATCAAGGATATTATCCTTACCGGTGAAATGAGAGACATCATGAATCGAGTATTGGTAGCAGAAAAGAAAGCGCAAGCCAACATCATCACCCGTAGAGAAGAAACTGCTTCTACGCGAAGTTTGTTGAACACGGCCAAATTGATGGAAGAAAACACCATGTTATTCAAATTGAAAGAAATGGAGTTTATCGAGAATATTGCCGACAAAGTAGGTAACATCAGCATTTCCGGACAGGGAAATCTTTTAGAACAAATCAAAGAAGCGTTTACCGCTAAGTCCTAAAAGTGATGACTACCCGTATGGAGGTATATGGAAAAAGTGAAACCAATCTAGGTGAAGTTACTGCTTCCGCCCCGGCGGGAGCAGCGCTTCATCAATTTTTTAAAAAAATCATACTATAAGTAGTCATGAATCACAAAAGCATTGCCCAAATTCTGGAAATACTATACAGAAAGGCATATAAATCAAAATTAAAAGATCAAAAATTAACGGAGTTATCGGAAGAATTAAAAAGGATCAATGCGTATTTCAATACGACCGATTGGCAAAGTATGCTGCTTGCCGTAATTTTTGTAAAATCCACCATTAATTCCTTGAACGTAAACGATCTGATGGATTATTTCGGATTAAATGATGTCAAATTTTTAAGGTTAATACCCGAAATCAAAAATCTTCAGAAGAAAAACTTCTTTTCCGATACCGATTCGGATCTTAAAAACCTGACCTTTGATTTAAATGGAACTATTCAGGAATGTATATTTGACAATCAACCAATTCCTATGGAATTTTTGAATTCACATGATCTGAAAAAGAACTTGGAATCCTTGATGAAAGAGTTCAAAAAACTCAAAAATGAAAAAACCAATCGCAATGAAAGCGGATTTATTTTTCAAAATAAATTCAGACGACTCATGGAGCAATTCCATGAATTAAAATTGCTTCAATATTTAAAACCCAAACTCAGAATGGATGAAACATTTCTACTTGTGGAAATGTTGGAAGATTTTTGGGTGTACGGACATGAAGATTTCTATACGGATTTGACTTATTCGCTCAACATTTATTACGATTCACATCAGGAATCCATGAAAAAAACCATACAAATCATCCATGGTGAATCGGCACTTGTCAAATTAGCTCTATTGGACGTAGAGCCCAATCAAATAGCCAAAGAAACCCATGTGAAATTGAGTTACAAATTTCTCGAAGTTTTGAATCAATTGGAACATCTAGATTTACAGATTAGTCCAATTAAAGACAAAAGGTTGAAATATCCTGAACAAATCGACCCAAAAGCACTTTATTACAATGCGAGCGAACAAGAAATGTTGTTGCCATTACAAAAGAGTTTAGCGGATAGTACCTTCAAAAAACTGCAAAAAAAATTGCAAAAAGCGCATTTGCCAGTGGGGCTGACCGTTCTACTATACGGTCAACCCGGAACGGGAAAAACGGAAACGGTTTATCAACTCGCCAGAAAATATCGTCGACCTGTATTGAAAGTTGACATTTCCGAAACCAAAAGCATGTGGTTTGGCGAAAGTGAAAAACGCATTAAAAAAATCTTTACAGATTATGCAGCCATCAAAGAAAGGCAGAAAGTCTGTCCAATTCTCTTATTTAACGAGGCTGATGGCATCATTGGCAAACGCAATGAAAACATTCGCGGAAGCGTAGATCAAACCCAAAACACTTTGCAAAACATACTTTTGGATGAACTCGAACGTTTTGACGGAATTTTCTTTGCCACTACCAATTTGGTCAGTAATCTTGATACAGCTTTTGAAAGGCGTTTTTTATTTAAAGTCCATTTTGACAAACCTACTTTGGAAAATGCTGCCCGAATTTGGAAAAATAAAATTCCTTATCTATCCCAGCATCAAGCTTTGCAATTGGCAAATGAATTTACTTTTTCAGGAGGAGAAATGGACAATATAGCTCGAAAGGTATTGATGAATGAACTGCTCCAAAACACCAAACCTAATTTTGAAAATATCAAAGCCTTTTGTCAACAAGAAAGATGGTCTGAAAAAGATACTAGGGTGAAAGTGGGGTTTAAAGTTTGAGGAATATGGTATTTAATATTTTCGACTTATTTAGAACTATAACACAACATTGAAAAAAAATGAAAAAAGTTTTGTCATTACCAATTCTAATATTACATTTGCACTCTCTAAAAAAGTCTAATAGATTTTTTTTTAGGAGAGGTGCCTGAGTGGCCGAAAGGAGCGGTTTGCTAAACCGTCGTACGGTTAACCCTGTACCGCGGGTTCGAATCCCGCCCTCTCCGCTTCAGAAGGTTGAAGTTATTTGAACCTCTGACGGGGTCGCGTAGCTCAGCTGGATAGAGCATCTGATTTCTAATCAGACGGTCACAGGTTCGAATCCTGTCGCGATCACAAAGTTCTTTTATAGGATGATTGTTGTGATTTGAAATTTATTTACGGGGTGTAGCGTAGCCCGGTTATCGCGCCTGCTTTGGGAGCAGGAGGTCGCAGGTTCGAATCCTGCCACCCCGACAAAACCTTGCAATTTGCAAGGTTTTTTCATTTAAACCC
>JADZFW010000025.1 GCA_020854235.1 Flavobacteriaceae bacterium
AATGTGGATTTGAATGGGTTCAAAAAATATATAGTCATGATAGATGATGAGACCTATCAGTTTTACAAGAGTGAGAGCAGTGAACGTTGGTGGATGGAAATTAGTCTTAAGGAGGATAATAAAATCAAAAGGCAAACGTTAATACCATGTACTTATAATGATTTTTTGACTGCCAATAGACTTGAAATACCCGAAAGATGGTATATAAATAGAAGAAAATTAGGATAATAGTAGAAAGTTTAAATTATTAGTAATATTTTTTAAATCGTTTTGTGTAATTCAAAAATTAATTATAGGTTTACACGCTTTTAGAAACAGGTATAAATTATGAGACAAACGGCAATTTTAATCTTGCTCATTTCGTTAGCTTACGGCTGCGGATCTGGTGGAAATAGTAAAGGTGATTTAGTTGGAGTGGAGACCAAATCCAAATGGAATTCTGAGACTCCTACCGGGATGGTATTGGTTCCCGGAGGTACTTTTACTATGGGTAAACAAGACGAAGACCCTATTGGTGCTTTAAACACACCGGCGCGTACTTCCACTGTACGTCCATTCTATATGGATGAGACAGAAATTACCAACAGTGAGTACAAACAATTCGTATTTTGGGTTAGAGACTCTATTGTACGAACTAAATTGGCATTAATGGCTGAATTAAATGGGGATCCTGCCACGGGACCTTTAGCCGATTATCAGTTCCAAGACACCACCGATAATGGTAATATGTATGTGAAATACATGATGACCAATTATGGAAGTTTGGGAGATGTCAATTCGCCAACTTTAGGAAGATTCTTAAATTGGGAAAAAGAATTGGTATATGATATCAATGATTTACCATCTGTTGAATACGTTGAAGTTTTGGATTCTATGTGGTTACCATTAGAAGAAAGTTTTGATGGCAGACGTATGATGGATGTTAGAAAATTCAAATATGAATATTCTTGGTTGGATCAAGAAGCAGCAGCTCGTCAAGGAACTACACGTAAGGATCAAATTATTAGAGAAGTAAGAGAAGTTTATCCCGATACAACGGTATGGGTAAAAGATTTCGCATATTCATATAATGACCCGATGCACCAAGATTATTTCTGGCATCAAGCGTATGGTGATTATCCTGTTGTAGGTATCACTTGGCATCAAGCAAAGGCATTTGCAAGTTGGAGAACGAAAGTAAAAAATGATTATTTATCCTCAAGAAAAAATGGCGTGAGAGTTCCTCATTTCAGATTACCATCTGAAGCTGAATGGGAATATGCAGCCCGCGGAGGTTTGGAATACGGAAAATACCCTTGGGGTGGACCTTACACAACCAGCGATAGAGGTTGTTTCTTGGCCAACTTCAAACCAGCTCGTGGAGATTATGCAGTCGATGGAGCTTTATATACCATGGAAGCCAAATCATACAATAAAAACGGATACGGTTTATACAATATGGCCGGAAACGTTTCAGAATGGACTGGTACAGCTTATAACGAAGCTTCATACTATTTTGGTTCAACGATGAATCCCAATGTAGAAGATCGTCAAAACCACAGAAAAGTAATTCGTGGTGGTTCATGGAAGGACGTTGCTTATTTCTTAGAAGTAAGTTCAAGAGCCTATGAATACGCTGACACCGCTAGAAGTTACATCGGATTTAGAACCGTCCAGGATTATCTAGGAACAGATTTGAGAGGAAAAAAATAACAAACAAACAAAATAATTAACCAATTTATTAATAACCCAATTTTAAATTATTATGGCAGCACAATCAAGAACACAAAAGAAAATTTTCCACATGGCTTACAGTATTGGAGCCTCAATCGTAATCATCGGAGCCCTTTTCAAAATCCTACACATGAGTTTAGGTCCATTGACTGGAGGTATACTTTTGATGATTGGATTAGGTGTGGAAGCATTTATATTCTTTTTATCTGCGTTTGAACCTATTCAAGAAGACTTGGATTGGTCAAAAGTTTATCCTGAATTAGCAGGAGGTGAAGCTAAAGCAAAGAAAGCTGTAGTAAAAGATACTGAAGAAGTACAAGGTTTGTTGTCTAAGAAATTGGATGATATGTTGAAAGAAGCTAAATTGGATTCTAGTTTGATGAAAAGTTTAGGCGAAAGCATCCAAAGTTTTAAAGGTGCTGCTGAACAAATTCAACCTGCTGTCAGTTCTATTTCTGCTACCAATAAATACAGCGAACAATTGTCATTAGCCGCTTCTCAAATGGAATCTTTAAACAGTTTGTATAAAGTTCAATTGGAAAGTTCAAGCCGTCAGGCTCAAGCCAATGAAGATATCGCAAGAAATGCTCAAGCTTTAAAAGAACAAATGCATTCTATGGCTGCTAATTTACAGTCCTTAAACAATGTTTACGGTGGTATGTTATCAGCAATGAATAAAGGATAGATTTACCGAAACCCAATTTATTAATTAACCTTAAAATTATAGAAAATGGCAGGAGGTAATTTATCACCCAGACAGAAGATGATTAACTTGATGTATCTCGTATTCATCGCCATGTTGGCGTTGAATATGGATAAAAAAGTATTGTCGTCTTTTGGATTTATGAAAGAAAA
>JADZFW010000026.1 GCA_020854235.1 Flavobacteriaceae bacterium
AATATCCCGGGTATTCTGCACCAGAAACACACAACAAATGGTCATTGAGAGCTTCGGCTACCGGCGAATTAATTTTTGACAACGTCAAGGTCCCAAAAGAAAATTTACTTCCGAATAAAACCGGATTAGGAGCGCCATTGATGTGTCTCGATTCTGCTCGATATGGTATCGCTTGGGGTGCCATAGGTGCTGCTATGGATTGTTATGATACGGCTTTGAGATATTCATTGGAACGCAACCAATTTGGAAAACCAATTGCTTCTTTTCAATTGCAACAAAAGAAATTAGCCGAAATGCTTACCGAAATCACCAAAGCGCAATTCCTAACTTGGAGGTTGGGTGCTTTGAAAGATGCCGGAAAAGCCACTTCTGCGCACATTTCAATGGCTAAACGCAATAATGTCAACATGGCTTTGGAAATAGCCCGTAATGCACGACAAATGCTTGGAGCTATGGGTATCACCGGAGATTACCCGATCATGAGACACATGATGAACTTAGAAAGTGTCGTGACTTACGAAGGCACGCATGATATACATTTATTGATAACCGGAATGGATATTACCGGAATTCAGGCATTTAAGTAAAAAAATAAAATACCGCCTTTTGTTAAAGGTTAGTGTTTGATATCATATTCAACGCTAACCTTTTTTTATTTCTACCCAAAATAAATAGTTTTTGTTCCTGTTTTTAATTTCAATTTATTGATTATCTGATATTTATATTACCATTCTAAGTTTGGCACGCTGTTTGATAAACCATATACATAACCATAAATATTTTAGTCATGAATAAGCTTACACAACAGTACGAGAACGCAAAAAATCAAGCGATGAAATTTATGCAAATGGGTGAAATTGGGGCTTATCTTCAAGCTTTGGCTGAAATGAATAAGTACAAGAGAATGATAACGGTTTTGGCTTACAATTAGGTTTTTGATTAAAAGAATTCAGAACTTCATATCGTTATAATATCTCATATGATTCCATTAAATATTTGTAAAAAATCCCGTTAGTTACACACTAACGGGATTTTTTTATACATCAATTTTCAATATTTAATTGATTATATCAAATCCAGTGTATTTCACCAATACTTCAGGAACTTTAATTCCCTCAGGAGTTTGATAATTTTCCAATAATCCTGCCATAATACGTGGCAACGCCAATGAACTTCCATTGAGCGTATGCGCCAATTGAGAATTGCCATTGGCATCTTTGTATCTCAATTTCAACCTATTAGCTTGGAATGTTTCAAAATTTGAAACTGAACTTACTTCCAACCACTTTTCTTGAGCTGTAGAATACACTTCAAAATCATACGTCAGCGCTGAAGTAAAACCCATATCACCTCCACAAAGGCGGAGAATTCTAAAAGGTAATTTGAGCTCTCTCAACAATTCTTTCACGTGATCTACCATTGTTTCTAAAGCTTGATAAGAATGATCAGGATGTTCGATGCGTACGATTTCCACTTTGTCAAATTGATGCAAGCGATTCAAACCTCTCACGTGAGCGCCATATGAACCAGCCTCTCTTCTAAAACAAGGTGTATAGGCTGTATTCATAATTGGAAAATCTGTTTCTTTCAAAATAACATCTCTGTAGAAATTGGTCACAGGTACTTCGGCTGTTGGAATTAAATATAAATTATCTAAGGTACAATGATACATTTGACCTTCTTTATCGGGTAATTGACCTGTTCCATAACCGGAAGCTTCATTAACCACATAAGGCGGTTGCACTTCTTCATATCCGGCTGCCGAGTTTTTATCTAAAAAATAAGCGATTAAAGCTCTTTGTAATTTAGCTCCTTTACCTCTGTAAACCGGAAAACCGGCTCCTGTAATTTTATTCCCCAATTCAAAATCAATAATGTTGTATTTTTGAGCTAAATCCCAATGAGGTACAGCACCATCGTGTAATACAGGTATATCAATTTCGCGGAAAACTTGTTCATTATCTTCTGGCATTTTACCTTCAGGAACAGATTGATGTGGAATATTGGGGATTTTATACAAAGCATCTTGTAATAATTTTGCCCATTCATCTGACTTGTCTCCAAATAATTTGATTTGGTCTTTTAATTCGACTGTTTTGGGTTTCATTTCATTGGCTTCTGCCGTTTTTCCTTGTTGGAATAAGGTGCCTATTTCCTTGGAAATACGGTTGAGTTCAGCTTGGGCCATTTCAAAAGCAGTAAGTGCTTCTCTACGTTCAGCGTCCAAATTGAGGACAGATTCCACTAATTCAGAACCGTTTTTAAGATTTCTCTTTGCTAAACCGGCTAAGACTTTTTCTTTGTTTTCTTTGATGAAGTTGATGGTTAACATACCTTTTGATTTAAAATTGGAGGTTTAAAGTTGGAAGTTTTAGAATAATGCTTGGAACTTATTTTAATTTAAACCTATTTAAGCTACATTTCTTAATAAAACACAAATTAAGGGATTAAAGTGCGTATAGGCAAGTTTGCGGAAAAAAAAATGAAAAAATGTCATTATCTCACTCTAAATAAATGACTTAATGTCTGATAATAGTTAAAATATTCTAAAAAATATGACAAATAATCATGGAATTAGGATTGGTATACGAATTGAAAAAGCCAAAACGTAATCAATAAAAAAATGTTTAACCTAAAAAAATAATAAACATGACACTAGTAAGATCAAACACAGGATTAATTCCCTCATTATTGGAAGATTTATTTGAAAGTGATTTCTTTAAAAAACCCACATTAATGCAAGCTGGATTAACAGTACCAGCCGTAAATATCAAAGAAACTCCAGAACAATATGTCATTGAAATGGCAGCAGCTGGAATGAAAAAAGAAGATTTTCAAATCAATTTGGAACGAAATGTTATATTGATTTCTTCCGAAAAAACAACTGAAAACACTGAAGAATCAAAAGATCAGAATTATACCCGAAAAGAGTTTAATTACAGTTCTTTTTCCAGAAGTTTTGTGTTGCCAGAAGCCGCCAACCGTGAAGATATCAATGCTACCTATTTAGATGGCGTTTTGAAAGTAGTCATACCTAAAAAAGATGAAGCTAAAATGTTGCCTAAATCCATTCAGGTATCATAAATGATCGATTAAAAAATGAGTTAAAATGACACTAAAAAAGTGTTAAAAACCAAAAGTGAGTACGGACCGTGCTCACTTTTTTTGTTTTTTTGGTTTGATATTTAAATGAATTCTCTCAAATAATATTCATTTTATATTTTAATATAATATTTTTATATAAATATTTTGTATTGTTTATTTTAAATGTTCTTTATTAAA
>JADZFW010000027.1 GCA_020854235.1 Flavobacteriaceae bacterium
ATCAAACTTCCCGAAACTCTCATAAAATAAACCCCTATCATACTGATGATGATCAATAAAATAGTTGCTATGTAAATGGACAACCTATGGTGACGAACCGTATTTTCGATCCAATCTAATACTCTATTGATCCAATTGCGTTCTAAATGTTTGAGGTTTTGGTCACTAGGAATAGGAACAAAACTATAAACAATAGGTATAAAAGTAAGCGCTAAAATGTATAATGACATGATACTTACAGAAGCTACCAATCCAAATTCACTCAACAATTGACTTTTAGTAAATATAAAAGTTCCAAAACCTATCGCAGTCGTGAGATTAGTCATCAGAGAAGCAGTTCCTACTCTTGAAATCACACGATGAAGGGACTTGGCTTTATTACCGTGTTTTTTAAACTCCTGTTGATATTTATTAATGAGAAAAATGGCATTGGGTACCCCAATAACAATAATCAGTGGTGGAATCAAAGCAGTTAGAATGGATATTTCATAATGGAAAAGTCCGGTAAAACCTAAAGCCCACATGACACCTATAACAACTACCACCATAGTAACCATGGTAGCTCTCCACGATCTAAAAAAGAAATAAAAGATGATAATAGTTACAGCCAATGCCAAAAACATAAACAAATTCATCTCACTTGCAATATTAGCGGCATTCATTGTTCTAATAAAAGGCATTCCCGAAACTCTCACATCTACTTTATTATCCTTTTCAAACTGATCGATTAAAGGATTTAAAACATTTAAAACATAAGCCTTTCTTACCGGTGAATTCACGATTTTTTTATCCAAATAAACCAATGTTTGAATGGTTCCCTTTTTATTATAAAGCAGATTTTCATAAAAAGGCAAGTTATTCAACAATTCATTTCTTATTGCATCAACCTCTTCTTGCGTTTCGGGTGTTTTTTTAATCAAAGGCTCTAATTCGAATTTTTCGTGAATTGTATCCTTTTTGAGGAGTTGAATATCCTTTAGAGAAATAGCCATCGCTACTTCTTTATTGGCTTTCAACTTTTTAGTCAACTCATTCCAAGCATTGAATTTTTCCGGTGTAAAAATAGTAGAGTCTTTTACCGCCAATAAAATCAAATTACCTTCTTCTCCAAACAATTCTAAAAATCGATCATATTGTATATTGACAATATGGTCTTTGGGTAAAATATTGGCTTCTGTATGCGAAAAATGCAAGTTTTTAAACTGAGTAGCCAGTAACACGGTTATCAGAATCAGAGCGATCAAAATCAACATTCGGCTTCTGAGGATAAACCGAGAAATTAAATTCCAAAACTTCATGAAATATATGTTTTTTGCAAAAATAGTATTTTATTGGGATTGACTTGCCGTTATTATCAGATTATTACCTTTTTGAACTTAGATGTATCCTCATCTCAACAATTTATAGTACTTTCGTTATAAATATTTCTACACATGGTCAGAGACTTTTTTGCGCACGAAACAGCCGTAATTGATGAAGGTTGTAGCATTGGGAAAGGAACTAAAATCTGGCATTTCAGCCATATTATGCCGCAATGTACAATGGGAGATAATTGCAATATCGGTCAAAATGTTGTGATTTCTCCCGAAGTCATTTTGGGAAATAATGTCAAAGTTCAGAACAATGTTTCGATATACACAGGTGTAATCTGTGAAGATGATGTTTTTTTAGGCCCATCTATGGTATTTACCAATGTCACCAATCCTAGAAGCGCGGTCAATCGTCGAGGTAGTTATGAAAAAACGTTGGTGAAACGAGGCGCCAGTATCGGTGCCAATGCGACGATTGTTTGTGGGAATGACATTGGTGAATTTGCTTTCATTGGAGCCGGTACAGTTGTAACCAAAACAGTCAAACCTTATGCTTTGGTAGTAGGAAATCCTGCCCGTCAAATAGGTTGGATGAGTGAGTACGGACACCGATTGACTTTTGACGATACAGGCAAAGCCATTTGCCCCGAAAGTGGAGAAGTATACCAACTCACCAATCATCATGTTTCTAAAATCCAATAACACTTAATACCCGAAATAATGTATAAATTCGTTTTATCCCTCGTTTTTAGTTTGTTTTCGCTACTTGTATTTAGCCAAATGGAGAAATATCCCGTTTACAGAGGTTGTGAATCGGAAGTACTAAATCAACTTGAAAAATGTTTTTTGGAAAAGGTTTCAACCGATTTTTACAAAGAATTTATCAAACCTGAAGGAGCGACAGAAGATCAAAGCAAGTTTTATGTTGTCTTTGTCGCATCCAAAACCGGAACATTTGAGGTAATTCACGTTTCCTCAACCTGTACTCGGATTAACAATGAAGTGGAACGGGTTTTTGAAAAATTACCAGCATTTGAACCTGCCACTTTTGACGAACATGCCATTGATAAGCAATTTATCTTATATTATCCTGAAAGCATCATCCCAATTATTCCATCCCAAAATATTCAGGATGTTATATCCATTAAAGATAGTGAAAGTCCAACGTTGAAAGTTGCAAATTCCCAATTGAGAATTCCATTTTCCTACAGCAATTACAATACTTTGCATGGTTTCATGCCAAATCAAAATCATACAGGAGTAAGACCATATATTTATCAATCTGATTTAGATATTGACGCATTCGAAGCACAAAGAGAAAGTTTGATGAAAGATAAAACCGGTTGGTGGGGAAGGAAATTTTGGAATGAAAATATGGTAGAAATTTCGGGTGAAAATTACTGGTTGCATTTGGATCCATTGGTAGATTTACAACTTGGTAAAGACAATTCCGACTTCAATTACACATATCTAAACACACGCGCAGCCCGTATTGAAGGAAATTTATATGGAAAAGTGAGTTTCTCTTCTACTATTTACGAAAGTCAAGGTCGTTTTGCCACCTATTTCAACCGATTTGCTACCTATATACGTCCTTCAACTGATGGAGAAGCTATTGTTCCGGGACAAGGTATTGCCAAGAATTTTGGAGATAGTGCCTTTGATTTTCCGGTTGCAACAGGCTATGTATCCTATTCACCCAATAAAACATTTAATTTTCAGTTTGGTCGGGATAAAAATTTCATAGGTGAAGGTTATCGTTCCATGTTCCTATCGGATGCGGCTACAAACAGTACCTATTTTAAAATTCAAACCCGATTTTGGAAAATTCAGTATACCAATCTATGGTTGTGGTTGCGAAATGTAAATATAATTCCTTCTGAGACAGGTGTATATCAAAGAAAATTTGCCGCCATGCATCATTTGAGTTGGAATGCTACACCCAAATTAAACATTGGTTTATTTGAAAGTGTAATATGGGCCAAAACACCCGATCAAGGTTTTGATGTTGATTATTTGAATCCTATCATTTTGTTTCGCCCTATAGAGTTTTCAATGGGTTCCAAAAAAGGAAATGCACTGATTGGAATGAATGCGTCTTATAAATTTACTCAAGATATTTCGCTCTATTCTCAAATTCTATTTGACGAAATTACCATCAAAGAAATGACTGGTTCCAAAGGGTATTGGGCCAACAAATATGCTTTTCAATTGGGTGGAAAATACTTCAATGCTTTCCAGATTCCAAATCTGACATTACAAGCAGAATACAATATGGCAAGACCTTATACTTATTCACACAACAATCCCGAAACCAATTACGGACACTATAATCAATCATTGGCACATCCATGGGGAAGTAATTTCAGAGAGGGAATTTTTATTGCCGAATATCAAAAAAACAGATGGTTTGGGATGGCAAAAGCAGTCATGGGTATCAAGGGTTTTGACTACAACACTTTAACCGATTCATACAGCTACGGAGGCGATATCTACCGTGATTACAGCGACCGAAATGCCGATTACGGCGTTGAAACCGGTCAAGGTAATAAAGCAAATATTTTGATTGGAGAAATCCAAGCCGGATACTTGATTAACCCTGCGACCAACTTAAAATTATTTGGCGGATTATTATTCCGAAATTTTGAAGCACAAGTGGTAACCGATGTTTTTGAAAATGGAAAAACTACTTGGTTCACCTTTGGATTACGCTCGGATTTGAATAATTGGTATTTCGATTTTTAAAACATCAAAAAATAGTTATTCCAAATCCTAAAGTATACTACTTCAATATAAAAAAAGGCTGAATCATATTGAATTTCAGCCTTTTAAAAAATTATTTAAAAAAAATACGTTTAGAGTTTGCTTTCGTAATATTGAGGTATGGTTTCAGTCGTTTTTTGATCCCAAAAATCTTGGGTAACTCGACGTCCGTCCAATGTAAACAAACGGCGTTGAAAAATCCAAATGGTAGGATTAAATACCATATCAGTTACGCCAACAGTATAAAAAGTAGGATCATCCTCAGTTTTTTTCTTATCTTCGGCTATCAGCACTTCAAACCCATTGTGTTTTAATAAAGATTGTAAAAAATCTGCTCTTTCTTTAGAAATCCCTTTTTCAACAAAAGTGACTCTTTTTTC
>JADZFW010000028.1 GCA_020854235.1 Flavobacteriaceae bacterium
ACTTTGCCTCAAACAAATTGGAATGGATTGCCAATTCTGAATCGGGTGCCCATTTTGAATCGCGACTAGCACACGTTCACGGAAATTTATTTGCCGTACTCAATATCTTCATCGGATATTTAATGTTGCAATTTAATATCAGAGCAAAATCACTTCAATGGATTTCCATTTTTTTACTTGGTGGTATGTTAATGCCATTGGGAATTTTAGCGGAATTAATATTTAAAGCTCCGCCAATTTTTGTGCTTTTGGGCGCAATAAGTGTTATTATAGCAATAGTTTGGCTTGGATTTGAAGTAATCAAAAAGCCCAAATAAAATAGTTTGAATGTCCTTAAAAATATTACTTAAACGCACTTTATTCCATACTTAAACCGTTAATTGATTATTTTTTTGGACATTCTTTTTTTAACTTTTAATCTTAATTACAATGAGAATCTTTACCTTTATTTTGTTAATTGCTTTTGGATTGTTAACCTTTTTTTTGAGCAGTTCCGTACTATTTGATTGGTTTGGAATAAGAGCCTTAGAAGGGAACTTTGTCCCTTTTGTGGTTTGGATAAATCTATTAAGTGCTATACTCTATTTAATTGCGGCTTATCTATTAATAATGAAAAAGAAAATGGCATTTACGGCTTTGATTATCAGTTTGATATTATTAATCATAGGCAATATTGTTTTACAATTCTACATTAAAAATGGTGGATTATATGAGTTGAAAACCCCTAAGGCATTACTTTTTAGAACAATAATTACAGTAATTCTTACAAGTTTGTCTTATGTCATTTTATTTAGAAAAAAATCAATTTAAGCAAAATGAAATTGGTTTATAAAATAGTGATTTTCACATTTGTTTTTTTCAATGTGATTGAAATTTTTTCTCAGGAAACAAGTAATCCTAAATTTGAATTATCAACTATTGCACAAGCTAATCAAGGGAATAGCTATATTACTTTTCCAACTGATATTGGCAATATGGAACCGCTAATATTTGAAGCTAATTTGATACCCAATTTTATAATTAGAGAAAACAGCAACTCTAAATTGATGGGTGTACTGACACCACAGATTATTATAAGAATGTATAATCAATATTCTTATCCAATAAAAACACCTAGTTATCGTCCACAGGTAACATTGTACTATAACTTTAAAGAAGCGTCAACATTTAAAAAAGTTATTTTTGGAAGATTAGCTCATCATTCTAACGGTCAAAACGACTCACTGATATATTACAATGGATTGTTAAATATAGATTCAGGTGATTTTTCAACAGATTTTATTGAAGCCGGTTATATCTTTACCAATTTGGCACCAAAAACAAATGCTGTTCGATTTTTTAAATCCTCATTGGAATATCATCCTAAAAATTCGACACATGAACTATTAAACAACAGCTATCAACGTTGGCGCTGGCACAACGAATTTTCTGCTTTTAAAATTCCTGTTAATAATCAAAACAAAAAAGCAAGAATGTCTTTGGACGTAAAAACGATAATTTTTTTAGGAAATATAAGTGATACACCCACATTTTCAACCGATAGATTCCAAATGAGCGTAACATACAGTTATTATCCAAAGTTTTTAGAAGATATAGGTTTTTTTGTGCAATTTTATCAAGGTAAAGATTTTTATAACGTTTATTATAATCAAGATAGAACAATGTTGCGTTTCGGCTTAATGACCGACAAGTTACGTTTTTAATTAAATTCAACCCAGTGCGTTATTTTATAGAGGTCATCCGCATGGTAATGCTCAAAGGTTCAGGCTTCCATGATGTAATGCCTCAATTCCTTAAAATAAGTCTATATGCACTTGTGATGAATGGATTGGCTATATGGAGTTATCATAAAACCAATTAAAAATATTACTTTTGCCTCTGTAACTTTTATTACAATTTAAAATGCATTCCAAATTTTTATTCAACCTACTGGTTTTCGTTTGGTTTACGGGAATCACTTTTGCCCAAGAAAAAGACAATACCAAACCTACTTATACCGGAACGGTGACTTCAATGACTCATGTTCCTTCTATTGCGTCTAGGACGGATTTATTACCATCCAGAACTAAAGAAATCCAAATGATGGATGGTAGAGCTTCCAAAAACATCATTGTTCCTTACAAAGATCCGCAAACAGAGGATGATTTTTTTGTTAAAAATCCAAATCCTTTAAGTCAAAAAGTTTCCGGTAGAGCACCGGATGTGGTATGGGATGCTTATACATCCAGCACTGAACCTACCGACCCGGATTTGGCCGTAGGTCCCAATCACGTATTTGTAGTATTTAATACGGGTTTTATCATTTACAATAAAAATGGGGTTGCTTTAACCGGACAATTGGCTCCCGAACCTGCCATTTTTCCTACTAGTGGCTGTTGTGATTTAACTGTATCTTACGACAAACCTGCGAATCGTTGGGTCGTTACCTATTTGACTGATTCAGACGGAGCACAAATTGCCGTATCTGACGGACCTGATCCTGTAAATGACGGTTGGTATGTCTATACCATTTCACAAATAGTAGATTACCAAAAACTATCTATCTGGAGTGATGGATATTATATGACCGACAATACAAGTGCAACCAATAAGGTATGGGCTTTGGAAAGAAGTCAAATGCTATTAGGTAATCCCGCCGCCAAGATTGTAGGATTCAACTTACCAAGTCTTACAACCAGTGGATTTTATAGTCCTCAAGCCTTAAACGTGAGTAGTGCTAGTATGCCTGCAGCCGGTAATGCTCCGATTGTATATTTGCAAGACAATGCTTGGAGTGGAATCACCCAAGATCATATTAAAATGTGGTTGATCAATGTCAATTGGACGACTACTTCTTTATCTACTATTTCAAATCCTCAACAATTTGTAACCACTCCTTTTATTTCTGTTTTCGATAACGGAAGTTTTACCAACTTAACTCAACCCGGAGGCGGTTTAGCTCTAGATGCTTTACAAGCCACCGTTATGAATCAAGCGCAATTCAGAAAGTTTTCTGACCACAATTCGGCTGTGTTTGATTTTGTGGTAGATACTGACGCTACCACTGGCGAAAATGCCGGAATTAGATGGATTGAATTGAGACAATCTAGCGATGGCCAACCTTGGTCTTTGTATCAAGAAGGTACCTATACAGCTCCCGATGGTAAACACGCTTGGTGCGGCAGTATCATGATGGATGGACAAGGCAATATGGGAATGGGTTATACGGCTATGTCGGGTGCTACGACTTCTTCAACCATAAGAGTGAGCTCTTACTATACCGGACGTTATGCCAATGATCCATTGGGAACCATGACCATAACAGAACAATTGATTGCCAATGGCAATAACAATATTCAGGGAAATTATGGTAGATATGGTGATTACAGTAAAATAGACATAGACCCCAATAATGATAAAACCTTCTATTTCATCAATGAGTATTACAAAACTTCTAGAAAAGGGGTTGTGGGTAGATTTCAAATTGCTCCCAATTTCAACAATGATATTGGTGTCGTTTCCATTGATACACCCAATGATGGAATGTTGACCAGTACTGAAAGTATTTCTGTAAC
>JADZFW010000029.1 GCA_020854235.1 Flavobacteriaceae bacterium
CCAATTTCCAATACCAAATCATATCCAACTCCTTGTAAGGAATCCGCTATTTTTTGAGCAATATCGAGATCTTTTAAAAAATGTTGCCCTAAAAATTTTTTAGCTTTTACGGTTTGCATGTTTTTAAATTAGAAATATTATAATTTACTGTATTCGTTAATCACTTCCAATTCCGTACTGAAACTCACAAATTGGTTGGGAAACATTTTCAACATGTCACCAAAAATATTGAATTTTGATTCAAAGAGGAAAATATCTAACATGGCTCTGTTTGCTGCTTGATATTGAATGGAATACGTGACACCACCCATATCTTCATCCATCAATACTTTGATTAATTTGGCGCCTACAAAAGGAGTGTTTTTCAAAACATCTGGAATATGATGTCCCTGAACCCATTGTAACCATTGATCGTGGATTTGTTCTTCTATATTGTAGGTGATATTGTATAAAAAAAACATTTTGGATTTTAGATTTTGGATTTTAGATTTTGGATTTTAGATTTTAGTCCCGATACCATGCTTGCAGCATGGCAGGACCATCGGGATTGGATTTTAGTTCTGCATGCAACGAGTTGCTACTACTTTGAACTTTGAATGACTTCTAATTTAAAGTTGTGGCAAAAATACAACTTAATATCCTTTTATGGAGCGTATCGATAATTCGCTTGGTTCAAATACAATCTGAAGTTTGTTGTTGAATTTTTTGCTAATTTTACCCAAAAGTAAATCCTTTGGAAAATCTCGCTTCATATACTGTTTACAATGCTTCGGCAGGTAGTGGTAAAACCTATACGTTGGTTCGCGACTTTTTGGCTATTTTATTGAAACAAAAAGACGCTTTCTATTTTAAACAGGTTTTGGCAATTACGTTCACCAATAAGGCATCGGTTGAAATGAAACAACGCATTTTGGAAAATCTCCAATGTTTCAGTACCGAAGCAGTCAATGATATGAAACGCGAATTGATGGGGCAAACCGGTTTGGATGCTACTACATTTGCCCATCGTTCCCAAGCTATTTTGGAAGCCATGCTCCAAGATTATTCGAGCTTGAATATTACCACCATCGACAGCTTTACCCATCGCATCATCCGTAGTTTTGCCTTTGATTTTGGCTTGACTTCCGATTTTGATATTGAGTTGGATGCCCCAAAAATATTACAAGAAGCCGTGGATGTCGTTATTTCACAAATTGGAATTGATGAAAAATTGACCCAAGTGCTGGTCTCATTTGCTTTGCAAAAATCGGATGAAGACAAATCATGGGATATCAGTAAGAATTTGTTTGAATTTTCTAAAATTCTGCTCAATGAAACAGATAAACATGAATTTGAATCTGTTGCAGATGTTTCGCTGGAAAATTTTAATAGTTTGCGTCAAAACCTCATTTCCTCATACAAAGGCATGGAGCAAAATATGCAACAAATAGGTAGAAATGCCTTTGATGTTATAGCCCAAAATGAAATTGAACCTGGTGATTTTTTCCGAAGTATGTTGCCCAATTACTTTGCAAGTTTGTCCAACAATTGGGAAGATGCCAAGTTTTTTGATGAAAACTCTTTGCATCAAAATATAGAAGATGGTATTTTTTACGCCAAATCTAAGTCCAATGTGATCAAATCTCGTATCGATCAAGTCATTCCTCAATTAACAGACTTGTATTCCCAATCCGAAAGACTTGTCTCTGATTTGATTTTGCATCAATTATGGATTGAAAGTATTTTTCCAATGACTGTTCTCAAATATGTTTTTGATGCAATGGAAAATTTGAAAAAGGATTACAATATTCAACTGATTTCCGATTTCAACGATTTGATTCAAAAGAAAATCAAAGACGAACCGGCTCCATTTATTTATGAAAGATTAGGAGAAAAATTCAAACATTATTTTATCGATGAAATGCAAGATACTTCTACACTACAGTGGGATAATTTGATTGCATTAATCGATAATGCACTGAGTCAGGAACAGGGAAGTTTGTTGCTGGTAGGTGATACCAAACAATCCATTTACCGTTGGAGAGGTAGTAATCCCGAACAGTTCATGGCTCTTTCAGATTCTCAAATTCAAGGACCTTTTCAAGTAGATAAAAATGTGCTCTATTTAGACAGCAATTATCGAAGTTTTACCGAAGTGATCAAGTTCAATAATGATTTTTTTGCTCATATCGCCAATGCGTTGCAAAATGAGCGTTATGGGCAATTATATGAAAAGGAAACATTTCAAAAATCAAATGCCCAACAAGGTGGATATGTCCAAATTGATTTTTTGGTAAAGGACAAGGAAGATGAAGAAAAAAGTTTGCTGTATCCCAAAAAAGTTCTTGAAATCATTGAGCATTTGGATCCTGCATGGATTTGGAAAGATGTATGTGTCTTGGTTCGAAAAAATACACAAGGAACTGCCATTGCTCAATACTTAACACAAAACGGGATTGATATCATTTCCTCCGAAAGCTTGTTGCTGTCTCAAAATCCGGGTATTGTTTTTTTAATTCAGACGATACGTACGCTTTACAATCCAAGAGATTTGGAAAGCAGGTTTGATATGTTGGATTTTCTTTACACACATCTTGCTGTAACAGCATCCCGACATGAGTTTTACGAAAAATTAATGCCACTTGAGGCATCAGAGTTTTATGAGGCACTTTCAACTTTTTATTTGGAATTTAAATATGAAAAATGGATGCAAAAATCATTGTATGATGGTTTGGAATACTTGATAAGAAGCTTTAAACTGAATACAAAATCGGATGTGTATATTCAATTTTTTCTGGATTATGCAATGGAATTTCAAGCAAAAAACGGAAGTGATTGGTTGGGATTTTTAAATGATTGGGAATTACATAAAGAAAAATTGAGCATTTCAATTCCCGAAGGAAAAAATGCTGTTCGCATCATGACAGTTCATAAAGCCAAAGGATTACAATTTCCTATAGTGATTTTTCCTTATGATTTGTCCATATATGAACTTAAATTTGACAAAGTTTGGTATCATTTTGAAGATGCGACATCGTATGAAGATATCAGTAAATTGTTAATCAAGTTTGACGAAAGATTGAAATACACCGACAAAATTGGAAAGCAATTGCATACTAATTTCAGAGAAAAACAGGAATTTGATAATTTCAATCTGCTATATGTGGCTTTGACGCGTGCAGTTGAACAATTGTACATTGTAACTGACTTCGGTTTGAATTCGCAAGGGCAAGTTAAAATGAAGTATTATTCAGGGTTATTTACGCGTTTTTTACAATCATTGGGCTTGTTTCAAGAGAATCTGTTACACTATAGCTTCGGTTCCCATTATAGAATGCCGCTTATTGAGAAAAAGGAAATATGTAAGGTGGAAAAACCCGGTAATGAAGTTTTAGAGCAAATGATCAGTAGCGAGCTTTCCGATCATAAATTGGTCTTTTACACAAAGTCTTCTCTTTTATGGGACACTGAGCAAGGGAAAGCCATACATTTCGGAAATCTCATTCATGAAATGTTGTCGCAAATCATCACTACCGATGATATTCCAATGGTTGTCCAACAATATATAAGTAAAGGTTTGCTCAATCTTGAAGAAAGTACTTGGTTGCAAGGAAAATTGGAAGAATTGTGTAAACATCCGCAACTGCAAAAGTATTTTGATTTGCCCTATCAAGTAAAATGTGAGTCAGAACTTTTTACACCAGATGGAAACATTCACATTCCCGATAGAATTGTGTTTTTCAATGAAAAGGAAGTAGGTATTTTGGATTATAAAACCGGTATTCCTATGGAAACACATCAATACCAAATTGATTTATATGCCCAAATTTTGACTGAAATGGGTTTTGAAGTGGTCGAAAAATGGTTGGTTTATATAGGAGACCAATTGAATATAATTTAAAAAGGCTATCTATAATAATTCTTTTCAGTAATCAAATAGATAGCCTTCGTTTTTTGAAAGATATTAGTTAATTCTATCTTTAATCAAAGTATGCCATTTGGTTAAAAGTTGCATCTCATCACCCAATTGCGAACTGTCAGTATCACTGTTGTAAAATTCGAAATATTGAGGTTTGTTGGGGTTTTGTTTGTTTCCAAAGGCAAGTTTCAAATGTTCCACAACAACTTCATCCCCTACATTTCTGATGGATTTTTGAATCGAACAACTGTTGAAATCCTTTAGAACTGCAAAAAACTCTAAGGTTTCGAGATTCGTTTTGCGATAGCCAATTAGAAATTTTTCGCTTTCATCTATTGCAAAAGCCGAATTCTTCCAAATATCAAATTGACCTACCTTGCAGCCGTTCTTTGTTGCAATATTTTCTAATTCTTTTTTTATCTTGTTTCTTTGTTTTTTGGCATTGATTCCCATCAAAATGAAGGGAATAATGATAATCACCATGATGATTATGCCGGTTAATGTTGTTCCTGAGTCCATATTTTTAATTGATTTAATACGATAATAAATGTATAGTAGCCATTGAAAAACAGCTATAAAAGTTAATTTAAAAGATGACTTACGTCAAATCATAGAAATCAATTGGACTTCACCAAAAAGAATGAAAAGGAAAAATAATATCGGTTTTTTGAAAACTCCTCATTAATAATAGAGAAAAATCTTCAAATTGAAGAAAAGTAAAAAATTTCACCTGTTCTGATAAAATAGCAAAGTGGATGAAATTTTGAATTTTATTTTGGAAAATGGAAAAACCGGCGTAAGATTGTGGTGCAATATTGACCACATTTGACGAAGAATCGGAATAAATATCGGAAGTTCGATGGTCAGAATTATCTCGAATGACACTTGATTCATTTAATATTGACACATCCGATTCTTGGCTATGTCTAGGTTGTACATAAAAGCTGATTTCTAATCCATAGAGGATTATAAACCCTAAAACCGATATGTATCTAACCCATGTTTTCATGAACCAAAGGTACATATTTTTATGAATGAGTTTTGATATAAAGTAGAATGAAAAGTAAATTATGGAAATGGGAACGATTAAGGTAAATACACACCAAAACCAATTGCAGCAAAATCGTAATCTGGTGAACCGATTTCTAAATGCTCATATCCAATAGATATAAAAGTGTTACTGATATGATATTGCGCTTGACACTCCAAAACTTGTATAGGGGTTTGATTGACCCAACCCCATTTGCCTGCTAAATTCATACTTATATTATTCCCTATAAAAACTTCGGTGTTGAGTCCCATATTAAAGCCCGCTTTTTGAACGTCATTACCTACGTAATTCATCCCAACATGCCAACCCAAATTGACTTTTTCGAATCTCAGTCGGTCGTAATGCACATTCAAATGTAACAAGGTCAAATGGTCGTAAGAATCGGTTTGTTTATCAAATGCCATGAGCTGATGATAATCGGTTTGCAAATAAAAATATTGAAAAGGTCTGATTTTGACTTTGAGGTGATTGGCGAACAAGTCTTTATTATTGTATAAAAATTGATCGCTCACATCCATGCGAAATCGATTTACGGTTTGCGAAATAGAATCATATCCCTTGTAATTACCTGTATATCCCGGTGCATATGGGTAAGGAGCAACCGAATTGTACAAATGATCTTCTATTTGATAGTTACCTATGATGGCAAAATAAGTGGTATAAGCAAAAATATCAGTAGCCAATTGAGTTAATGGGTTAGCTTCTTCATCTCTTGTTCGACGGTGTTTTCTGGGGCGATTTTGATGGGTATAGGTTTCGGCTTCATGGACTTCAGAGCCTTTTTTCAATTCTTCTTTGGATTGATCGATTTTAGTCTGAGCCAAGTTTGGAATCGTTGTAAAAATAAGGAACCAAACAACTAAAACCTTAAAAAATACACGCATAAAAAAATATTTTAAACGCTTTTATGCATCAATAATTATGCCTGCTTTGAATTAGAAGAAAACGTTTTAAATACAATTGAATCAAAATAATAAGATTGCTATGAAATATTAAAGAGAATGGAATTATTTAGATTCTGTCAATATTCCCAACACATTTTTATAATCGTGATTAAGAACACAAAATAGCAACACAACGAATAACAAGTGCTGGCCTGGCAAAAATGGCTGGGGTGCAAAGGCAGTGAATGGTTTTTTCACATCAACTCGTAGAAGGTAGCATAAACGTCCAAAAAACCAGAGCGGGAGGCTTTATTTTTGCCTTGTCCCGAAGTATATCGGGATTGTAACTTTTTGATCAAGCAAAAAGTTTTGAAGAAAATATTTTTGTCCTTAAATGTGTTTACAACATTATTTGCTAGCACTAATTTGAGTTAATAAAATTATACTTTAATCTTCTTTAATAGAATCAAACTCAGCTCGGTGCTTTCTGGGTTTAGACCACATGGCATATACCGCAGGAATTACCAACAAGGTCAACATCAAAGAAAATAAGGTTCCTCCAACAATGACAACGCCCATGCCAATACGACTGGTAGAGGCTGCTCCCAAAGACAAGGCTATAGGTAAAGCACCTAAGGCAATCGCCAAACTCGTCATCAAAATAGGACGTAAACGTGATTCGGAAGCTTCCATAATGGCTTCCATCTTGGGTTTGCCTTGCTCGCGCAATTGGTTGGCAAATTCAACAATCAAAATGCCGTTTTTGGTAACCAATCCAATCAACATGATGGTGCCTATCTGACTGAAAATATTCCAACTTTGCCCAAATAACCACAAGGAGAATAAAGCTCCGGCTACAGCCATGGGAACAGTCAAAATGATGATCATCGGATCGATGAAACTTTCAAATTGGGCTGCTAAAATGAGATAAATAAGTAATAACGCCAATCCAAAAGCAAACATGGTATTGGAACTGCTTTCTACAAAATCCCTCGATTCTCCTGCTAAATCGGTGGTAAAGGTCTCATCCAATACTTTTTCACTAATGGCATTCATGGCATCAATTCCGTCTCCCATACTTTTTCCGGGTGACAATCCCGCCGATACCGTAGCCGACATATAGCGGTTGTTGTGGTACAACTGTGGTGGATTGCTTTGTTCGACGACTGTAACCACATTATCCAATTGTATCAATTCCCCTTTGTTATTTTTGACAAATGTAGAAGTCAAATCCAAAGGAGCATTGCGATCTTTTAAATCAAATTGTCCAATGACTGAGTACTGTTTGCCATTCATCATAAAGTAGCCAAAACGCTGTCCACTGAGTGACAATTGCAACGTTTGTGCAATATCCAATACAGAAATGCCCATGCTTTCGGCTTTGGCTCTGTCTATGGTCACGTTGAGTTCAGGTTTGTTGAATTTCAAATTGACATCAACCGTTGAAAAAGTAGGATCTTGACCGGCTAATTCCATAAATTGAGGTACTTTTTCTCTTAATTTTTCAAAATTGGGAGCTTGAATAATGTATTGAACCGGCAAACCACCTCGACGATTGACGGCTATGGTCGGTTGTTGGATGACATTGGTTTTTGCTTCGGAATAGCGTCTGGTCCATTTGCTGAAAGCATCTGCAATTTCTTTTTGGGAACGCTTTCTTTTATTGGGTTCTACCAGAGCCAAACGGATGCGTCCCGAATTAACTGATGAGGTCATGAATCCGGGTGATGTAATTACCAAACTGATTTTTTCTTCGGGAATGGAATCCTGAATCAATTGGGATAATTCTTGCATAAACCGATCGGTGTATTCATATGTAGCACCTTCAGGCGTGGTCACGGCTACCATTATCGAACTGCGGTCATCGTAGGGTGCAGTTTCTTTGGGTAATATTTTGAAAAATAATACAATCATCAATACACTAGTTGCCAAAATAGGGAAACTCAACCATTTTCGCTTCATAAAAGACGTGAGTGTTTCGGCGTAAGAACGATTCAAATTTTCAAAAAACGGTTCGGTAAATTCGTAGAATCGGGTGCGTTTTTGTTTGCCTCCTTTCATCAAATAGGCATTCAACATTGGGGTCAAAGTCAAAGAAACAAATGCAGAAACCAAAACGGCTGCACCTATCACAACGCCAAATTCGCGAAACAAACGACCCACAAATCCTTCCAGAAAAATAATTGGCAAGAAAACAGCTGCCAAAGTGATGGATATGGAAATGACGGCAAAAAATATTTCATTGGAACCTTTGATGGCTGCTTCTATGGGCGACATGCCTTTTTCTACTTTCTTAAAAATGTTTTCTGTGACCACAATTCCGTCATCTACAACCAATCCTGTTGCCAAAACAATGGCCAATAAAGTCAAAACATTGATGGAAAATCCAAACAAATACATGATGAAAAAAGTCGATATCAAAGAAACCGGAATATCAATCAGCGGTCGGAATGCAATAGCCCAATTTCTGAAAAATAGATAGATAATGAGAATGACTAAAGTCAATGAAACCAAAAGGGTTTCGGCTACTTCTAACACAGATTTTTTGACAAAAACCGTATTGTCCAAAGCAATGTTCAAGGTCATATCTTTAGGCAAATCTCTTTTCAATACATCATAATGTTTGTAAAATGCCTCGGCAATGTCTAGGTAATTACTTCCAGGTTGTGGTACCAATGCCAATCCGACCATTACTTTTCCCGAACCCATGAGTTTGGTTTCTAAGTTTTCAGGTCCCAATTCGGCAAAACCCACATCGCTTAATTTCACCACTTTATTGTCATTTGACAACACGATAATGTCATTAAATTGTTGGGCTGAAGATAAGTTTCCCATGGTTTTTACCGTCAATTCTGTATTGGCTCCGGTTACTTTTCCCGAAGGTAATTCTACATTTTGACTGGTCAATGCTTTTTTTACATCCGATACAGTTACACCATAAGAAGTGAGTTTTAAGGGATCCAACCAAATGCGCATGGAATACCTTTTCTGTCCCCAAATCTGAACACTACTGACACCCGGAATGGTCTGCAAGCGCTCGGCGATGACATTTTCAGCATAATCACTCAACTCCAATGAGTTTTTAGATTCACTTTGTACTGTCATGGAAATAATCGCATCCGAATCGGCATCTGCCTTACTAACTACTGGTGGTGCGTCGATATCTTGAGGCAAACTTCTCACTGCTTGTGAAACTTTATCTCTTACATCGTTGGCTGCATCTTCGAGGTTTTTTTCCAATTTAAATTCAATCGTAATCCTGCTGCTTCCTTGATTACTGGATGAAGTGATGTTGCGAATGCCATCTATGGAATTGATGGCTTTTTCGAGAGGTTCGGTAATTTGTGATTCGATAATATCTGCATTGGCACCGGTGTAATTGGTGCTTACCGAAATTTGCGCAGGATCAATCGAAGGAAATTCTCTAACGCCTAGATATTTAAACCCGATAATCCCAAACAAGATAATCAACAAGTTGATTACAATAGTAAATACCGGTCTTTTAATGCTTAAAGTAGATAAACTCATTATTTAAATTCCAAATGTTTAAATTTCATCCCTGCTTTCGAAGGGACCAATAATCAAATTTCAATAACCAAATTCCAAATTCTAAATTCTAAAATCTAATTTCCATCCTCCATCTTACTTCTTCAACTTCACCTTAACCGGAGCTTGGTTTTTCAAAGACATGATACCCGAAGTCAAAACTGTGTCGCCTATCTTTATCCCTGAAGTTACAATAACGTCATTTTCAGTTCGGGTTAATGTTTCAACCATTACTTCTTGAGCTTTTCCGCCTTTGGAAAGAAAAACTTTTTTACCCGATTGCACCGGAATAATAGCTTCAGTAGGTATGATAATGGCGTCTTTGATAGCATTGAGCGGTAAAACTACATTAGCAAAGGTGCCCGGAATGAGGTTGCCTTTTTTGTTATCAGCCATGGCTCGAATACTGAGCGTACGAGTCGAAGCATCAATATTGGGTTCGATTGCGTAAATTTTTGCCGTATATTGTTCCTTTTTACCACTGACGCTGAATAGGATTTCGGTGTTTAATCGAATGTCGGTAGCATATTTTTCAGGAATAGAAAAAGTGATTTTTACAGGATTTGCATTGACCAAATTGGCAATCAATACATTGGGAGTCAAATAAGTTCCGGGTGAAATATAACGCAATCCGATTTTTCCCGAAAAAGGAGCTTTATAGGATGTTTTGGCTATTTGAGCACGTATCAATTGCGTTTGAGCTTGCGTCGTTTTGAGATTGGCTTGAATGATATCGTATTCTTCACGACTGATTACATCTTTATCGAGTAGAATTTTATTGCGACGTTCGGTTTCTACAGCCAATTCTTGTTTGGCAATGGCTTGTCCCAATTGGGCTTGCAGTTCAGTATCATTGACTTTAAACAAAACCTGACCTTTGCTCACTAGGGTGCCTTCTTTGAAATAGATTCCTTCGACGATTCCAGAAACTTCACTTCGAATTTCCACTTGTTCGTTGGCTTCAATAGACCCCGAAACGGAAAGTGAATTGGCAAATTCGTTAGCTGAGGCAACTACGGCAGTTACAACGGTTGGTGGTTTTTTCCCACCTTTATCATTTCCGTTGGCAGTAATTTTTTTGTTTTGGGAAATTCTGTAAGCAATCAAACTGCCTAATGCCAGAATGAGGAGCGTATATACGATGTGTTTGAGCTTCATTGGTAAAGTAATCTTTATTACTCTACAAATGTATGTTTTTTTTAGGTATTAGAAAATGGTAAAATCTGCGGCTTTAGTTCCATTCAAAAAAGAAGAAAACAACGAGAGCCCATTCTTTTTTAATGCCTTTGGCATAACCCAAAGTACGATAACTAGCATCTTGTATGGTCCCGTCATCTTTGATATAACCTAGGGTTCTATAAGAACTATCTTGAACCGTACCGTCCTTCTTGAGATATCCCAAAGTCCCATATTGCGCATTTTGATAAGTCCCGTCGGGTTTGATATATCCCTTTGTTCTGTATTGACTGTCTTGTATAGTGCCATCGGGTTTGATGTAGCCTAAGGTACGGTAACTGCTGTCTTGAATGGTGCCATCGGCTTTGATGTATGCCAAACTACTGTATTGTGAGGATTGTATGGTTTGAGCATGTATGTTCTGGAAAGTAAATAAGAGAAGAATGGATACAAAAAGGGTTTTCATTTTTCAACAACTTTTGGATTATTGATGTTTACTATCAAACTTTGAAATCAATTGGATTGTATTCAAAATTGATTTTTTACCATGTTTAAAATTCTTCATAGGTTTCTCAATTCTCTTTTCAATTTTTTGCATACTTTCTTCGGGAATATAGGCTTTGGCAAAAAGAATGATGCCAAACCCCAACAATACGAGTCCCAATATTTTTTTTAAACGATACACACGCCATGGGGTCATGCGGTCGCGTAATTTTTTGGCCATGACTATTTTAAGCGCATCAACAGCCAAGTAAGATAAAATAATGATGCCAAAAAAATAAAAGAGCATTTTGGGATCCATGTTGTATTTGGCGCCATAAACCAACATCAAACCAATCCAAAATCCCAAGGTGCCAATGTTTATCAAATTGATGAAAAATCCTTTTAAAAAGAGACGCAGGTACTTGGCATCTTCCTTGATAACGATGCTTTCATCCTGAATTTCGGCAACTTGTTTGGTTCGTAAAAAGGAATACAACCCATAAAAGGCAAGCATACTGCCTCCAATTTTAAAAAATATAGGATTGTTTTCAATATTGGAAAGCAAAGGTTTGCTACCAAAATAAGCCAACAATAGAAAAGCTATATCTCCAAACATTACACCCAAGTCAAAAGCCATTGCAGCTCTAAAACCTTTGAGAATACTGGTCTCAATGAGCATAAAAAAAACAGGTCCTATCAGAAATGACAGTATGATTCCAATGATGATTGCTTCTTTTATCTCAAAAAATTGCATAAATTGTAAAAATATTTTTCGTGAGCCTCCAAATGTACAAAAAACTGAACAATTGATTACCTCAAATTTTACTATTGTAAATAAAGGACACCTTGAGTTACTTTTTAGGTTTGCTAAACCATTCACAATGGATCTGTTCTAGTTGATATCCGTGACTGATTAATGCTTCGACACTTTCTTCTTTAAAGTTTTCCTGCCCGCATATGTAAAAAGTATCCCATTCGTACAAACCAAATTTGTGTTGCAATGCTAATCCTATCAAATCAGAGTCAATTCTACCTTGCCTAATTTGCTCATCTGTATATCGGGAATATACATACTGAACGGTAAATTGCTCCGGATATTTTATTTGCAAAGCATCCAATTGGCTTTTAAAAATCGTATGGTCAGGATGTGTATTGCCATATATCAATCCAAAACGACTTTGCGGTTCGCTTTCCAAAACGGCTTGTATCATGGCATAAATAGGCGTTATGCCACTAC
>JADZFW010000030.1 GCA_020854235.1 Flavobacteriaceae bacterium
GTAATCGGTAAATCGTTGGAAATCTGTGTGGAACCAATAAATATTTTACTTGATTGATCTAATGTCAAATAGTAAAAACTGTTTCCGTTTTTAATATCGCTATTGATTCGGGATACAACTGCTTTCAGATGTTCTTTTTGAGTCAAATCTTTCGGATTGATTTTATTGCCGGAAGTATTAAATGCATTCTTGAATGACATCAATGTTTCCTGTAAAGAATTACCCACACCTACAATAGTATAATCTTCTATGGCTACCATCGCATACATTTTAATCAATCCGCCGTTGTCTTTCAAAGTCATGACATAGGTGGGAATGTTATTGATGTTGTAGGGAATAGGTATGGATGCAGAATAGCCTTTTTCTTGAACCTTACCCATGGCAGAGTTTTGTGCCGCATATTCGGTCGCACCTCCTTGTTTGTAGAAAACAGCGTGTTTGGAACGGGTATCCACCAAAATAAAACCGACAGTGGCTTCATCTGAACCTACTGAAGTCAATCCGGTGTACCAATACGATTTATTGTCCTCTCCATATACTAAGGATAATCCTTCAGTGATTTGTAATTTTTCTTCATTGGAAAAATTCCAAAAACCTTTTACATATTTACCCCAATCATTCAATTGGTTTTCGATAAAATGTCCCGGTTGTATTCTGTCAACCCATTCGGGTGCTTTATCTTTTGAGTATTCGGTTATAGTACCGTTTTCAGCATCCATCACGAGGATACTGACCGCATCTGCTCCATAAAATCCAACGGTTTTACGGAATTTGGTCACTACCCAATAAGGTTTACCTGTATCGTCAATTTCAAAAGTAAAATCGACCATTCCATCCTTCATATGTCCATTAAAATATATTTTACGATGTAAATTATCTCCAAAAAATGCTTCTGGTTGGTATTTGATTTTGAAAGGTTTCCCATTCACCGTTTGAACCAATTTCACATCTCTCTCATCCGAGGCATTGACCATGACATATCCATTGGTTCCGGCTTTGTTTTTATTCCACTTGAAAAACCCTGAATGAACCAATGGTGCTACCCAGTATAAATCACCGTTTACTTTTTGAATGGTAAAATCGCCTAAATCAACTTGACTTCCCAAAGCTGGTTGTGCTCCCAAAACTTTGTCTCCTAATAAATAAGCCAAGGGCTTATCTACAAATCTTATTTTTTCTATCGAAATCGGCGTGATATGTTCTGAAAAATTGGCACCTTTTTCTACCGTACCTATCAAATTGCGATAAGACGCATGTCTAAACAAGGCCCATGAGGTAAAAACTGGAACGAATGTCATATATAGAAATACACCTACCATTAGCAATCCTATCGATTTACTAACTAGACTTGGTTTTGAGGTGAAAACTTTTTTATCTTTCGTTTTTAAATACTGAATCAATGGGTTATTAAACATAAACCAAACGATTAGGAGTATAAAAATAATGAAAGGCAATCCCCAATATCCGTAGTTGAATACAGGTAGATTCAGATAAACTAACAAAATGCCTAAAAGAATAATAAAAAAGAAAATGAATATTTTTTGCATGATAAATTGGGTATGAAATTAATGAGTTGTTAAATATTGGTTTTTTTTGAGATACAAACTATATAGGATAAAATAAATTCCTATGAATAGAAATGGAATGTGAAATATAGGATAAAATAGTTGCAATAAAATCATTTGAACAATAATCCATCCGGTCAATAAAATACCTTGTATCCCCAAAAATAGGTATGCATTCGGTTTTTTTATCAAAAAAATATACAAGGTGATAAAGTTATAGATACCATTAACACATAGTAAGACAATACCCGGAATTAAATAACTGTTAAAAGGACTGCTTTCCAAAAAAGAGTCAGACATTTTTAACAATGAACCGGATGGTTCTATTATAAATGAAATTCCTCCATAAAAAGCCCCAAATCCATTAAATAGCAATAGAAAAATGGTAAAATATTTTAATAGTGTTTTCAAATTGATAATTAAAAAAACAATTTATTCAAAATAATGATGAGCGAAATAAAGTTTATATGACTTCATTATTAATTATAGAACCATACATAGGTATATCAATTAAAAATATTGTTACAAAGTTATGATGTAATTAAGGGCTGCTGAAAACTATTTTTTTACTGCAAAGTTCGATAAGGCTTATGCAAAGTCCCCAAATGGTAAAAAAAATGTTAGTTAGATTCAATATTTTATGAGTTTTCATCTCTTTTTTTAGGGACTCCGCGAACATTGCGATGAAACTCTGCGAACTTTGCGGTTAAATTATGTATGAAGTGCACGAAAAATTTGAAAAAAAGTTATAAAACCATGAACTTAATTGCATAAAAATAAATGTACATTATTGAAATACATTTTTTTATATTTTATCAGCAGATCCTAAGTATTGATTCAATCCCAAACATACTTCCAACTCCCATCTGCTTGTTTTTTCCAAACGGTGTGAAATACACCTTTGTATTCAATAAAGGTACTATCTGAATCGGGAATTTTCCAAAGGTATTTTCCATAGGTATAAGCCATGCTTCCATCTTGAGATACATCTATAAAATCGGGTGTCCATGTGACAATCGCTTTTTCAACACCTTGTTCCATATAATAATGGTGTATGGATTCTTTACCTATGATCAAACTGTCATTTCCCCTTTTAATCACCGCACTATCGGCTGCATAAAAGTAAAAGGCTTCCACAATACCTTTTTCATGTGTCATTTTCTCAAAATCTTTTTCAGTATTAAAAATGTCCTTTTTCACTTGTGCTACATCAATAGGAGGTTGACAGGCACTTATAAACAAAATGAAAAGTATTCCAAGGATTGTTGTTTTCATAAGTTGTATATTTTAAAGTTAGAATTGTTTCAGACATCGAATGCCAGAACTGATTATTTTTGCGAAAGCTGGAATCTTACCCTATTCAAGTAAAAAAAAAGACAGCCACTCTGGACTGTCTTTATATGTAAAAGTTTTTATAACCATTTGAGGAAAAAGTCCATCATCGCTTCTTTCAATTCGTAATGAAGTTTGATGTACGTTTTCATATCATCTCTCAGTGGATGTTGCTCAGTTCTCAATCTGCCGTCCAATTCTTCGCTTAAATCTGCAGTGTCTACCACATTTCTCTTTCTGCGTATTCTTTGTAACAATTGTCCGATAACTTCTCTCTCACGGATGATTTTATTTTGAAATCCTTCTAAGGGTGCCATGGCATCTACACCCAATCCTCTGGAAGCAATTTCCTCCAATTTTTCTTCAAATTCATGCATTTCATTCAAGTGAAATTTTAACTCTCTTTTCCACACATCTAAGTTGAACTTCAGGTCACTTAGATATAATAATTTAGTCTGCATAACGCTATCTGTTTTAAAAAATTAATAATAATGTTTTGAAAGCATAAAGTTACGACAAATATTTTAATAAAAACTAATTTTTATCACTTTTTGAAATTTCTTGAATAAGAGAAAGTTGACCGATAAAACAGCAAATTTTCATTTTTTTTCTTTATAAAAAACCCAATAACTTTACAAACTTTACAAACTCTACAAACTTTCCAAACTTTACAAACTCTACAAACTTTACAAACTTTACAAACTTTACAAACTTTACAAACCCAATAACCTGCCTCGCCGCCGGCGGGCCCAATAAACAAAAAAGCCCAATCCCATTCAAGATCGAGCTTTTTTAAATTCAAACAAATATAAAAGTTCCTAAACCCCTATGAATTGCGGTTTATCAAATTGTTATAATCTATATAGTATACAAACTTGATGGAGAATTGATGCTCCAAAGGTTCGTCAAATAAGTTTTTAACGCAGAGTACGCTGAGAAGATGCAAAGTACCGCAGAGCCTTTTAATATCTATCTTCTCTGCGGCACTCTGCGTTGAACTTTGCGGCACTCTGCGGTTTAGTTTGAACATTTTTTCCTGACTTGTACGTTTATTGCAACAAATTCATGATTTTTTAACTGTAAGCCATTGATTAACAATGCTAAAATTTTTCCATTTTTCCTTCCCGGACAAGTCAGGAGTTTTTAAACCTTCTATGAATTGCGGTTTATCAAATTGTTATAATCTATATAGTATACAAACTTGATGGAGAATTGATGCTCCAAAGGTTCGTCAAATAAATTTTTAATATTCTTTCCAAATGCAAACTCAGTTGCGCCGTTATTCTTGTACAAGGAGTTTCTATACAAGGCAATCAATTGACTTCCGGGTGCAAATTCCCATGTAAAGGTAGTGTCCAGATTCCAAGCGTTGAAATTGATGTCGTGATCTCCTGTATAAGTGCTTTCTTCCAATATGCCGTTTTCGTTCAAAGTGTAAAAATCGGTGTATTTGACAGGTGCCCAATAATGTCGTAAGGATAGACTCAATGCCGATTTGGTACTGAAATTATATGTACCATTGATCGAATTCGTATAGGTTTTGGAATCCCGTCGGCCAAATATGATATCATCTCCCGATTGGGTTACATATCCTTTTCCATTATAAGTAATATCATGTCCCAATGAATAACCTATTTGAAATTGATCGGTAAATCGATACCTCGGACTAAACTCTATATAAGGTCCTTGTGCGGGTTTATCTATACCCATTTCAGTTCCATAGACCAAGGTGGCATCCAATGCAAATTTCTTTCTGTAATCAGTCGAAATCCATACAAAAGCATTGTTGATAGGATGTACGACGAAATATCTGCCTTCGACTCTGGGCTCATAATAGTCTCTTTCTGTTCCAAAGTGAAAATTGGAACCCAATCCGTAAGATAATTCTTTACGATTGGTTATGTTGATATTCAAATTAAAACTGTTGGAAGTATAAACCGATGGATCATACAACCGATTGTAATTGCCAAATAGAGATATATTAAAGGAATTAAAATGTCCTTTGGGCTCAAAAATACGGTAACTGTAATTACCATATAGGTTTACAAAATTGTTGTAATACATGATCCCAAAATCATTCTTGTCATAATGTGTATCCGAAAGTGTTCCACCCAATCCCCATCGGTGTTTGCCCGTAATTTTGTTGAATTCCATATACCCTTGAAACCCGGCTTTGGATGTTATATCACCATACTTTTGACTGATACTGAAATCGGAACCCAAAGCATATTTTTTCTTAAAGAGTCTGATATCACTGGTCAACGAAGTTACATTGGCATCATAATAAGCTCCGTTTCTCCATACATTCGAATTGACTAAGGAAATAGATGAAGTGTTTTTAAATTCTTTATCTACAACCAATGCACTGTAATTCGTAAAAGGACTGGTTATAAAAGTACGCTTCGAATCGGTAAGTGTGTTTTTAATTGTGGCTCTGGTGGTATTGGTAATGGCATTGAATAATCCCAATCCCCAGCCGTCTTGCGTTCTCCCCGATAATTTAATGGCATTCAACATTTGCGTTTTTTCAGGATTGTCTTTAACTACTTCATTTGAACCTAAATCACTATAAACATCATAGAAAAACTTGGGTCTGTCACCGATACGTCGTGAGTAAAATAAGTATCCTTTGGCAAATATTTCGGTACCTTCTGTGAAAAAAGCCCTTTTCTCTTCGTATTGTTGTTCAAATGGACCGAGGTTCAACACCACATCATCATATGCCGTCTGACCAAAATCGGGAATCAGGGTGGCATCCAACGTGAAAGTATCATTGATTCCATATTTGACATCCATTCCTGCAGTTCCTTTCCATTCACTACTGCCATCGTAATAAACATAGGTGCCTTGTGCATAGGGATAAAAACTCAACCGAATCGGTGTATCTACATCCTTAATGCCTATTAATTCTCCCGCATATTCGGTATACCGATTTTGAGTTTTATCTATGAAATTCCAACAATATTGCTCTTTGGTACTTTGAATCCTACGGTGAATATTCATGCCCCATGCAGCTACATCAGTATTGGAAAAACGCAAAGCCGAAAAAGGTATTTTCATCTCTACACTCCAACCGTCAGCATGCATCTGGATAGCACTTTCCCATACGGCACTCCAACCAAAATCTTCTCCATTTGTAGATGATACTTTGGCATCTGCCTGTGTTCCGGTACTCATGACCACAAACTCAGTGTCATTGATGCCATCATTATTGGGATTGAATGAAACGAGTAAAAAATCGGTTTGCCCAAAATTATCACGCGTTGTAAATTGCATAGGAATCGTCTCCGGATGATTGTCGTATAAGTAAGCTCCTACATATACAGCTTCATTGTCATAACTGATTTTGACAATGGTCTTCTGATTTTCAGGTTCAGGATTACCGCTTCCGGGTTTGAACATGACAAAATCTTGGGCCACTTCTGCGTTTTTCCAAATGCCATCGTTTAATTGACCATCAATGTTTGGTGCTTGTTCTGCTCGTTGGACATGTAGTTGTTTTTTGGTCGATTGAGCCCATACACTTCCTGTACAGAACACGATTAAAACGATGAAAATACCTCTCATAAAAAAGATTTAAATATTGTAGTTAGTTAGTTTTATGGCGCTAAGGAACCATTTTTACGCGACCACTTCCGGCTACTTTGACATCATCACTTGCAGGATTTCCTTTGTATTGAACGTCCCCACTTCCGGCTATTTCTGCTTTCAAGTTGACATCTGCGTATAGTTTGATTGTTCCACTTCCGGCTATACTGGCAGTTACATCATGGGCTTTGAATTCAAAGGCTTCTATGTCTCCCGAACCGGCCATTTTAAATTGTGCAGACTCTGTAGTTCCATATAAATTGATGTCTCCACTGCCTGCCAAATTTGCAACCACCGAATTGGTAGAAAGTTTTAAGTTTATGTTACCACTACCTGCCATGTTTACATCTAAATTGTCTAACTTTAACATTTCTTTATTAAATACCTCTCCCGAACCTGCCAAAGTGATTTTGTCAAAATCCTCTACGGGCACTTTGATAGCAACCCCTTTGGTGGTTTGAATGTTTGTGAATTCCTTCCATTTAATTTTTAAATGGCCATCGTTGTTTTCAATTTCTAAAAATTCAACCAAGTTGTCTTCAATATTGACCTCAATCAATCCTTCAGCTCCTTGTATCAATTCTACTTCAAAGCTTCCGGCAACACTGATGCTTTGATAGGTCCCTACTTGCTTTTCAATGGCAGTGATATTGCCGTTTCCTTTTACTTTCTTTCCAAAAATTTGTGCGTTACTACATTGCACTTGTACAACAGCCAATAAGATGATTATTATTTTTTTCATTTTTAAATATTTATTATTGTTTAAACATATTTTCCCTAATTCTAATTTCTAATTAAGGTCACTGAGCTTGTCGAAGTGCTAAATTCTAAATTCTATATTCCCATACTCCAATCGGATCTTAATAGTCGAAGTTCCTTTGCTACCTACCGTTCCTATGTAATTTTTTTCTGAACCGTCTACTTCTTTATAGGTATAGGTTGGGGTAAGCTTGTTGAATTTAATATCGCCGTAATCATTTTGAATATCAAAAGAGAAATTGGGGTTTGCATCCAATTTAATATCGAGATTTACATATTCAGCATTGATTTCAATCCACTCAAAGTTTGGATCTACTTTATTGATTTTAAGCGTCCCATAATCACAATTGAGATTCAACTTCTTATTGATTTTACCAATACTGAGATTCAAATATTCATTTTGTCCCACAATGACATTGGCATTGTTGATTGTCAAATCTCCATAATCTGCCATAAAATTCAAACCACCTACG
The DNA here is from genome assembly GCA_020854235.1 of Flavobacteriaceae bacterium. Lineage (GTDB taxonomy): Bacteria > Bacteroidota > Bacteroidia > Flavobacteriales > Flavobacteriaceae. The sequence goes on from JADZFW010000030.1 coordinate 7,718, forward strand.
GCATCTATTTCTGTATGGCCATAATCAGCATTTAGAGTAAGGTTATCCACACTTCCTATAAATAAGCTTGAATAATCGGAAGTGATTTTGGCATTGTGCATATTTTGAATCTTTGAGTTATTACAATATTCCAATTGAATCACATTGTCGTCATTTTTGAGGTTTTCAATGGAAACCCCGCCGTATTCACAGGTTATTTTGCTGCTTCCTTCCAATGTCGACAGATATATAAATCCATATTCATTGGTTACGATCAAATGATTTTGAAGTGGCATTTTGACGTAGTAATTGATTTTAAACTGTACGTTGTTATTCTTAAAGAAACTCCAATTGGAATCGGAAATATCGGTAGCGGCTCGCACAGATTGATTGCCTTGTGAAAATGAAATATTGATGTCTTCCAATTTGCGATCCACAGCTTTTTCATCCGATGAAGATGCCGTCACGATGACTTCGATGGAAATACTGTTTTCACTCCAAGTAGTAATGTGTATATCTCCGTATTGATTGTTTAAGGTTAATTGATTTTGATTCCCTACATTGAATTCCTTGCGAAAGGTTTTCTTTTTTTCAATTTTATCTGAATCCGGTTGGCCAAATGGGGTAGCATATAATTGTGTCCCAAGTATCAATATGATACTAAATAGAATTTTGTTCATGATAAGCTGGTGTTAATTGTTGTGTGTTTTCGATTTGTTTTATGATGTTTTGAAGTACTTCCATACGGTATTGATAATTCATAATCATAGCGTGAATGATTTTTTTATTGTAACCTACTTTGTCCAATTCCACTCTCAATTCTTTATATTCGGCTTCCATTTGTTTGATTTTGGCCATGCCATCCGAAATAATCTTATCGTCATCCGAACCTTTCAGTGTTTCGATAAATGAAATTTCATGTTGGATACTGCCTTCAAAAAACGCTTGTGTTTGCTTGAGCTCAGGTGAAATTTGAGCCAAATCGGATGGCGTTTGATTCATCCATCCCAATCCAATAGCCAAAAGAATGGATGCAGCTATAGGAAGGTAAATTTTATACAGGTTGACCTTTTTCTTTCGGTTGTTCAATTTGGATTGAAACCTTTCAAAATGCCCCGGTTCAGGTGCGTAGATGTCATATATATTTTCCATTTTGAAAAAATGATGGTTACTTTTAATTTTGAGATAATAATTCAAATTCTTCTGCCACTTTGACTTTGGCGCGCGATACGATTGTTCTGATGTTCTGATAACTCAAATGCATGATGTCGGAAATCTCTTCGTAATCATAGCCTTCAATCAAATGTAAGGTCAAGGCAACTGAATATTTAGGTTTGAGTCGCTGTATACAAGTCAAAACTTTTTGAACATCATGTTTGTGTATGTCTTCGGGATCAATAGCTTCTTCTGCAGGTAGATCTTTTTCAAAATCACTGAATACATATTGATTTTGCTTTTTCAAGAAATTAATACTGTTGTTAATCACGATTCTTTTCAACCATGCACCCAATTTGATTTGAATTTCATCCTCAATTTCCATCCCTTTAAAGGTTTGTAGTTTTGTAAATGCCGCCATAAATGAATCCTGCATGACATCTTCAGCATCTACAGCATTTTTCAAAATTCGATACGAACTGTTGTACATAGGTTTGTAAAACAAATGATAGAATTCATAAAAAGCCGATTGTTGCTTTTGAAGACAGCGTTCAATCAAGGAGATAATATGATGTTGATTTGGATTCAAAAAATAAATATTGGCTCTTATTGGTGTCATTTAGAGATTGAATATTACAATCTCAACTCAATTCTTTTGACGGAATCACGATACTATAACAATTCACTTGTAAGATTGTTACAAAATTTATAAAATAATTTATTGTAAAGTATTAAATCCCGAATGAATACCACTTGCATAATTAGTAAAGATTTCGATGATTAGCCCAAAAATATTCAATAAAAATAGGGTTCAATGTCAAAATCATTTTTAAATTTGCAAACATCTTGGCAAACAAATTATTTTAATTCAGATCAAATTTTAATTCAGATATATGAACTTACACGAATTTCAAGGTAAAGAAATATTGAGCGGATTTGGCGTACGTACCCAAAGAGGTATCGTAGCCGATACTCCCGAAAAAGCAGTTGAAGCAGCTAAACTTTTATCAGAACAAACCGGTACCAAGTTTTGGGTAATCAAAGCTCAAATTCACGCAGGTGGAAGAGGTAAAGGCGGTGGCGTCAAATTAGCAAAATCATTGGAAGAAGTGCAAGAAAAAGCTACCAACATCATCGGTATGATGTTGATAACTCCACAAACACCTCCTCAAGGTAAAAAAGTTAATCAAGTATTGATTGCCGAAGATGTGTATTATCCGGGACCAACCGAAACTTCTGAGTTTTACATGTCGGTATTATTAAATAGAGGTACCGGTAAAAACATGATTATGTATTCTACCGAAGGTGGTATGGATATAGAATCCGTAGCCGAACATACCCCATATTTGATTTTCACCGAAGAAATCGACCCTTTGTTGGGATTGATGCCTTTCCAAGCGAGAAAAGTGGCCTTTAATTTAGGTTTATCCGGAGATGCTTTTAAAGAAATGGTCAAATTTGTAACTGCGCTTTACACCGCTTATATCAAATCAGACGCTTCTCTTTTTGAAATCAATCCTGTTCTTAAAACTTCCGATAACAAAATCTTGGCTGTTGACGCCAAAGTTGCCATTGATGACAATGCTTTATTCCGTCATCCTGATTATGTAGCGATGCGCGATACGCGTGAAGAAAACGAAATCGAAGTGGAAGCCAAAGCAGCCGGATTGAATTATGTCAACCTGGATGGAAACGTAGGTTGTATGGTTAACGGCGCCGGATTGGCAATGGGAACCATGGACTTAATCAAAAAAGCAGGTGGCGAACCAGCCAATTTCCTAGACGTAGGTGGTACTGCCGATGCCGAAAGAGTTGAGAAAGCTTTTAGAATTATCTTGAAAGATCCTAAAGTCGAAGCCATTTTAGTCAATATATTTGGAGGAATTGTACGTTGTGACCGCGTGGCACAAGGTGTAATTGATGCTTACAAAAATATGGGTGATGCCATCAAAGTTCCCATCATCTTGAGATTGGAAGGAACCAATTCCAAAGAAGCCAAAGAATTAATCCAAGCTACAAAAGGATTGAATGTAATCGCCGCAACTGAATTCCAAGAAGCAGCCGATAAAGTTCAAGCAGTACTCAATGCAAAAAAGTAATAGGTAGTTTTGATACAAAATA
>JADZFW010000031.1 GCA_020854235.1 Flavobacteriaceae bacterium
AATCTTTTTATTATTTCAGTTCTTTTGCACAACTGCAATCATTGGGAAAACCCATAGTGTATGCTGTTCCCAGTGGTAATTTCGGCAATTTAACCGGCGGTATTTTGGCTCAAAAAATGGGTTTGCCAATTCGACAATTCATTGCCGCTACCAATATGAATGATGTAGTACCTCAATATTTGAAAAGTGGATCGTACCAACCTCAATCATCCAAAGCAACGATAAGCAATGCCATGGATGTAGGTGCGCCGAGTAATTTTGAAAGATTGCAAAACTTTTTTCCACATTTTCCTGATTTTCAAACAGCTATTCAAGGTTTTTCTTATACTGATAAACAGACCGGTGATATCATGAAAAAAGTATATGAAACTTATGGTTATCAGCTAGATCCACATGGTGCAGTAGCCTATCTGGGTTTGATGGAATATTTAAAAACACACCCCGAATATACCGGCGTATTTTTGGAAACTGCACATCCAGCCAAATTCAAGGATACAGTTGAATCCATTTTAGATATTTCTTTAGAACTACCACAATCGCTACAAGTTTTTGCTAATAAGAAAAAACAATCTATTTGTATTCACAATCATTATCAAACAGTAGTGGACATTATTCAAAGTAAAAATTAATACTAATTAACTAAAAATGAAAATCTATCCCATAGAAACCGGCAATTTTAAACTAGACGGCGGTGCCATGTTTGGCGTTGTCCCAAAAAGTTTATGGCATAAAACCAATCCCGCAGATGAAAACAATATGATTTCAATGGCTTTGCGCTGTCTATTAATTGAAGATGGCAACCGATTGATATTAATCGATACCGGTATGGGAAACAAGCAATCGGAAAAATTTTTTGGTTATTACTATATGTATGGCAATCATTCATTGGATCAATCATTAGCTCAATTCGGCTTTCATCGAGATGACATCACTGATGTTTTTTTGACCCATTTGCATTTTGACCATTGTGGTGGCAGTATTCAATGGAATAAAGAAAAAACAGGTTACGAACCTGCTTTTAAAAATGCCCGTTTTTGGTCCAATGAAAACCATTGGCAGTGGGCAACTGTTCCCAATCCAAGAGAAAAAGCCTCGTTTTTGGATGAAAACATCAATCCCATGAAAAGTAGTGGTCAATTGAGTTATATTTCTTTACCCGATTCCGATTTTAAAAAAGAAAGTGAGTTGGGGTTTGACATTCTATTTGTTGACGGTCATACCGAAAAAATGATGATTCCACATATTCAATATCAAGGCAAAACACTGGTCTACATGGCCGATTTATTACCTACTACCGGACATGTACCTTTACCTTATGTGATGGGTTATGACACTCGTCCCTTAATAACAATGGAAGAAAAGTCCAAATTTTTACAAAAAGCAGCCGATGAAAATTATTTTTTATTTTTAGAACACGATGCTTATTCAGAGATTTGCACCTTAAAAAACACAGAAAAAGGAGTTCGATTGGCAAATCAATACAGTTTTAGTGAAATTTTTCAATAAAAACGTAACAAAATCACTAATTTTGACACCAATTAGGAATTAAATTCTAGTACATATCTTTTCGGTAATTCTAAAGAAATTTGATTATACGAAAGATTGTATTTCAGATTGTTTTAAATAACTTAACATGTAACAAATGAAATTTACAAAATTAATTTTAGGAATTGGGTTGGCTATTAGTTTAGCTTCTTGTGGAACTCAAAAAGTTGCCCAAACACCAGTGCAAACCAAAAGTGATTTTATTTCTGCCGATGGTGCAGTTGCCAAAAAAGGCGAAATGACTGAAGATCAGATTAAAGCATGGCCGCACATGGACATTTTGAGAGATTCAGTGCCAGGGATGAGCGTTGATCGTGCTTACGAGTTTCTCACAGGTAAAAAAGGATCACCTGTAGTTGTAGCTGTAATTGACTCGGGAATTGACATTGAACATAATGACCTCAATGATGTGATTTGGGTAAATGAAGATGAAATTCCAAACAACAACATAGACGATGATAAAAACGGATATGTTGATGATATTTATGGATGGAACTTTTTAGGTGGAGAAGCTGGTAAAGATTGTCCCGAACAATTGGAAATGACTCGTATGCTTGCCAAATTGAACCCAAAATACGAAGGAAAAACCATCGATGAAGTAACAGATAAAGCTGAGTTTGAATTGTATACCAAAATTAAAAAAGAAGTTACAGACGAACAAACAGGTGCTGCCGGACAAAAAGAATTTTATGTAGGTTTAAAAAATTCATTGAAAGCCGCTGACGAAGCCATCCAATTAAAATTAGGTAAAAAAGATTATACGGTTGATGAAATCATGAACCTAGAGTTTGAAGATCCTACAGTTACAATGGGTAAAGGTATGTTGATGAGAGTTATGGCTTCAGGTGCAACTGCAGAAGAAGGAATTGCTGATATTCAAGGTGGAATTGATTATTTCACCCAACAAGCAGATTATAATTACAATATCAACTTCAAAGGTCGTCAAACAAAAGACAATCCCGATGATTTCAAAGACGTTCCTTATGGAAATAATTTAGTTATGGGATCAAAAGATTCAGAAATTCACGGAACACACGTTTCAGGTATCATAATCGCTGAAAGAAATAATGGAGTAGGGATGAATGGAGTAGCTACCAATGCCAAACTCATGAGTGTAAGAGTTGTTCCTGATGGTGATGAGTACGACAAAGACGTTGCTTTGGGAATCAGATATGCTGTAGACAATGGCGCTAAAGTAATCAATATGAGTTTTGGAAAATCTTATTCTGCACATCCAGATTGGGTTTATGATGCCATCAAATATGCCGAAAGTAAAGATGTTTTATTGGTACATGCTGCCGGTAATGATTCAAGTAATATAGACGTTGCTAACAATTTCCCAAATGATTCTAAAGATAAAGTTGTGGAATTTGCTTCAAATGTGATTACTGTAGGTGCCATGACTCGTTTTTACAACGATAAATTGGTTGCATCCTTCTCAAATTACGGTGCCAAAAATGTGGATGTTTTCGCCCCAGGACTTGAAATCTATTCTACTTTCCCTAAAAATGAATATGAATCTATTCAAGGTACCTCTATGGCTTCTCCTGAAGTTGCCGGTGTCGCTGTCTTAATTCGCTCTTATTATCCAAGTTTGACTGCACAACAAGTGAAACAAATCATCATGGATTCAGGAATTGAATACAAAGGAATTGTAAAAGCTCCTTCTGAAAGAGGTGGTACTGCCCCAAAAGTTGAATTTGCTACCTTATCGGTATCTGGTAAAGTTGTAAATGCTTACAATGCATTATTAATGGCTGATCAAATGGTCAATAAAAAATAAGCCATTTAACAATATAATAAAAAACCCTAACTGAAATCAGTTAGGGTTTTTTCGTTTAACAACTAAGTAACTATTCAAATGTATACCGTTTATTTTCAGCTTGCTTTCTGATTGTGGAAAGCATGGCATTCTCAAGATTTTCGGTTTTATCATTCTTCTGTTGGTTGGCTAGATATTGATTTCTCTGAACATTCAACGCATCTATTTGCTTTTGAATATCGGCTCTTTTTGCCGTCTGCACTTTAATATAGGATTCCAATTCCGCATTTGTTTTACTTTTCAATTCCTCAGGCAAATCTTCCTTATCGATTTTTTTAAGATCAAAATCTTTCTCTTTGGAAGCATCTACCAAATCCCAAGAATTATTATTATAGATAGACTTACTTTTGCTCACAGCTCGATTTACAATTACGGCTTCGCTCATTTGGGCAGCATTATCATCTTGAACCTTTTGCATTTCCAACTTTTGATACCCTTGATTGCCGTAATAAATGTAGGTGTCATTGAGTTGCTGATTGAGAATGATAATCTGTTGGTCATAAGGCGTTACAATATAAACTTGTACTACATTGTGATCGATTGCTGAATAATCACCACCGGTAAGTAATGCCCCTTGCTGCCAAAACCCATTTATCCCTTCTTGATAATTGCCACAAAAAATGGTGTTGACAATTACATTTTTCTCTTTAGCATTGGTGGTAGCATCTTTGTACGAAACATTGCCTTGTGTAAAAGGTTCGTTTCCGGCAATAAAAATCAAATTCAAATCCTGTTCATTCTTACCCCATGCCAGTTCGTCCAACGATTTTTGAATAACCGTTCCACAATACTCACTTCCACCATTCGTTTTTAAGGAAAATAATTTTTCAGAAATCAAATCGAGATCATTACCAAAATCTAAAACTTTGCGAAGATATCCATCCGATTGTTCCAAACCATCATTCCCATATTCATACAATGCAATTTTTAAATGAGGATTTTTACCACCATATTTGGCCAGAGATAATTCATTTACAATTTGCCACAACTGTGCTTTGGCTTGTGCAATCAATCCGTCCATGGAATTACTTGTATCTAGTAATAAAGCCACTTTAATACCTACTGATTCAGGTTCTGGGGTAGGATCAAATGATTCTGTTACGACTTTTTTAGTAGGAACTACATGTGAATCTGAAAAAGAAAATTGGATGATGATGACTCCAAAGATTAGGAAAGCGAGGAATTTTTTCATGGTTAAAGTATTTAAAATTGAGTATAAAGGTAGATTGACCTTGGTTTTTGAACTAAGTAAAATGCGTGAAAGAAGAATTTGGATGCGTAAAAATCCAGTTTGAATGCGTATTGACTCAACCTGCAGTAAAAAAAGGCGCTAAAGAATCATGTTATTGAGTTTTTTTATACCTTTATTCGATTTTAAAAACGCCTATTTGTACACAATCTTAACCTATTCAACATGTTAAAAAAGATTCTCTACACACTACTTACGCTGGTGCTTCTCATTGTGATTGCTGTTGCCGTATTTTTATATACTAAAAAACCCGATTACCAAGGTTCTGCGCCATTAAAAGGGTTGACAGCAGCAGTTGAAATGTATTACGATGATTATGGAATTCCACATATTTTTGCTCAAAATGAAGAAGATGCCATGATGGCATTGGGTTATGCGCAAGCCAAAGACCGATTGTTTCAAATGGAATTATTGTCACGCATTGCCACGGGCAGACTATCAGAAATATTTGGAAAAGATTTAATTGAAACCGACCAGTTTTACTTGAGTTTGGGTATAGCAGAAAATAGTCAATATCTGACTCAAAATGCTGATACCACAACGGTTTATTTCAAACAGTCTCAAGCTTTTCTCAAAGGAGTCAATACATATATAGATCAAGAAACCAAACCGATAGAATTTCACATGCTCGGCATTCAAAAACACCATTACACCATGGAAGACATATACAATGTGTTTGGTTACATGAGTTTTGGTTTTGCAATGGCACATAAAACCGATCCATTGGTTTCGGCTATTCAAGAAAAATTGGGTCCCGAATATGTTAAAAATTTAGGATTAAATATTGACCCACAAACCAGTTTGAT
>JADZFW010000032.1 GCA_020854235.1 Flavobacteriaceae bacterium
ATAAATGCAGATAAGCCGATTGCATATTGAGATTGTGGGAAGCGTCTTTTTGTAAAAAAAACACTCCTAAACCATTGGCAACAATTCCCAATAAAGCAAGCAGTATGACAATATTTCCTGATATTTCTTGAGGATGCGAAAATCGGCCAATGGCTTCAATAACTAAAAAAACAGCAATTACAATCAAAGTTGCGGCATTGAAAAAAGCAGCCACAATTTCAGCGCGCTTGTATCCAAATGTCTGAGTTAAGGTTTGTTTGCGTTTTCGCGTGAGCCAATTGGCTATATAACTCACTACTAGAGACAATACATCAGAAAAATTGTGTACTGCATCCGAAAGTAATGCCAAACTTCCAGATACTATACCACCTATTAATTGTGTAATCGTGATGATAACATTTAAAAGTATCGTAAGAAATAAGTTCTTGCCATTTACTGGGTGTGGATGGTGATGGTGTTCCAAAATAAATAATTTTAATATTCCATTTACTTTATCACTGGTATCTTCTCTACCCTATTCTGATGTCTTCCACCTTCAAATGCTGTTGTGATAAAAATCTCTACAAATTGTAATGCTTGTTCCAAGGATACGAATCGAGCCGGAATACTCAAGATATTGGCATCGTTATGCTGACGCGCCAGTTGTACCAATTCATTGTTCCAACATAATGCCGCTCGAATCCCTTGGTGTTTATTGGCTGTTATAGCAGCTCCATTACCACTGCCACAAAGGATAATTCCTAAATCGGCTTTTCCATTTTCAATAGCATCGGCCACCGGATGAATACTATCGGGATAATCCATACTGTCTGTAGTATCGGTACCGAAATTTAATACCTGATATCCCTTCTTTTCTAGAAGTTGAATAATTTCAAATTTGTAGGCCGTTCCGGCATGATCGTTTCCTATAGCTATTGTCATGGTGAAAAATTTATATTATCAGGTTAACTTATTGTATTTGTTTAGATTAAAACTAATACAAAATCAATAATTTACTATATTAACACACTTATCAACAAGTTTTACAAGTGAAAAATGAAAAAGGTAAGGTTATGAACCAATAATCTAAGTGTTGTTAATAAGGTTTTGTAAAATATTCAAATCTAACTATTTACATTTATATCTAATTGTTCACAAATTTAGAATTAAAAATGAGAACTTTTTTAGCGGGTTATTACTTTTTTTTATAAGCAATACTCATAATTTAAAAGCAAATTTTTTTTTGAGTTTTTATACTCAATTTATCAACCGTTTTGAAGTTGTTTTTCAACAAAAATTTCAAAAAAACTTATACACAATACACTTGTTTATAAACTTTAACAGTGTGTTGATAGTTTTTTTAGTTTATTGATTTTAAGTAGAATGTTAAAAAAATACATGTTGATAACTATTGAAAAATCTAGTAAATCATAATTTTTAAATCATTTTCCAAAAATTTATTGCATCTATCAACACCTTATCATCATCATCATTATTATTAAAATTTAAAATTCTTTTTTATAATGTATTTATTAATTGTTGAAAACTTTGATTTTTTTAGTTTTAACAGCGTTTTATACAACGAGACTTATTTATTAGTTACTTTTACACTTTATAACCAAAAATGATTCTGAGTATTTAAAAAGCTCAAGACATTTTGCTAATTAATTTTTATTTTTAAATGTCTAAAAACAAACATAAAAAAGGCAAAGATACGTTTCCTGAAATGTTTACTTTACCTATAATTCAATATCTTACCAACAATCCCAATCAATCCTTCAATTATAAACAACTCGCCTTTCAACTCAATATTGTAGATGATTATGGAAAAGGTCAATTAGCCAAACTCTTGGCTGAATTGGTTGAAAAAGGTCAAATCAAAGAAACTGATAAAGGTAAGTTTAAAATTTCTCACCAATCTCATTATTACGAAGGAAAAATGGATATTACCATGAGTGGTAAAGCTTATTTTATCTGTGATGAACTCGAAAATGATATTCATATTCCCAGTAGAAACCTCAATCATGCTTTACATGGTGATCAAGTTAGGGTTTATTCCTATCACCGTCAAAGATCCAACACCAAAAGAGAAGGTGATGTGGTTGAAATTTTAAAAAGAGCTAAAACCGAATTTGTTGGAACGATTCAATTACAGAAAAATCACGCTTTTGTCATTCCCGATGATGTCCGCATGTATTCCGATTTTTTTATTCCGCTCAAGCATGTAAATGATGCCAAAGATGGTGAAAAAGTGGTCGTAAAATTAACAGATTGGCCTGCCAATTCCAAAAATCCGTTTGGAAAAATACTAGATGTACTCGGCAAACCCGGAGATCACAATACTGAAATTCACAGTATATTATTAGAATATGGTTTACCTTATAAGTTTCCGGATGGAGTAGAGGAAGAGGCTAATGAAATCAATATTGAAATTACTGCAGAGGAAATTGCCAAACGCCGCGATATGCGTCAAGCGCTTACTTTTACCATTGACCCTAAAGATGCTAAAGATTTTGATGATGCTATTTCTTTTGAAATTCTACCCAATGGTCATTATGAAATTGGAATTCATATTGCCGATGTGTCGCATTACGTCATTCCCGGAACTAAATTGGATAAAGAAGCATACAATAGAGCAACATCTGTTTATCTAGTCGATCGCGTTGTTCCCATGTTACCCGAAATTTTATCCAATAATGTCTGTTCTTTGCGTCCCAATGAAGATAAACTGACCTTTTCTGCTGTTTTTGAAATGAATAAAAATGCAGAAGTCATCAAACAGTGGTTTGGTAGAACCATCATTCATTCCGACAAACGTTATGCTTACGAAGATGCTCAAGAAATTATTGAAAAGAATGAAAAAGGATTAGATAAAACTTCACTCGAATTTGCTATTTTAGAATTGGATGCTTTAGCCAAAATTCTCAGAGGGAAAAGAGTTAAAGCAGGAGCCATTACTTTTGATAAATTGGAAGTTAGATTTGAATTGAATACATTCAATG
>JADZFW010000033.1 GCA_020854235.1 Flavobacteriaceae bacterium
AGTGTGTTGCTTTTTTACCGGCTATATCGACGTAATAAAAACCATTGTTTGGTGCATATAGATACAAATTGTCCTGCGCATCCATGACCATGCGGGTAATATTTTGAAATTTTATTCCTTTTTCAAATGTTAGTTCGATAGGAATGAGTTGGTTTTTTAATTGATTTAAAATAAAGAGATGGTTTTCACTGGCCGCATAGATTTCATTTTTTGAATTTTTCACCACGGCTATAATTCCTTCGAGCGCTCTATATTTGCCTTTAAAAAAGGGATTTTCAATGACACTTAATTTGCGGGAATGGCTTTGCCACCACAAAAGTCCGTTACTGGTATTGTTTGCAATCAGATAGTCATGATCCTTGTAATCAATGACGCCGTAAGGTTCGACCGTATAGGAAGCTTTTTCGTTAAATAATGGGATGGTTTGGATTTGTTGATTTTGCCAAGGCAACATAGACAAGCCTTTAAAAGAAGGAATCCACAGATTCTTTTCGGCATCTTTATACAAGCGTGCAATAGGAGCGGTTTTAAAAGAAAATTCATCTTTATAGGATTCGGGAATGGTGTAGAAGGAATGTGTAATCAAATTGTAGACACCCAAGTTGTTGGCTCCAAACCAGATTTCAGTTTCACTTTTGGGGGTAATGGTGGTAACGTAGTTGGCTGCATTATGATTGTGGGTCGATTGTTCGAGTAGTGGATGAAAAGTAAACTTTTGATTTTTCAAGTCAAATCGGGCTATCCCGTCAAAACCAGCTGCCAACCAGATGCATTGATTTTTGGCGTCGTAATATCCGTCGGAAAATTCATTTTTGCTATTTGCGTCAAAGTGGGCAATTATTGAACCCGAGGCATCAAACTCAAACAATCCGTTGAAGGTTAAAGCCCACATTTTGCCGTTTTCGGTTTCGATCAATTTGGCAACAAATTTTGAATTTTGATCTAATTTGGGATTTTTTGGAATAAAAGGCACGCAAGTTTGTTTTGATTCGTCGTAACGGAACCAATAACCTTCTCTAGTTCCAATCCAAAAATTTTCTTTGGAATCTCGGTGAAAGGCATTGATAAAGGCTTCAACCACTTGCGCATTGATGGGGATTTGGTAATTGAAGGAAGTAAAACGGTTTTGGGGAATGTCGTAAATCTGAAGGGCATTGATACTGGATAGCCATAATTTTCCATGGGTATCTTTGTAAACCGTTTGCAAAATATTATTGATTTGACGGCCAGGCCGGTCTTCGGTACTGGTCATTTTGTCGAAATACTTGCCATTAAACCTATACAAGCCACTTCCTGTTCCGAGCCAAATCGAGCCGAAGTCATCTTGCGTCATGCTGTAAATAAATTTTTCACCCAAACCTTCATTGGAGTCAAAATTTATAAATGAAAAAGCAGGTTGTTGTGGATAAACAACGGCAGAAAAAAAGAAAAATGATATGAATATAAATGTTAATCGAGTCATCAAGACGCAAGTTACAAATTATTCGTTAAACGTATTTCAGTTTTTTGTATTGAGCAGAATTATTGAGTATGTTCTATTGAAATGTTATTGGATTGTTATTTACTTTCTAATATTGTTGGGAGAATGATTGAACAATTTTCTTTCCTACAAAAGTCGGGATTGAAATGACGGTAATCAGTAATTGTAGGTGAGGTGGGAAAAGGGCGGCGCAGTCCATTTCGTAGTATTTAAATTCACAATCAGGATTATTAGTACACTTACATTGTGTTTCAATTTGAAAAGACTGAATTCAATACAAGAGATTTTAAATAAATATGATGTGATAAGTAGAACAGATTTCTCCCTAGCGGTCGAAATGACGGTAATCAGTAATTGTAGGTGAGGTGGGAAAAGGGCGGCGAAGCCGCCCTTTTCCCACGTGATTCATAGAAGTTTTTTAGTCATTCCGACCGCTAGGGAGGAATCTTTTGTTGGTAAATAAGTTTTTTTATTTTAAAGATTATTATTTCTTTGTAGTAAATATTTTGAAAAATAAAAGGGTACTTATTTGTTAAAAATATAAGATATGTTGAAAAAGAAAGGATATGTTTACATTATGACCAATTTAAACAAATCAACTTTGTATATTGGGGTTACCAACAATTTAACACGAAGAATTTTTGAGCATAAAAATCGTTTAATTAGAAATTCATTTACAGCTAGGTATAACTTAGAATACTGTATTTATTATGAAGAATATTTAAGTATTGAAAAAGCTATTTCTAGAGAAAAAGAACTTAAAAAATGGAACCGAGTGAAAAAAGAAGAATTGATAAATAAGATGAATCCTCAATGGATAGAGTTAATTGTTTAAATATTTCTAATTATATAGACTTATATTATTGTGTATTTTACCTTGAGCTCATTTGTTATTTTTTACCTAAAACAAATTAAATTTGTCTTTTGTCAAACTTATGGAAGCATTACTTTTTTTCCAACAACACATATTCAAATGGAGTATCGAGTTTGGCTTTGCCATTTGAAACGCGGGTTTCGATGCCGGAGTAGGCATCCATTAAAACGGTTCCTTCTGTAAAAACAGTTCCTACATTGATTTCTTTTTCTCCTACGGGTACATCCAAGGCTATTACGACCTGGTCATTACCCCATGTGCGGCTGAAAGTATAATATGAGTCGGGAATTTGGTTGTGTATACCGGCTCCTATGGCAGGATGATTCTTGCGGAATTGCCCCAATTTTTGATAATGTCTGAGTACTTTTTGGGTAGCTTCGTCGTTTTCGATTTGGGTCCAATTCATGGGAAGACGCAAAGTAGCATCACCTTGAGTTCCTTCAATATCAAGTGAACGCGCACTTTCATCGCCGTAATAGATTTGCGAAATGCCGGGAGTTAAAAGGAGTTTGGTACCTGCTTCGATAGGTTTTTTTCTTTTTTTATCAAATGGCCAGCTATCATCGTGAGAAGAAATATAATTCAAGACACTTTTACCTTGTAAATCGGTTTGTAAATAAGAGTTGTATGTTTTAAACAATTTTTCGTAAGGTTGAGCAGCGTCACCCTTGAAATCAAAATTGATCAAATTGTCAAAACCATTGGCAAAATAATCTACTTTTTTGTCTCCGAAATTATAGATGCGTTTGCTGAAAATACCGTAACCATAGACTTCGCCAACGGTATAAAAATCGGTAGTTTCAAAAGTTTGATTAGGATGGTTGCTTCTGTAGGAGTCAAAAGCTTGTTGGCACACTTGGGCAAATTCGGCCCAAACGTCTTCGGTTACATGTTTGGCAGTATCGATGCGATAGCCGTCGATTCCCAAGTCTCGGATGTAGTCGCTCAACCATTTCATGATGTAATATTTGGGAGCCCGTGGGTAGCCCGTTTGCGTAAAAAAGGCATCCAATTCAGCGATTTCTTGTTCATAACGGCCTTCTTTTTTCCATTTTTCAACCAATTGGGGAGGTAATTCGACAGCGGAATTACTTTCGGTTTTCACATCGGGTAGGTTTTCTACCAAAGTACAATGAATGTAATGATCATAGGTATCATAGGTACATTTTGG
>JADZFW010000034.1 GCA_020854235.1 Flavobacteriaceae bacterium
ACCATACTGGTTTTTCCTTTTTCAAAAAAAGTACTGATTCCTTTTAACACAGGAAAATCGCCAAATGACTTGTATATATCTTTTACTTCTAACATTAGCCTAATAGCATTTGGGTTAAGAAATAATTTAAAAGAATAATAACCACGCTAGTCCAAACTACGGCTTTAGTACTGGCTCTACCTACTTCCAATGCACCACCTTCTACTTTATGTCCATGATAAGCCGGTATGGTCACTATTACAAAGGCAAATACAACCAATTTAATAAAAGAATACTTGATAATATATGGGTTGAAATCCAATTGAACACCAAATAAATAATCTTCAGTAAAAAATAATTCTGTAATTAATCCGGCTACCCATCCACCAAGAATACCTAAAAACATGGCAATTGCCAATAAAATAGGATAAAAAAACAATGCTGCTATCACTTTTGGTAAAACCAAATAATTAATAGAATTGATACCCATAATTTCCAAAGCATCTATTTGCTCCGTAACGCGCATGGTACCAATACTAGAGGTGATAAAAGATCCAACTTTTCCAGCCAAAATAATTGAGATAAAAGTGGGAGCAAACTCCAAAACAACGGATCTCATGGTTGCAAATCCAATTAAATATTTGGGAATGAAAGGACTCTCAACACTCAAAGCGGTTTGAATAGATACAACACCTCCTACAAAAAAAGATATGAAAGCTGTAATACCAAGGGATTTTAAACCCAAATCGTCAATTTCTCGAAACAACATTTCCCAAAAAACCTTCCATTTCTGAGGTTTTTTAAAAACTTCTCTTAACATGAGAAAATAAGCGCCTATGTGATGTAGATAATTCATTTCAATTGGTAAAAGTAGGAATAATCTTTTTAAAATTTACTCAAAATCTGAAAGATTTAGACAAATTGGACATAATATTAATTTATTTCTACAGGTTGTATTAATACAAAATTATAAACAACTTACATTTGTAATTCTGTCCATTGCTCCATTAAAATTGCTATTTGATCTTTTTTATCTTGATACTTCTTAAAAAAATCGGGTTGATTGATTATTTGCACGTTATTTTCAACTAATGCTTGATCCCATAGTAATAATTCAGCTTCTAATGTCTCAATTTGGCTTTCAATTTTTGAAATTTGATTCTTTACTTTTTTGTGATATTTCTCTTGATCTCTAGCATTTCCTTTAAATACTTTTCCTCCAATTTCTACTATTGAATTTTTTTCAACTTCTCTAAAATTATCAAATTTGCGTTGTTCCAAATAATAATCGATATCTCCCAAATATTCTTTGATTTGATTGTCTCTGAATTCATAGACTTTATTGACCAATCCTTGTAAAAAATCACGGTCATGTGAAACTACTATCAAACTACCTTCAAATTCATTCAACGCTTTTTTTAACACGTTTTTAGACAACATATCCAAGTGATTGGTAGGTTCATCCATAATCAACACATTAAACGGATTCAATAGCATTTTACTCAAGGCCAAACGGTTTCTTTCGCCTCCACTGAGCATTTTAACCTTTTTCTCTACCGCATCTCCACCAAACAAAAAACTTCCTAAAAGCGATCGGATTTTGACGCGATTATTATCATCAGCTGCCGATTCCATTTCCTGAAGCAAATTGTTTTCTCCATTCAGATAATCGGATTGATTTTGGGCAAAATAGCCTATTTTAACATTGTGACCCAATTCTACCTGACCATCATAACTGATTTCATTGACTAAAATCTTTGCTAATGTGGTTTTACCCATTCCATTTTGACCTACAAATGCTATTTTTGATCCTCGTTCAAATAATAGACTGACATTTTCAAGTACTTTTTTACTGCCATAATATTTACTTATCTTATCCAAAGTAAAAATCACTCTTCCGGGTTGCTCTGAAATCGGAAATTTGACATTCATAACCGAATGATCTTCCACATCAACCTCAATGCGTTCGACTTTGTCCAATTTTTTTATTAAAGATTGCGCAAAAGCAGCTTTGGATGCTTTATATCTAAATTTTTCTATGAGTTGCTCCGTCTGTTTGATCTGCTTTTCCTGATTTTTTTGAGCTTGTAATTGCTTTTCTATTAATTCCTGTCTAATTGAAATATAATGTGAATAGGGCTTTTTAAAATCATAAATTGAACCTAATGAGATCTCAATCGTTCGATTGGTAACTTCATCCAAAAACATTCTATCATGTGAAACTAATAACACAACTCCTTGATAGCTTTTCAAAAAGTTTTCAAACCACAATATGGAATCTATATCCAAGTGATTGGTTGGTTCGTCTAAAAGCAGTACATCATTTTGTTGTAATAATAACTTTGCCAATTCAATACGCATGCGCCAACCACCCGAAAAAGTATCTGTCAGCTTATCAAAATCGGCTGATTTAAAACCTAAACCTTGTAATATTTTCTCCGTATCTCCTTTGTAATTATAACCACCAATCAATTGATATCTGTGGTTTAAATCATCCATTTGATGTAGCACCTCATGATAAGCTTCACTTTCATAATCCGTTCGATTTTCCAAATCAAGGTGGATTTGTTCCAATTCAGTTTCGATAGATTTAATTTCAGTAAACGCCAAATACGCTTCTTCTAAAATAGTTCGACCATGGTTGAAATCAATATCTTGTTTGAGAAACCCGATTTTAGTACCTTTATCGATGGAAAGTGTTCCTGTATATTCTTGTTCTCCGGCTATTACTTTAAGCAAAGTTGATTTTCCTGCTCCGTTTTTACCAATCAATCCAACACGACTTCCCGGCGTAAGTTTAAATCCAATTTCCCAAAACAAAGGCGTTCCAGCAAAGGTAACCGTTAAATTATTTACATCAATCATATGGAATGGTTGCTATTGGTTTCACTATATTCTTGAGAAAATCGGGTAATGTGTAAATCGGGATCTAAAGTTTGATTTTTTTCCAAATGATTGAATAATATTTCGGCTAATGCTGGTGCATATATAATCCCACGGGTACCTAAACCATTCAATATAGCCAACTGTGGAAATTGAGGATGTTTACCTAGTAATGGTCTTCTATCGGAAACTGTAGGGCGAATTCCAGCCTTATAATCCAATATACGATACGGCAATTTGAGGAAAGATTGCAATTTCTCTTCTAATTCGGCTTGACCCACTTGCGTTAAATCAACTGTTTTATCTTCCCAATTATAAGTTGCACCCACTATAAACAAATGATTTCCCAAAGGTACCATAAAACAACTTGATTTGATAGCTTGTTTCATTTCCAAATCGGGAATTTCAACGATGAGCATTTCTCCTTTAGAAACTTTCATGGGTAAATAATTAAAATACGGATTCTGTGTTATATACGATCCTTCACAAAAAACGATATGTTTATACGTTTGTCCTTTATAATAAACCAGTTGATCTTTAAATGTGATCTCTTCATAGACAAAAGGTTCTACACTTAACAATCCTGTATCTAGGGCAAACTTCTTATAATCTTGGAGAATTTGTTCGCCTTCGACTCTTCCGACGTTTTGCAATTCACCAAAACCATATGGCGCATCTATTCCCGAAATGGTTTCATGGACAAGTTGGGTGTTCATGTATTCCTTCATCACGACTTTATCTGAAGCAACAGACCAATTGTTCTGTTCTTCTATTGATTTGAGAATTCGAAATATTTTAAACGGTTGAAAATAGGTTTTAGCAAATTTTCTTTCTAAATGTTGATACGTCAAAATGGATTGTTGCCACATTTCGTGAGCTTTCCAAGCGGGTGAAAAACGCTTAAGGATAATAGGATTATACATACCTCCGATGACCCGACTGGATAAATTGGAATTATTATCGATGATATGAAAACTCCTATTATTTTGCTCTAATATAGAACTAAACGCCAATCCGGCTAAACCTAAACCTACAACTAAGTAATCTTTTTGCATGTTGATAAATTGTGGCACAAAAATAAAAAAAAAGACCCTCAAAAAGAGAGTCTTTCTATACTAATAAAACTAAGTTTTCTTAATAATTCCAAATATCTAATTCCTTGTTGCGGATATCTTCTTTTAACTTTTCAGATTCCAAAACTTGGAAGAGTGAATTTCCTTTGACATAAGATTTAACTTCTCTGTCTCCGTA
>JADZFW010000035.1 GCA_020854235.1 Flavobacteriaceae bacterium
CTGCAGCAATCAAGCAATTACATTTGGCTTTAGAATCGGATGAAAATAAAGAGCAACACGCTCGAAATTTATTTGTTTTAGGACAATTATACGATTTGCAAAAATCAAATGATTCAGCTCAATGGGCTTTTAATCAGGTGATTGATTATAAAAAAGCGCCTCGAAAGTATGAAGTACATGCGTATTTGAAAAAAGTAAAGTACACTGACGATACTATTGAATTGACTCAGCTCAAGGATAAAATTAGAAAAATAGCCAAAGATCCACTCAATAAACCCTATGAAGATGAAATTCACTATCATTTGGCTGAGATTTGTTTTAAAGAAGGAAATGACACAGATGCTTTAAAGTATTTACACCAATCAGTTGGTTTTCCGCAAGCAAAGAAGTACCAAAAAGTACTTTCATACGAACGTTTGGGAGATTATTATTTTGATAAAACCGACTTTGTAACAGCAGCAGTTTACTATGACAGTGTTCGTCCACACATAGAAAACTCCAACACCAAACACATCAAAAAATTGGAGAGAAAAATAAAAAATCTCGAAGATGTGGTTTTTTATGAAAATTTATTGAAAGAGAATGATAGTATATTAGGTTTGGTTGCCATGAATGAAACCGATAGGAAAGCCTATTTTGAAGCCTATATTGCCAAACTTAAAAAAGCAGATGAATTAAGAGCCATTCAGATTGAAAATGCAGAACGAAATCAAACGGCAGGCAATCAAACTATTCCTGATGAAAAAGAGAGTATGACTTCAAAGGGGAAGTGGTATTTTTACAATACTCAAACAGTTGCCTTTGGTAAAAGTGAATTTTTAAGGTTGTGGGGTAAAAGAGAACTCAAAGATAATTGGAGATGGGCTCAAAATAAATCAGAATTGGTCGGCAATGAAAAATCTGCAAATGATTCTGAAAACAATTTTACAAAAACAGGCACACAATTACCAGAATATAATGTCAATACGTATCTTCAAAAAATTCCAACCGACCTTAAAGAAATCGAAAAGTTGAAGGACGATAATGCCAATGCTCTTTATCAATTGGGATTGATTTATAAGGAAAAATTCCAAGTTTACCCTTTAGCAGCCAATAGATTGGAAAGATTTTTAGATAAAAATTCAAAAGAAAATCTCATTTTGCCGGCAAAGTATCATTTGGCAAAAGTTTATGAGAAAATGGGAGATGATAGATCGGCTGTTCTTAAAACTCAAATCATCAGTCAATATCCCGATTCCAGATATGCTCAAATGCTTCAAAATACTAAGGAAACACTTGTGAATGACAGCATTAAAACGCCAGAAATGCATTATGAAAAAGTGTATTGTGATTATGAGTATGAATTTTTTGATTTGGTATTAAGTCAATGTGAAGCAGCAGTTGTTCAATATGCCGATGACCCTATATTGCCAAAGTTTGAATTGTTGAAAGCGTATGCCTTATATCATGTCAATGGCAAAGATAGATTTGTGGATGCATTGGAATTTATTGTAGCCAACTTCCCCAAAACAGATGAAGCCATACATGCTCAAGAAGTTTTAGATAGATTAAATGGAATAGTAAGACCTAAAGAAGAACCCAAAGAACTCAAAGTAAGGGAAGAATCGAAAGAAAACCCAAGAAAAGCGTTTGAAAAAACAAATGAACCCGTAAATGGAATGGATGAGGAAGAAAAGAAACAAAAAGTGCTGGAAATGATTAAAAATCAAGGACCACCTTCAGAAAAAGAGAAAAGAGGATAGTTGATTCAAATGGATAACATGACTTATAATCGATAGCATTAATTTTTTAACCCCAACCAAATATGTTCGCAGAAAAAAAACAAATCACAGTAGAACCCGAAAGAAATGTAATGGGTAAAGCCACCGAAATCAAGGGAAATATCATTTCCAATGGTGACTTTAGAATTGACGGAAAAGTGGAAGGCAATATCACCACTGCAGGTAAACTCATTTTAGGTAAGGAAGGCATCATCAAAGGGAATGTCAATTGTGGCAATGCTGATTTTGAAGGAAAATTTACAGGTAAATTATATTGCACCGGAACATTGAGCCTAAAGTCTACTGCTGAAATTGAAGGGGAAGTATATCTAGAAAAACTTTCCATAGAACCAGGAGCAGTTTTCAATGCCATCTGTAGTATGAAAGGCGTAAAATCATTAAAAACATCTGATGACACAACCCAATCAGAATCCCAAAAAGCCATTTCGTAATTATGTTATTTTTTCGGGGATTGCTGTCCAAATGGGATTAATTATCTATTTGGGAGTTTATTTTGGAAAATGGTTAGATGGTAAAATGGCATTTCAAAAGAGATATTTTACCATATTGTTTACTTTTTTTGCAATGATTATTGCGATTTATGCGGTCATTGCTCAACTAAAGAAATTTAATGAGAAATAATATTTTTCCGATTCTCAAATTTACTGGAATTCTCTTCTTAATTTTATCAGGCGTATTTTTTTCTCATACATTCTTATATGAGCACAGGGAAACCATGTATGAGAATCAATTTTTTTCAGCCTATGTGGTTAATTTTTTTTTAGCCATTGCTATTTTTATAGTTTTAATTCTTTTAAAAAAAAGGCATACTCATCTTCTAGGATTTGCCTATTTGGGTGGAAGTTTGGTAAAATTTCTATTCTTTTTTATTTTTTTCTATCCCAACTACAAAGCAGATGGAACTTTGGATAGAATGGAAGGTTTGACTTTCTTGATGCCTTATTTTACATGCTTAATATATGAAACTTTTTATGTCGTAAAAATGCTCAATAAGTAATGAACTGATTTATTGGATAGATGCATAAAATTGACTAAAAAAAATTTTGTTTCTTAATTAATAAATGTAATTTTGCAAATCTTTAAAAGGTGTATTTTCATAGGATTAATTATGTTTAGAATTCAAAATTTCGTTTCCGCGCTTATTTTCTTGTTTGCGATTTCTGCAAATGCTAGTACAGTATCCGATTCTATACCTTCACACGAAGAACATGCAGCACCTAATCAAGAATTGAAATCTGTTAGTTTTCGCGATGAAATAAAGGAAGATATTAAACACCACTTACAGGATTCACACGATTTTACGCTATTTCACAGTAAAGTAGATGGTTCGGGATTTAGTATTCCGCTTCCGGTTATTTTGATTGACAATGGATTACATGTTTTTATGTCTTCAAGATTTCATCATGGAGAAAGCGTAGCTGAAAGTAAAGGAAATTATTACGCCTTATATCACAATAAAGTGTATAAGACCGATGCTGAAGGAACGATTCAATATGACGAGCATCATCATCCTACTAATGCAAAGCCTTTAGATTTTTCATTGACTAAAAGTGTAGTGACTATTATTTTAGCCTCTTTATTGATGTTATGGATGTTTACAAGTTTGGCAAAATCGTATAAGAAAAACAATGGGATTGCCACTGGATTTGGTCGTTTTCTTGAACCTTTGGTCCTTTTTGTAAGAGATGAAATAGCTATTCCAAACATTGGTGAAAAACACTATAAAAGATATATGAGTTATTTATTGACCATCTTTTTCTTTATATGGTTGTTAAATTTACTTGGGTTGACTCCGTTGGGAGTTAATGTTACTGGAAATATTGCCATAACTTTTTCTTTAGCAATTTTAACTTATTTGATAACTACTTTTACAGCTAAAAAAGATTATTGGAAACATATCTTTTGGATGCCTGGTGTACCAATACCTATGAAAGTGATTCTTGCACCTATTGAGTTATTGGGTACGATTATCAAACCTTTTTCTTTAATGATTCGTCTTTATGCTAATATGACGGCTGGTCACGTAGTGTTGATGAGTATTTTAGGATTGATTTTTATATTTAAAAGTTGGGTAGGCGGACCTTTGTCTTTTGGATTGGCTTTTGCACTTTCCTTATTAGAATTATTGGTTGCAGCTTTACAAGCCTATATTTTCACCATGTTGTCTGCTTTGTATTTTGGGATGGCTGTCGAAGAACACGAACATCATCACGAAGAAGCTCACACCGAACATCACTAAGAATTATTTTTTAATTTTAATTATATATTTATGGAAATTCCAACTATTGTAGGAGCAGGTTTAATCGTAATCGGAGCCGGTTTAGGTATCGGTAGAATTGGTGGTTCAGCAATGGACGCTATTGCACGTCAACCAGAAGCTTCAGGAAAAATTCAAACAGCTATGTTGATCGCAGCTGCTTTGATTGAAGGTATTGGATTTGCAGCTTTGTTTGCATCCTAATCTTTACAAAACATCGGTTGCAACGGTTGGTTGAAACCGATGTTTGTTTTTTTTAATTCTTGATAATATTTTAATTTTTATACAATGGAAAAATTAATTAACGATTTTTCATACGGTTTGTTTTTTTGGCAACTCATTCTTTTTGTTGGGTTGATTTTTGTGCTTAAGAAGTTTGCATGGAAACCTATTCTCAATGCTGTTAACGAAAGAGAAGAAGGAATCAAAAACGCCCTTGCCGAAGCCGAAAACGCACGCAAAGAAATGCAAAATCTCACCGCCGATAACGAACGCATCCTTAAAGAAGCTCGTAACGAACGTGAAGAATTGCTTAAAGATGCTCGTAGTATTCGCGAAGGTATGATTGAAACTGCCAAAGGTGAAGCTCAGAATGAAGCTGAGAAAATGATCAATAAGGCGAAAGAAAGTATTGAAAGTGAAAAATTGGCTGCTATAGCTGATTTGAAAAAACAAGTAGCTGAACTTTCTATCGGTATTGCCGAAAAATTGATGAAAGATCAATTGGCTTCCAAAGACGCACAAGTAAAGTTGATTGACAACATGTTAAAAGACGTAAAATTAAATTAGGAATCTTCTAATTTCTAATTTCTAATTTCTAATTTCTAATTTCATTCATGAATACAAGAGCTGCCAATAGATACGCCAAAGCATTAATAGAACTGGCTTCCCAATCCAATCAGGAAGATGCCATTCATACCGATATGCAAAATATTGCCCTTTCCATTGCTGGAAGTAAAGACTTACAACAAGTTTTGAAAAGCCCTATTTTGGAAAACACTTTGAAAAAAAGTGCGGTAAATGCAGTATTTGGCAAGAGTGCTCAACCTTTAACCCTTAAATTGTTTGGGTTATTGGCAGAAAACAAAAGAATGGAACTTTTACAAGCCATTGCAACCCAATATCAAACTTTGTACAATACTCAAAAAGGAATTGTAAAAGCAATCGTTACTACAGCTATCGCTCTTGATGATGCGCTAAAAACCAAAGTTTTACAAAAAGCGCAAGAAATAGTTGGAAGTGGTAAGAAAATTACTATTGAAAATAAAATAGAAGCATCCTTAATTGGTGGGTTTGTGCTCAGAATTGGAGATGTACAAGTAGATGCCAGTATAGCCAATCAATTGCAAAAATTGAAAAGAGAACTAGTAGAAAACTAAAAGGTATAACCTTATAAATTTAGAATAGATAAAAATCGTAAATCGTAAATAACAAATGGCAGCAGTTAATCCCGCAGAAATTTCAGCAATTTTAAAACAGCAATTAGCCGGATTTGAAGGTTTTGAATCTCTAGAAGAGGTTGGAACCGTATTGGAAGTCGGTGACGGTATTGCACGTGTATATGGTCTTTCCAATGTACAATATGGTGAGTTGGTTCAATTCGAATCTGGATTGGAAGCCATCGTATTGAATTTGGAAGAAGACAATGTAGGTGTGGTATTGTTAGGCCCTGCAGAAGATATCAAAGAAGGTTCTACCGTTAAACGCACCAAGAGAATTGCCTCTATCAATGTTGGTGAAGGTATCGTTGGACGCGTTGTAGATACTTTAGGTAATCCCATCGACGGAAAAGGACCTATCAAAGGTGAATTATATGAAATGCCTTTGGAACGTAAAGCGCCCGGGGTTATTTTTCGTCAACCGGTAAATGAACCATTACAAACCGGAGTTAAAGCTGTAGATGCTATGATTCCTGTAGGCCGCGGACAACGTGAGTTGATCATCGGTGACCGTCAAACCGGTAAATCTACGGTAGCCATTGATACTATTTTGAATCAAAAAGAATTTTATGATGCCGGCAAACCGGTATATTGTATCTATGTTGCCATAGGTCAAAAAGCATCAACTGTAGCCGGATTGGTTGGGTTGTTTGAAGAAAGAGGCGCCTTGGCTTATACAACAATTGTAGCCGCCAATGCATCTGACCCTGCACCCATGCAAGTATATGCGCCTATGGCCGGAGCTGCTATCGGTGAGTTTTTCCGCGATTCAGGTCGTCCTGCATTGATTGTGTATGATGATTTATCCAAACAAGCGGTTGCTTATCGTGAAGTGTCTTTGTTGTTACGTCGTCCACCAGGACGTGAAGCCTATCCGGGTGACGTATTCTACTTACATTCCCGTTTGTTGGAAAGAGCTGCCAAAGTAATCAATGATGATACAATAGCTTCACAAATGAACGACGTACCTACTTCTATCAAACATTTGGTAAAAGGTGGTGGTTCTTTGACAGCATTGCCTATTATTGAAACCCAAGCAGGTGACGTTTCTGCCTATATTCCAACCAATGTAATTTCGATTACAGATGGTCAGATTTTCTTGGAATCCGATTTATTCAATTCGGGTGTTCGCCCTGCTATCAACGTAGGTATTTCGGTATCACGTGTAGGTGGTAATGCCCAAATTAAATCCATGAAAAAAGTAGCAGGTACTTTGAAACTGGACCAAGCTCAATATCGTGAATTGGAGGCTTTCGCCAAATTTGGTTCCGACTTAGATGCAGCTACCCTAAACGTAATTGAGAAAGGGAAACGCAACGTGGAAATCTTAAAACAAAATTTGAGTACCCCATTTACCGTTGAAAATCAAGTAGCTGTTATCTTTGCAGGTAGTAGAAACTTGTTGCGTAAAGTACCGGTAAATAAAGTGAAAGAATTTGAAAACCACTACCTCGAGTTATTGAACGCCAAACATAAAGATACCATGAACAGTTTGAAATCCGGTAATCTTTCTGATCAAGATATTGACGTTTTGACTAAAGTGGCAGCTGAGATTGCGGATACTTTTTAAAATTAGAAATTTGAAATTAGAAATGCATCTAATTTCTAACTTCTAATTCCTAACTTCTAACTTCTAAGTTAACAAATGGCCAACCTAAAGGAAATACGCAACAGAATCTCGTCCATCGGTAGTACGATGAAGATTACGAGTGCCATGAAAATGGTGTCGGCTGCTAAGTTGAAAAAAGCACAGGATGCTATTACCAATATGCGTCCCTATGCCAACAAGCTGACAGAATTATTACAAAACTTGAGCGCCACTTTGGAAGGCGACCAAGGTAGTGTTTATGCAACCAAACGAACTGTGGATAAAGTGTTGATTGTCTCAATCACTTCCAACAGAGGTTTGTGTGGAGC
>JADZFW010000036.1 GCA_020854235.1 Flavobacteriaceae bacterium
ATTTTTAATATATGTGAGTAAACTTTTACTAAAGTATTTTTTAAATTTATTACTTTTTTTCAAAATTGATACTCCCTAGATACTCCCTAGATACTCCATATATACTCCTTAAAAATGATAGCTGTAAAAAAAAGATATTTAATTGTGTTTAAACATTTAAACAAACACTGATAACTTACGTATTTAAAATTGATTTATTATAGGTAAAATAGATAATTCAAAACAAAAAAAGTGAGTATTTCTTATAATAAGATATACTCACTTTTAATTTGCTAATGTGCTAATTTGCTAATACGAAAATTAGCTAATTATTTCAGTTTCTTTTTAACTTCTACTTCGTGATAAGCTTCTACTATATCTCCAATTTCAATATCGTTGAAATTTTTGATTTGCATACCACAATCATAGCCTTTTGCAACTTCTTTGGCATCGTCTTTAAATCGTTTTAGAGATTCCAATTCGCCTGTATGAATCACAATACCATCACGAATAATACGAATATTGGATTTTCTATAGACTTTTCCATCAGTAACCATACATCCCGCAATACTACCAACTTTGGTTACCTTAAAGATCTCTCTGATTTCGGCATTTCCAGTAATCTCTTCCTTCATTTCAGGTGATAACATTCCTTCCATCGCATCTTTTACATCATTGATGGCGTCATAAATAATAGAATACGTACGCACGTCAATTTCTTCTCTATCGGCTACTGCACGAGCTGGTCCAGCAGGACGAACATTAAATCCAATGATGATAGCGTCGGAAGCAGAAGCCAACAATACGTCGGATTCAGTAATAGCTCCTACACCTTTATGAATAATATTTACTTGAATTTCTTCAGTTGAAAGTTTTTGAAGTGATCCAAAAAGGGCTTCTACTGAACCATCTACGTCTCCTTTCAGGATGATGTTTAGTTCTTTGAAATCCCCAAGTGCAATACGACGTCCGATTTCATCCAAAGTGATGTGACGTTGTGTTCGCACCGATTGTTCCCTTTGTAATTGGGCTCTCTTATTGGCTATTTGTTTTGCTTCTCTTTCGTCTTCAAATACATGGAATCGATCACCTGCTTGTGGTGCTCCATCCAAACCTAGAACAGCAACTGGTGTAGAAGGTCCGGCTTCTTTAATTTTATTGCCACGTTCGTCATACATGGCTTTCACTTTACCACTATAACTTCCAGCCAACAAGTAATCACCCACTCGCATGGTACCGGCTTCGACCAACATCGTGGAAATGAATCCTTTACCTTTATCTAATTGTGCTTCAATCACAGTTCCAATCGCTTCCTTATTTGGATTGGCTTTTAAATCTAATAATTCTGCTTCTAACAGCACTTTTTCTAATAGTAAATCTACATTCAAACCAGCTTTAGCTGAAATCTCCTGAGATTGAATTTTACCACCCCAATCTTCCACCAATAAATTCATGGCAGATAATTGTTCTTTGATTTTTTCAGGATTGGCAGCTGGTTTGTCAATTTTATTAATAGCAAATACAATGGGCACACCAGCGGCTTGCGCATGGCTAATAGCTTCTTTAGTTTGAGGCATCACGGCATCATCCGCTGCCACAACAATGACAACGATGTCTGTAACTTGGGCTCCACGAGCACGCATAGCGGTAAAGGCTTCGTGACCCGGGGTATCCAAAAATGTCACTCTTTCTCCCGATTTTAAAAGTACACTATAGGCTCCAATATGCTGAGTTATACCACCTGCTTCACCTGCAATAACATTGGCTTTTCTAATATAGTCCAATAATGATGTTTTTCCATGGTCAACGTGACCCATAATGGTTACGATTGGAGCTCTTGACACTAAATCTTCAGGAGCATCAATTGTTTCTTGAATAGATTCTTCCAAATCAGCTCCAACAAATTCAACAGTATAACCAAATTCATCGGCTAATATGGTAATGGTTTCAGCATCGAGACGTTGATTCATGGTCACCATCATTCCTAGAGACATACAAGCTGAAATCAACTGGTTTACCGGACTCTCCATCATGGTAGCCAATTCACTAACCGTAACAAACTCAGTTACTTTGATAACAGTGCTTTCGGCTTCACGTTGTTCCAACTCTTGTTCGGAAAGATGTCGGTGGTGATCTCTTTTTTGCTTACGATACTTAACAGATGTAGATTTCTTACTCTTGCCTTGTAATTTTTCAAGGGTTTCCTGAATTTGTTTTTTTACTTCATCTTCAGTTGGCTCTTCTTTAATAAATTTCTTCTTGGCTTCTAACTTAGGTTTAACCACACCTGGTTTGGTAGGTGTACCGGTATTAACCGATTTGAAAGGTTCATTGGTTCGGATTCTCTTTCTTTTCTTTTTTGCATCTTCTGAAGCTGAAGTTGTTTCAACTTCTTTTTTTCCTTTTTCTTTTTTGGGTTTGTCAAACTTTGAAAGGTCAACTTTATCACCTGCAATTTTGGGACCTGTTAATTTTTGATATTCCGTTTTAATGGTTTCAGGCTCTTGTGGTTTTTCATATTCATTTCCTTCAACGTCAACCTCAATCTTTTTGGGCTGTTCAATTACTTTTGTAGTTTCAATTGATTCAATCTCTTCTTCATGAGTTATTTCAATCTCTTCTTTAGTTACAATTTCTTCAAACTTTTCCTCAACTTCAATTTTGATTTCTTTAATCTCTTCAATTTCCAAAGGTTTTTCTTCTTCAACTAGTTCGATTTTGGGAACAACTGTTTTGGCTTTTGGAGTTAAATCAATTTTACCAACAACTTTGGTTTGAGGTTTTTCTGTTTCAATTTTTATAATTTTATGCCGTTCTTCTTCTTCTTTTCGCAGTTTTTCTAATTTTTCTCTTTCCTGCTCTTTACGAATTGCTTCAATTTCCTTTCTTTTTTCTTCACTTACTTCATCGGAAGCTACTTTTCTTTTACGGTCTGTTTGAAAGGCATCACACAAGAGATCGTACTCTTTTTCTGAAATTTTGGTAGTTGGGCGTGCTTCTACCTCAAACCCGTGACTATTAAGGTATTCAACAGCTCTTTCCAATGAAATATTTAATTCAGCAAGAACTTTATTTAACCGTTGTGTTTTTTCCATATTAAAAATCCTATGTTGGAAATCTTGGTTTAAGGCTTAAAAAAATTATTTCGATTCGAGATGACTCATGTCATATTTTCATTATTTGCAATTGAATCGAAAAAATGCAAATATTTTTACAGTAAGGATTTACCCTTCAAATTCTTCTTTGAGAATGCGTTGTACATCTATTATTGTTTCCTCTTCCAAGTCAGTTCGATTTACTAAATCGGCAACACTTTGGTCTAAAATACTTTTAGCTGTATCCAATCC
Source organism: Flavobacteriaceae bacterium (assembly GCA_020854235.1). Taxonomy (GTDB): domain Bacteria; phylum Bacteroidota; class Bacteroidia; order Flavobacteriales; family Flavobacteriaceae. Next base: position 3,327 of record JADZFW010000036.1, read on the forward strand.
AACTCTTTGGAATTCTTTGATAACCCAAGCTTCAATTTCATCTGAGAATTCTGCCAATTCAACGTCTTCATCATCAATAGTTTCACGTTGTACATCAATATCATAACCTGTCAAAATACTGGCTAATTTAATATTAACCCCATTTTTACCGATGGCTTTAGAAACTTCTTCAGGTTTTAAATATACTTCTACACGACCTTTTTTGCCATCTCTGCGTTTTTCAGGAAAAATTTTAACTGAAATCACATTTGCAGGACTTAAAGCTCTTTGGATAAACAAATTTTCATTCTTGGTAAAATTAATTACATCAATATTTTCATTACCCAATTCGCGTACGATTCCATGAATACGAGAACCTTTCATTCCTACACAAGCTCCTACCGGATCAATTCTCTCATCATAGGAATCAACAGCAACTTTAGCTTTCTCACCTGGAATACGAGCTACGCCTTCAATAGTGATTAATCCTTCAAAAATTTCAGGAATTTCTTGTTCAAAAAGTTTTACCAAAAAGCGTGGATCTGTTCTTGAAAGTGTGATATTAGGTTTATTTCCTTTTAACTCCACAAATTTAATTACGCCTTTTACATTATCTCCTTTTCTAAAAAAGTCAGACTTGATTTGTTCAGTTTTCGGCAATACGATTTCATTGCCATCATCATCCAAAAGAATTACTGCATTATGACGGATATGATGTACTTCGGCAGTAAATATTTCACCTTCCAATTCTTTGAAATGTTTATAAATATTGGAACTGTCATGCTCATAAACTTTGGAAACCAAATTTTGACGTAAGGCTAAAATATCTCTTCTTCCTAAATCGGCCAATTTAAATTCTTCCGACACTTCTTCTCCAACTTCAAAGTCAGGTTCGATTTTTTGAGCTTCTGTTAAAGAAATTTGTTTGTAAGGATCTTCTACTTCATTATCTTCTACCACAATTCTGTTGTGCCAGATTTCCATATCCCCTTTATCAGGATTGATAATGATACTAAAACTATCATCATCTCCAAATCTTTTTCGTAAAGTAGCACTTATCACTTCCTCAAGGATAGCCATAAGCGTTACTCTATCTATACTTTTGTCGTCTTTAAATTCCGAAAACGATTCAATAAGCGCTAAATTTTCCATACTTAATTGATCAGTTGTAAACTATTTTAACTTTTGCTTTATTAATTTTATCGATTGATATTGAGTCTTGTTTGATAACCGTTTGTTTACCTTTCCCTTTTTCCTTTGGAATTTTAGCCTGATATTCCAAAACAATTTGATCTTCGACTATGTCAATTAATTTTCCTTCAATTTTTTCATTACCCACTTCAACAGTGAGTATTCTCCCCAAATTCTTTCTGTATTGCCTTGGATTGGAAATAGGCTTGGTAATATCTGGCGTAGTTACTACTAGTGAAAAATCAAAATTCTCGCGATCCAAATTATGTTCAATATGTCGACTAATTCTGATACATTCTTCTAATGCCACACCATGATCTCCATCCACAATTACCTCAATACTACCAGATTGTGAAATATGACAATCAATTAGAAAGAGCTCATCATTGACCTCAAGTGCTTCATTAATCAGGCTTAAAACTTTATCGGAATCCATTTTTTGGTAATAAAATAGGGGACATAAAGTCCCCTTTCTTCACTAATCTCTTGATTTTACGGTGCAAAGATATTCATTTTTCAATAAAATCAAAATTTTTACGTTATTTTCAATAGATTTTATTAACTTTACGCATTATTTCTAAATATTAAAACCACTCATTATGAAGCGCATATTAGTTCCTATAGATTTTTCCGAACAAGCGGAACACGCTATGAAAACTGCAGCCCAAATAGCCCGAAAATCAGGTGGAAAAATTTTCTTGTTACACATGTTGAATTTACCATCCGATCAAACCGATATGGATCCATCTGCAGATGCCAGTAGCCCTGCAAAAATGTTATATCTCAGTAAAATTCATGAAAAATTTGAAGATTTGAAAGATGTAGAATACATGCAAGGACTAGAGGTTGCTGAGGAAGTTAGATTCCATAAAACTTTTGCCGGTATTATCAATTACAGTAAAGAATTGGATTGTGACTTAATCGTAATGGGTTCGCATGGAGCAACAGGACTCAAAGAAATGTTTATCGGTTCAAATACTGAAAAAGTAGTGAGAAATTCAGACATTCCTGTCCTAGTAGTTAAAAAAGGGGTTGACATACAGGAATGTAAGAAATTTGTTTTCGCTTCCGATTTTTCAGACGAAGTAAAACCTTCTTTTGGTAGATTCATCAAATTTGCATCTAAATTTAATGCAGAAATTGATTTGCTTTTCGTTAATACTGTACACAATTTTGAATCTACTCATGATACCAGTAAAAGATTACATGAATTTGTAACTAATTACGAAATGCCAAATTACACCTTAAATATATACAATGACACTTCTGTTGAGAGAGGTATTTTAAATTTTACAAAAGATGCCAATGCAGATGTTATTGCTCTCAATACACATCAACGCAAAGGATTATCCAGTATGTTTAACGATAGCATCAGTGAAGATTTGGTAAATCACGCTTTAAAACCGGTAATTACCTTTAAAATTTAAGTTGAAAAATATATAATAAAGAGAGAAGCAATTTAGTAACTTCTCTCTTTTTTAGTTTTTAACACCTTTTTTTAAATATCCAATTCTAATAAAACCGGGCAATGATCGGAATGTTTGGCTTCTTGTAAGATAATGGCTCTAGAAATTTTATCTTTTAAAGCTTCTGAAACCATGTGATAATCCAAACGCCAACCTTTATTGTTGGCACGCGCATTTTGTCGGTAACTCCACCATGAATATTGTTGAACCTCTGGATGGAGATATCTAAAACTATCTACAAAACCTGTATTGATAAATTGAGTCAACCACGTTCTTTCAATGGGTAAAAATCCAGAAACTGTTTTTAATCTAATTGGATCATGGATATCAATAGGTTCATGACATATATTATAATCTCCACAAATTACTAAATTTGGGAATTCTTTCCTCAAACAAATTGCATATTCTTTAAACTCATCCATGTAATTCAGTTTAAAATCCAACCGTTCTTCACTCGTTCCCGAGGGTAAATACATACTCATTACAGAAAAACCCTCAAAATCAGCTCTCACATTTCGACCTTCTCTGTCCATACTGGGTATTCCGGTTCCAATTACCACATTTTTGGGCTCATGTTTAGACAAAATAGCTACACCGCTGTATCCTTTTTTTTCGGCTGGAAACCAATATTGAAAAGGATAGCCAGCTTTACTGAAAACTTCTTTATCTAATTGGTCTTCCTGAACTTTGATTTCCTGCAAACAAAGAATATCCGGATTTGCAGCTTCCAACCACGAGACAAAACCCTTGGTCAATGCTGCTCTGATTCCATTAACATTATATGAAATTACTCTCATTTATTTGGATTTAGATTTTGACAAAAATAGTTTTTTATTCCATAATTCTAAATATTTGATTTTCCCAATTTTAAAAAAATAATTCTCAAAAACCATCTACACAATGAATGTTCTAATTTGTTAATTTTTAAAAAATATTCTCGTAAAATGATAATTATCAATTTCATAATTTGCATTCCAAAATATTTTTTGTATACTTGTACAAGTTTTCAAAGGTAGTTTTATACTAATGAAATAGTCTTGTACTGTTCATTGTGCCCAAAAACAAACTACGTACCCAAGATAAATTTGAAAAAAGTACACGGCTATTGCATTTCCCTTTGAGGTGCATATAGAAACACGTGTTCCCATGAAAAAATCAGAATTCCTTTTAAAAGAAGCCAGAGAATTAGTAATCTCAAGACCTTCATTAGTTGAAAAAAAATCAAACCGACGCCAATTTTTGCGGGTTTTTGGATTGGGAGCTTTGGCTGTCAATCCGGCCATTGGAGCTGTTAAAAAAATGACCAACGAGCCATTTTTGGTTGATTTGGAAGACAATCAACTCAAAGTTTGGCGTAATGGTGAATTGGCATGGGAAATTTCTGACCGTTATTTTGGTTCAGATACTGCCATTTCTATTACTCAAATTGAAAATGGATGGCAATTTCAAATTTCAAAACTAAGTTTTAAAGGTACTCAATTTACTTTCAACCTTCAAGGCTCGATTTTGCAAGCCTTATCTCAATGGTTGATAAAATTAGAAAGCCCTGAATTACAATGGAATAGTGAAATGGATTTTGTTGACTTTTTGGATGGCATCAAACCGCTTTCTGCTGAAGCCCAGATACAATCAGAAATGCTCCAATTCCAAAATGGCGGACATGTTTCAGTCCATGGCTCTGTTCTGACTACAATCAGTCCTGATTGGAGTATGGAGTTTACCAAAGAAAAAGCCATTCAGTTGGATTTGAATGGAAAAACTTTACAAACCCATACTTTAAAAATTATACCCGGATTTGACGATACACTACCCTTTTATAACGAAAATGCTAAGGGTAGCCTATTACAAATGTCCACTTTTACTCCTTGGCAAGATTTGATATCTTCCTATACTTATAAAGGTAAATCATTGGTAACAGGCACCGAATTAAATCCAACTTTACAAATTCTTTCAGGTGATACAGAAACCAATCATTTGCAACTCCTTTGGACGGATGGTTTACTTCACAAAATGACTGTAAAAGGGGTATTAAACGAACCGATCGCTTTGCAAGATTATTTCTTTTTTCAAGATTTAAATGATGTAGCATCCAACTTCTATTTATCAGCTCGATTAGAACCTAAAGGTCAATGGATTTCAAATACAATGGGTTCTTTTCAACTGACTAGAAATCAAGATATCCCCGATTTTGAAGTGTTCGGACTAGGACTGGTCGTTCAAAATCAAATTTTGAAACCTAGATTAAATGCATTTCATCCCAAAATGAACGGTGGATTGAGTACTACTTCTATTTTTCAAAATGCACCTATGGTCAATATTTCAGACCAAAAAAATAATTTTGACGAACTTAAATCCCAATATTTCTTTGAACCTCCGCAAGATACAACGCGTAATAAAACTGTCATCAGAGGACGAACCAATCTCCCTGTAAAAACCGATTCAAAAACGAAAGAAGACGATAAAAAAAATGATGTTAAAGTTATTAGGGAAATAAAAGTTGAAAAAGAAGTAGTTAATCCTAAAGAGGTTAAAATTGAGACTCAAAAAGATCTCATCATAGAAAAAATACCGGAAATTCAAGTTGAAAATAATCGAAAAATCAACTTTATTCCTCGCCTTCCGATGAATATCAGGATTTTGCGACCTGATGATTTGGTATGGTTGGAAGTCCAATTCAAAAATTTTAAATTTGTCAGCAGTAGAACTGGCGGAACTACTGTGGAATTAGAAGATAAAACCAAAGTTGGCACGCTTATCTATTCTTTTCCAACACAACACACCTTGGAGGAAGCCTATTTTGAAACAACTCCAATGGATACCGCTGGTAATCAAGAAATCAAACTTCCCGCCCGACATATTCGCGCTAAAAAAAGCAGACTGGTTTATGAATATGAGGCTGGAAAATCTGGTTTTGAACTCAATATTCACGAATTACTAGATTGGAGTAAATTTACACTCAAAGTTCACCCAAGAGCCTATATCAAATTACCTACAGTAGTCACAAAACCTGTATTAAAACCTGTTACTGCTTCCAAAACAAATTTGATAAAATCGGAAAATCTAAATACAAAAAACAATTTTTATCAAACCCAAATAGTAGAGAAATCCAAACACAAAGTAGATAAACTCTCTGTGTATGACAAAGCAGTAGTAGATGCGGTTTTACCATTGAGCATTGCTCCTACCTTGGAACCTTCCTTTAATTTGAATTATTTCAAATTACCACTAAAAGTTGAACCTATTCCAGAAACGCATACTTGTATCGAAGCACCGGCTTTAATGTATATCTCACCCAATCAAGTAAATGATTTTTCACACAAAATTGATATTGAGTATAGAGATACTGAAGAAATTCCGGTCGTTAAAACCAATACAACCCTCAAACAAGTCAAGCCTTTACAAGTAAGATTGAATCCTATCTATACCAATAAAGGTCAGATTACAGAATTGTGGCATACTTCATTGGGAATCAAGCTTAAAAACAACAGAATTGCTTATCACGGTATGGATAAGCTGAAAACCATACGTGCTTTGTGGGCTTTTGATGCCAATAGCGATTACAAAGGTTGTGCTTTGATAGATGAACCATTCCAAGCTTCTTTGGATGCCAGCGACCGGCATAAATTGGTACATACTACTTCCAATTATGAAATTCAAGGCTTTACTCCTTTTCCTGTTCCGGTTAAAAAATTAATGCTTACCGGATTAGGCTCTTATTTGGACTGGCATGCTTTCTTTGATGTCCCTACTCCTATTGACAACCATTTGAATATCATTGAATGGGAACATTTGGCTACATTGGGTCGAGATCATTATGTAAAAGTGGTGCGAGAAGGATATTTATTCC
>JADZFW010000037.1 GCA_020854235.1 Flavobacteriaceae bacterium
AACAATTTTTTTCATAAACCGAAATTTTGGGATTAATGTGTAAATTTATTAAAAAATAATACTACACACTGAAAAAAAACCCAATTACTTTTCTTTTATCCTTAAATCTCCTTGCAATGGACTTTGCCCCACATCATATTTGGGAATATCATCGATACAAACCGGTTTTCCTATGATACTCTTAAATTTATTTTTAAGTACCCATTTGGTGGGATGTTGTATGTATTTTTTCATCACAGGTGCGGCAGTACCTACCATCCAACAGTTTTTAGGACATGTGTGAACCAACCCTCTTACCTTTTGGGCTTGTTCGCTAAACCACAATTCTTCAAAAGTCTTTACATCGCGAATGTTACCCATGCTTTCTTTCCAATATTTGTCTTCCAAACCATTGCAAGGATAGACATCTCCATAAGGTTCTATGAAAAAATTGGCAGTTCCGGCTTCACAAGGCAACATACGGGGTTTGTTACGTATGTAATTTATCAACCCCAAATTAAAGAAAGCTCTATACCAACTCTTGGGATTATTTTCCTTCAACAAACGATTGATCAAATCTTCAAAATGATTGATGACCACATCTTGATTGGTGATAAAATTATCATCTTTGTGAAAATAATAGGAATTGTGAAAAGCGGCAGTGGCAAATTCCATATTCATTTCCTTGCTCAATTCATAAAGGTCGAGCATATCACTGGAGTTTTTATTGGAAACGGTTATCCCAAATCCTATATCCTTAATACCCATCTTTCGAAGTCCTTTCAAAGTCTCTATCCCTCTTTCAAATCCATCGGCTCTGCCTCGCAGTTCGTCATTTTTTTCCTGCAACCCTTCAATACTGACTCTAATTCCTATTTTGGGAAATTTCTCTGCCAATCTCAATATTTTTTGCACATGATACCCCGAAGTGGAAATGACAATTCTATCCGATTTCCCCGACATCACTTTAACAATATCTTCCAGATCACTTCGCAAAAAAGGCTCTCCTCCGGTGATGTTAACAAATTTGAAATTGGGTAAAATCTCCAATTCTTCGGGCTTTATTTCTTCGTGTTTCTTCGTGGGATTTTTCCAAATATCACACATTTTACACTCCATTTGGCATCTATAAGTTGTAATTATAGACACATCGGTTGGCATTAAATTCATTTTGATAAATTATATTAGTAGTTTCTAGTTTTTTCTGTTTTTAATAAGTACTGCCGGGACACCTCCAACTATAGAAAAATCGGGAACATCTTTTGTAACAACAGCTCCAGCCGCTATAACACACCCATTTCCAATAGTAACACCCGACATGATGGAAACGTTGGCTCCAATCCAAACGTCACTTCCTATGATTGTTTTTCCTTTAGTTACACCTTGATTTTTTATTGGGACTTCTAAATCATTATAATTATGATTTTCAGAAAAAACATTAACTCTAGGTCCAAATATCACATTATCACCAATTTCAATATCACCTCTTACTCCTATAAAACAATAATGATTGATTCCTACATTGTTCCCAATTTTAATGGAATTTCCAACATTTCTCAATACACCCGTACACTCTATAATTGCATATTTTCCCAAAGTGAAATTGTTTCCTATTTCTACCCCATCATAGCTCAATGCATTGATAAAACTATATTCCATCAAATTCAAACCACTCCCCGATTTGATTTTATGCGCAAATTGAACTTTAGCTCCTTTACCCATAAAAATTAAACCTGAACTTTTCCCTAAAAAAGGTTTAAGAAATAATGTTCCTCTCAACACAGAAAAACCTTTGTCAAAAAGGATGATGAACAATTCTTTTAATGTAAAGGGATAGGAGATTATTACCTTTTCTTTTTTTACTTTTGTAAATAATTTTTCTAATACTTTATGTGTTCTCATTATTTCGCTAAATTAAATCTTTTTTAAATCTACTTGGTTTTTACATTAAAATAATTACAAATTTAATACTATTTGGTAAACTATTCCGTTATAGTAAAGACCAAATCCAAATATTACAACGTTTTGATAAAAAATTATTCGATTTTTATTAAGCCTATTTCCATCCTGGCGCATCTTATTATTTTGAATATGGTGTTTTATTTGGGTGAATTTGAGCATTTTACCAATCTTCCTTTTTGGTTGTTCTTCAACGGATCTTGGTTGGTCGTCTCCTATTTCACCGGTTTGTATCACTTTCACCGGACGATTACCGTAACCAAAGTAGTGCAACAACTCCTCATCCAATTTGCAATTTTTTCACTCGTATTTTTTTCCTATTACACCATCAAGCACCTTCAAGTAGATGTAATTGTGGCTGCTCGTCTGTTATTATATGGTTATATAGGCGTGATTCTATTTAGAGCCACCTATTTTTATGCTTTGAGACGTTATCGTATCGAAGGCGGAAATTTTAGAAAAGTAATTTTAATTGGTTCCGGAAAAGGTTTGCAACCCTTGGTAGATTTTATGATGAACCGCGCCGATTTTGGCTATAAAATCATGGGATATTTCACCGATGACTTGAAACACTCCCTAGATTATGAAATTACCGAAAGAGCTTTTATCAACAATGGAAATGGACACCTGGAGTATTTGGGAAGTATTGAAAATTACGAACGCTATGTCTTGGAAAACAATATTGACGAAATCTATTGCTCCCTTACCGAACTCAAAGAAAAAACCATTACCAATATCATCGATTTCGGAGACCAACATCTCAAAATCGTCAAACTCGTCCCCGATAATAAAGATTTCATTACCAAAAGCCTAAGCCTCGAATACTATGGCTTTGTGCCCGTGTTCTCCATCCGTAATTTTCCTTTGGATAAACCGGTCGTAAAGTTTGCCAAAAGAGTATTTGATGTCATTTTCTCTCTTCTGGTAATTATTTTAGTGCTTTCTTGGCTTTCTCCAATTCTGTATTTGTTTATCAGAAGAGAATCCAAAGGTCCACTATTCTTCAAACAAGTAAGAGAAGGCATTAAAGGCAATAGCTTTACGTGCTACAAATACCGTTCTATGGGGGTTAATGACCGTGCACACAAGGATCAAACGGTTAAAAATGATTTACGCATTACCAGAATCGGTAAGTTTTTACGCAAAACCAGTATCGATGAATTGCCCCAATTTATCAATGTGTTGAAAGGAGAAATGAGCGTCGTAGGACCACGCCCACACATGCTCAGTCAATCCAAAATATTCAAAAAAGTGGTCGATAAATACATGGTGCGCCACTTTGTCAAACCGGGTATCACCGGCTTGGCTCAAGTAAGAGGTTTCCGCGGCGAAATCGAAACAGACCAAGATATCATCAACCGTGTCAAACTCGACATTTTCTACGTCGAAAACTGGAGTTTTGTCATGGACATCAACATCATCCTCAAAACTGTTTTCAACGTGTTCAAAGGCGAAGAAAAAGCCTATTAATAGGAAATGAAACCCATACCCTTTCCAAAATTTAAACGATTTGACCTAACCGAACACCTCGACGAATTTCCTCCATGTGGCTCAAAAATTCTCGTTGCTCCCCTAAATTGGGGTTTGGGTCATGCCGCTAGATGTGTCCCTATCATTCACCAACTGATTCAACACGGTTACGAACCTATTATAGCATCAGATGGTTTTGCTTTAGAATGGCTTCAAAAACAATTTCCTCAACTCAAAAGCTATACGCTGCCTTCCTATAATATTACTTATGCTGCGCAACCGTTTTGGTTTCATTGGAAATTGATGACCCAGTTGCCTCATATTTGGAAAACCAAACGTGAAGAACATACCTTTACTAAAGAAATAGTCGAAAATGAATCTATCAAACTCATCATTTCAGACAATCGTTTTGGCGTCTATCATTCGAATATTACCAGTATTTTCGTCACACACCAAATTCACATTCCTAAAGGAATCAAAGGTTGGTTGGCTTCCAAATGGCATCAAAACAGCATCCGCAAATTTGACATCTGCTGGATTCCCGATGTAGCCGATACAATCAACCTAAGTGGAACTTTATCACATCCGATTCCCAAAAATATCCGTCATTCGTATATAGGTTTACTCAGTAGCCACACCAAAGAAGATCTACCCATCCGATTTGATTTACTTATACTGCTTTCCGGCCCCGAACCTCAACGGACAATCTGGGAACGTTCATTGATTAAAAACTTTGAACAGTCCAATCAAAAGATTGCTTTGGTAAGAGGTACGAACGAATCAATTGAAATATCGCATTTTCCTGAATCTTGGGAAGTTTATCCTTTTGCTTATGGAAAAAACTTGCAGGATCTTCTAAACGCTAGTCAAAAAGTCATCGCCCGAACTGGATATTCTACTTTGATGGACCTAGCAGTATTAGAAAAAGAAGCCTTATTAACTCCAACCCCCAACCAACCGGAACAAGAGTATTTGGCACATCACATCTTACATATGGAAGGATGGACTATTTCCAAATAACCCTTGTTCGATGTAATTATGTAATAGTTAATCAAATGTTTATAGCGATTTCCGTGTGAAACCATTATTTATTTTTGGGTGGAATTACCTTTTGTTTAAACCTATTTCTTTAGAAGTTTCTTACTGACATTTTTGAAAGCATAGGACAAAAATCATAGCGAACTTTTCAGTTTATGAATTGAATTGTATACACAGAACTCTAATAAATCATCTTAAGCGTTTTGTCCAAGCCAAATTCGGAAATCCTGTTTCATCTCGAATTTACATTATCCGTTTCATATGCACCCCAAACTTGTTTCATAAATACCAACAACTCATTCTTTAATTGGTTTTTGTTTTTCGATATATGGAAAAACGTTTCATAACAACCCTTAAACCATTTAGATATTCAATTAATCCTTACGGAAACTCATTTGCCACTTACGGAAACTCATTTGCCACTTACGGAAATATTTTTGCCACTTACGGAAATGTATTTGCCGTATACGGAATTTATTTTTCCACTTACGGATTTTTCTTTTCCACTTACGGAAATATTTTTTCCACTTACGGAAATGTATTTGCCGTATACGGAAACTATTTTTCCACTTACGGAAATACTTTTGCCACTTACGGAAATACTTTTGCCACCTACGGAAATACTTTTGCCACCTACGGAAACTTTTTTGCCATACTCAGATACAAATAAAAGTCATTCAGATGCTACTGATTATCCTTTAGCAATACTTTTGATAAATTTAGAAAACCTTTGAAGCCATTCTGAAACAAATTTGTAAAAATTTGCTCCTAATTTGTAACCTAACACTATTGGAACTCCCAATAACTCAATAGCTTTACAACCTTACAAACTTTATAAACTTTATAAACTTTACAAACTTTACAAACTTTACAAACTTTACAAACTTTATAAACTTTATAAACTTTATAAACTTTACAAACTGTATAAACTTTACTAACTCCCCTTTCAACCGCACAAAATAAATATTCAGCTTTGTTAATCCTTTCGTATAGCTCTCGTCGCTAAGCGAACCTAATTCCTCTATGAAACCTTTTGAATGCAATGCATTCAAAATTAGTGTCCATTCATTTCAATCCACAAAAGTCTTTTCTATATTTTCAATCCGTCATTCGTCAATTCGTGGCAAAAAAAAATATTTTGACCGCAGGAAGATACCTTCTCCTCCTATTGAATCTAAAAACAACATGTCAACCCAAAAGACAAACCTGAAACTTGAAACTTGAAACCAGAAACCAGAAACCAAAAACTTTAAACTTTAAACTTTAAACATTAAACTTTAAACTTTAAACCTAATGATTGTAAACCCAACACTATCCAAATGGGATATCACAATCAAAAAACCCCAAACATCCAAAGATGCTTGAGGTTTTATGATTTCAATCTTTCATCCTCAATCCTTAAGTCAACCGACTTAAAGTCTTGAGTCTTTTTAAACTACTTAACAGCAGCTTGTCCGGCGACCAATCTTGCAATCGGCACACGGTAAGGTGAACAACTTACGTAATTCAATCCTACTTTGTGACAGAATTCGATTGAAGATGGTTCTCCACCGTGTTCGCCACAAATACCCAATTTGATGTCAGGACGGGTTTGTTTACCGCGTTCGCAAGCCATTTTAATCAATTGACCTACTCCTTCTTGATCCAATACTTCAAATGGATCTCTTTTCAAGATACCTTTTTCAATATACACCGGCAAGAATTTTCCGGCGTCATCGCGAGAATATCCAAAGGTCATTTGAGTCAAGTCATTGGTACCAAATGAGAAGAATTCAGCTGAAGTTGCAATTTGATCGGCTACCAAAGCAGCACGTGGCACTTCAATCATCGTTCCTACCAAATGATGGATTTCATCTTTGCGTTCTGCAAAAATAACTTTGATGGTATCGCGAACGATTTGTTCTTGCAATTGCATTTCAGCCAAGGTTCCGGTCAATGGAATCATGATTTCAGGTTTGGCTTCTATTCCTCTAGCTTTCAAATTTAAAGCAGCTTCAATAATCGCGCGGGTTTGCATCTCACTGATTTCAGGATAGGTATTGCCCAAACGACAACCTCTGTGACCCAACATAGGATTGAATTCTGATAATTCTTCCACTTTTTGTTTCACTTTCTCTACTGAAATTCCCATTACTTGAGCCATTTGCTCTTGTCCTTTGGCATCGTGAGGAACGAATTCGTGTAAAGGTGGATCCAATAAACGTACGGTTACTGGTAATCCTTTCATGGCTTCAAAGATGCCTTCAAAGTCTTTGCGTTGAATAGGCAACAATTTGGCTAAAGCCAAACGTCTTCCGGCTTCGTCATCGGCTAATATCATTTCGCGCATTGCGATGATTTTTTCACCTTCAAAAAACATGTGCTCCGTACGACACAATCCAATTCCTTGTGCTCCAAAATCACGAGCCACTTGGCTATCGTGAGGGGTATCGGCATTGGTACGAACTTTCATCACGGCATATTTATCAGCCATATCCAACATTTCTCTGAAATCATTGTCAATTGTGGCTGAAGTAGTTTCGATTTTGCCTAATAAAGCATCACCGGTACTACCATTCAAAGAAATCCAATCACCTTCTTTAATCACAATACCATCCACTTCCATCATTTTGGTTTTGTAATCCACTTTGATGCTTCCAGCTCCTGATACACAACATTTACCCATTCCACGAGCTACAACAGCCGCGTGAGAAGTCATACCTCCACGAGCAGTCAAAATTCCTTCTGCAGCATCCATTCCGGCGATATCTTCAGGAGAAGTTTCTACACGTACCAAAATCACTTTTCTACCATCTTTTTTGGCAGCAACCGCGTCATCGGCAGTAAATACCACTTGTCCGGTAGCAGCACCTGGAGAGGCTGCCAATCCTTTGGCAAATATTTGAGTTTTTCTCAAAGCTTCTTTGTCAAATTCAGGGTGTAATAATTCATCCAATTTACCGGCATCAATTCTCAACAAAGCTTCTTTCTCAGTAATCAAACCTTCGTGCTTCATGTCCATGGCAATTTTCACCATCGCACGACCGGTACGTTTTCCACTACGAGTTTGTAACATCCAAAGTTTATTTTCTTGGATCGTAAACTCGATGTCTTGCATATCTTTATAATAAGTTTCCAGTTTTAATTGGATCTCATGCAATTCTTTGTATTGCTCGGGCATGTATTCTTCCAATGATAAGGCATTGGCTACTCTATCTACTTCAGAAACACCTGCCAATTCAGCCCAACGTTGTGAACCCAATTTGGTAATTTCTTGTGGCGTACGAATACCCGCTACCACGTCTTCTCCTTGTGCATTGACCAAAAATTCTCCGTTGAATAAGTTTTCTCCGGTACTTGAATTTCTAGAAAATGCAACACCTGTAGCTGAGCTGGCACCCATATTTCCGTAAACCATAGCTTGTACGTTTACAGCAGTTCCCCAATCGTGAGGAATTCTATTCAAATTACGATATACCACAGCGCGTTTTCCTTCCCAAGAATTGAATACAGCCATGACACCACCCCACAATTGATCCCAAGGATTGTCTGGGAAATCATGACCGGTACGTTCTTTAACAACTGCTTTAAATCTAAAAGTCAATTCTTTAAGATCATCGGCTGAAAAATCAGTATCTAAAACTAAATTTCGCTCTTCTTTCAAATGGTCGATAGCAGCTTCAAATGGATCGTGTTCGCTATCGTCAGCAGCATTTACATTCATGACCACATTGGAATACATTTGGATAAAACGACGGTAAGAATCCCAAGCAAAACGGGCATTGTTGGTTTTTTTAATCAAACCTTCCAAAATTTCGTTATTCAAACCTAAATTCAAAACAGTGTCCATCATCCCGGGCATAGAAACTCTAGCTCCCGAACGAACAGACAATAACAATGGATTTTCGACGTCGCCGAATTTGCTTCCCATAGCAGCTTCAATCTTAGCTAGATTTTCCTTTACTTCATTTTGAAGCAATTCAATCGTAGCTTTTTCGCCATTATTAACATAGTAATTACAAACTTCGGTTGTGATGGTAAATCCTGCAGGTACAGGAATTCCAATCAAATTCATCTCGGCTAAGTTGGCTCCTTTACCACCCAACAAATTTTTCATGGTGCTATCACCATCGGCTTTTCTGTCACCAAAAAAGTAAACATTTTTTGTGCTCATATATATGATTTTTGATTAAACTTTTTGAAGATGCAAAGGTAATCCAATTACCGCTTATTTCGATGATAATTATCAGAAAATTAAATAGTATTTTTTACGATAACGTTGTAGTTGATAACTTTTTCCGCATTTTTTTAGGAATAAAATAAGCCCTAAAAAATTTCTGATTTTAGAGGTGTCAGTAGATAAATATTTCGGTAAATTTTAGGCTCAATTACTGCCAACTTTTAAGCTGGTTTTGGGTAAAATTCCATTCCGGAGTTTCCAATTGCTCCAAACCTTCCATGTCAAACCATGGACTCAGATTCGAATCATGTGGATTTTTTAAAATGTGTATGTTTTGGGCAGGCATATAACTCTGCGCCAATAAAACGATTTTTTCTCCAGTATCATTGACAGCCATATCCATCACAATTACCGCATGTCCCGGACTTCCTCCCATCACAAACACATCGCCCATTTGAATATCCGAGAGATTTCTCTTAGGTAATTCGGTAGCTAATGATAAGGTTCCGGCATACATAAACACTTGTTGCATATACTTTAAAAAGGCTTCATAGGTGTCTGAAGGTTTTTCCGATTGGATTTCAACCCATCGAACCTGATTGCCGTCAACTTGTATTCTAAATCCTTGGCGCCATTTGGAATATTCCGCTAAAAAACCATTGGTAAAGTGAAACCTGATGCTGTCGAATTGGTTTTCATGCCACAAATATTCGGCTCTCAACCGCATACAAGCATCGGCACATTGTTGCAAATCTTTGTCGCCTATTGAAATATCCAAGACAGCCACGTGCACATCCTGTCTGATTTTTTCCTTTCCATTGTACAATAAGACTTTGGTTCCATCCGGTTTCAATGGAAAATTTTGCAAATACGCTCCGAAAGTTCCATTTTTTACAGACACACGTGTATATCCATCTGGAACCTCAATTCTAGTCTTGACAGTGTTTCCTTCGGGTTTTATAAGGCTTTCAACCGATGGGGTCGCCCCTAGATAAGTTCCGAATCGATCATTGCTGCCCTTATTTTGACAACCAACCGTAAACAAGATAAAAATGAAGACTACGTATCTCATACAATTGTTTTGATTTACAAATTTCTTTCATTCACTCAATAGTGTTCGAAATTTCTAATGTACATCTAAATTTCTCAACTTTAAACAGATTCTTCGCTACATTTTATTTCGCTCAGAATGACAATGCTTTACGGTTTCAAGAGCTTTGGGGATTGGTTGGTTTGCGGCGATGCCGCAAACC
>JADZFW010000038.1 GCA_020854235.1 Flavobacteriaceae bacterium
AAATGGCAGGAGGTAATTTATCACCCAGACAGAAGATGATTAACTTGATGTATCTCGTATTCATCGCCATGTTGGCGTTGAATATGGATAAAAAAGTATTGTCGTCTTTTGGATTTATGAAAGAAAAGATGGCAGCATCTAACGTAAAAGTTAATGATGCCAATGCTAATATATTAGAAAATTTAGCCGGTAAAGCTGAAGAGAATCCAACTCGTTACGGTAAAAAATTGGAAATGGCAAGAGCAATTAATGCTTCTTCCAATGAGTTTTTTAACTATTTAAATGGCGTTAAAGCCAAATTGACTGAAAAAGTTGAGAATCCAACTGACTATGAAACCATGGATAGTGAAGAAGCAGGAGATTTGTACTTTTTTGGTAAAGATGAAAAATTCACACCGGCCGGTCAAGAGTTTGTTGATAAAATCAATAAATATAGAATGGATGTCTTGAAAATTACAGGAGATTCAATAAACGAAGACTTGAAAGATCAAATCACCAAGCGTTTTTCTACTGCTGATGAGAAGGTTAAAGATGGGAAAAAAATGATTCCTTGGCTGAACAGTCGTTATAAAGGTTTTCCATTGATTACAACTTTAACCAATATTGAGCAAATTCAAGCGGATATCCGTACAACAGAAGCCGATGTATTCAATTCATTATTAAAAACATCACTTCTCGATGATACTAAAATGACTAGTTACAAGGCTATCGTTGCTCTAGATAAAACAGCCTATTTTGTAGGCGAAAAAGTAACGGGTAAAGTCGTATTGGGTAAATATGATTCAAGTTTGAATATTGATAACTTTACTTCAAATGTTGGTGGAAGTCCAGAAGCCGGTCAAGTAACACTTAGTTTTGGTGCTGGAGCTGCTGGAACACATCCAATTAAAGGTTCTTTTACTTTCAAACAAAAAGATGGTCAACCTATAACTTTACCTTTTGAAAGTGAATACACTGTAATTACAGAGCCCAATCAAGCAGTTATATCTGCTGATAAAATGAATGTTGTTTATCGAGGTTTGGATAATCCATTATCTATTTCTGTTCCCGGTGTTGGAGACAATAATTTAAATGTAAGTGCGCCAGGTTTGAGAAAAATTAGTAATGGACAATATATGATAAACCCTACAACAGGTACAGAGGTTACTATAAATGTTTCTGCTAAATTATCAAGTGGTAGAGAAATCAAAACTCCAAAAACTTTCCGTATTAAAGACGTTCCTGCTCCTATGGGTGCTATCAGAGGTCAAACCGGAAATGTAGGTATGCCTAAAGAAAGTCTTTCTGGTGCTAGTGTGGGAGTTGTATTATCGGACTTCGTTTTTGACTTGACTTTCCAAGTTACCGGTTTTAGCATTAAGGTACCTGGTGAAGCTACAATTGTAGTTGCAGGTGCTAGAATGAATGAAAGAGCACAAGCGGCTATCAACAAAGCCAAAAGAGGTGATATCGTTTCAATCTTTGATATAAAATCAAGTATCGTTGGACAGGGTTCGGGTTTAAAGATTAAAGTTGCCTCACCTGTACTCGTTGAAATAAAATAGCAATATTTTTATAAATGAATAAAACTATTTTATTTCTATAGTTTTAAAGTAGTTTTATTTTTTTAACAAACATAAAGAATCATTCGAATATGAGTCAAATTAAATTAATAGTAGTAAGCTTGGTGTTATTTGCTTCTATAGCAAACTATGCCCAAACTAATTTGTTGAATGCCAAAGTTCCACAGCAAATTGGAGTGAAAACTCAAGAGCAATTGGCAGCCGACAACGATAAACCATTGGAATACGGTTATATTGATGACCGTGACATCTTTTGGTCTAAAGTAGTCTGGGAATTTGTGGATTTAAACGAACGTTTAAATTTACCTTTCTATTACCCAATTGATACCATGCGTATAGCTTCTGACAGAAGATCTTTGTATGATACTTTGTTGAGAGGTATCAAACAAAATAAAATTACAGAAGTGTATGATGACTCCTATTTCACCGGTAGAATGTCTTATGAAGAAATTCAATCAAAATTGGTTCGTTATGATACCTTACCTGAAGCATTTGATATCCTAAATGCCGATCCTAATGCCGACATTTCTGAATATGTGGATAAATATACCATTGATTCAGAGCATATCGAAGCATTTATGGTAAAAGGTGTGTGGTATATCGATACCCGTCAAGGTGAGATGAAATACCGATTATTGGGAATTGCTCCTATAGCACCCGATGTTCAAACCATTGGTCGTGATAATTTGGGTAATAATGTAGATGAAAGATTACCTCTTTTCTGGGTATTTTATCCAAATGCCCGTGAGGTCATGCATGAGATGAAGGTATTCAATCCAAACAATGCTGCTTTTCCAATATCTTTTGACCATTTATTGAATGCACATCGTTTTAATGCCTTGATATACAAAGAAGAAAACGTCTACGGAGACAGAGAAGTTAAATCTTATGTCAAAGGAAATTCACTCTTCCAAGTTTTGGAATCTGAAAAGTTAAAAGAAGATATCCGCAACAAGGAATTAGATATTTGGAATTATTAAGAAAACTTAG
>JADZFW010000039.1 GCA_020854235.1 Flavobacteriaceae bacterium
ACACAGTTGAAATCGACAGTATTTTCAAAGTAATTGATGCTTCGATGTCAACTTACAAACCGGAATCTTTGATTTCCAGAATCAACAAAGGCGATACGACCGTGGTATTGGATGAACATTTTATCAGAGTGATGGACTTGTCGCGAACGGTATATGAGGCTTCGGGAGGCTTATTTGATCCTACCATAGGAATTTTGGTCAATGCTTATGGTTTTGGCCCAGAAAAAGTAGAGGTCATAGATTCGCTTACTTTGGTAAAATTATTACCCTTTGTAGGTTTTTCGAAGGTGCAAGTAGTTCAAAATCATTTGGTGAAAACCTATCCTGAAACCACATTGGATTTCAATGCTATTGCGCAAGGCTATACGGTGGATGTCATCGGTGAATTTTTGGAGAGCAAAAACATTCGGAATTATATGGTTGAAATAGGAGGAGAGGTCAAGGCGATAGGACTCAATCCCGATGGAAAATTGTGGAGTATAGGTGTCCAAAACCCTGATCCTAATGCCGAGCAGGCATTGGAAACCATTGTTTATCTCGATTATCAATCGGTGGCAACTTCGGGTAATTACCGCAAATTTAAGGTCGATGCAAATGGGAAAAAATACGTACACACCATCAATCCGATAACCGGTAAGGGTGAACCCAGTAATTTGTTGAGTGCTACGGTCATTACGGAAGACTGTGCTATGGCGGATGCCTATGCTACTTCGTTGATGGTTATGGGTTATGACTCTTCTATGGCATTTTTAAAAACGCATCCTGAGTTGGAGGTTTTTTTGATTTATGTGGATGCAAAGGGAATTACTCAAACGTATACGAATATTAGAGAGAAATCTTAAATCCGCAAAGAATATGTAAAAGCCACTAACCAGCCCCGTCGGCTAGGCGGGTTCACGAATTTATGATAATTTATTTAATTACGTAAATTGTATGTAAGTTGCGGATTTGAGGAGAAATCTGGGAACTTTAGGAGTTTATTCAAACAGTTGCGTTCTCGTATGGATGTTACTCTACTTACATTTGTTGTGTTTGAGTTGATCAATATTGGTTCAATTATTTATACGAAAACGTGAATAATTCGTTAGTTGTTGGGTTGAATTAAAAAGAAATATATGGAAAAACTTGTTCGACTTTTGGCTATTTTTTCGATGTTTGTTTTTTACCTACCTTTTCTACAAACATGTGAGAATTATGGAAAAAAAATGGAAGCACCTTCTGTAGAGGAACCGATTTCATCGGATACCTTACAACAAGCGATACCCGATACGCTTAACATTTCTATTGATGAAAAAGAAAGAGTGGTAGACTCAGTTGTACTCAAAGGCGAAGAGGGGAGCATAAATCAAACCGCTGAACCTATAATTTCAACTGAAACACATCAAGATCAAGATGGGTTTTTTATAAAAGCACTTAAGTATATATCTCAATACTATGACAGTGAAAGCTACAAAGGAATAGTTTACAATGGTTATTTTATGGCTATTTCAGGTTTCAGTATAGAAAATCTGGATTGGAAATTCATTGATTTTAGAATGATGAGTATTGTTTTGCTCATCATGTTCATCAATATTGTATTATCTTTTAGGAAAAGATGGAAATGGATGTATCGGTTGTATTTGATTCAGCTTTTGCTATTAATAGGAGCAGTATTGCTTTTTTTTATTACAGAATATATTAATGAATTCAACGATATTCTCTTTGGTTTTTGGATATACCTTGGCGTTAATTGGCTTTTGATTTACCTAACTCGAAAGTTGTATAGGACTTCTTTGGTTTAGATTTTAGTTATACCTTAAATGCGCAAGAGAGTTGTAAAAAGCCACGAACCAGCCTTGTCGGTTTATCTCGCTTATAACGGAACAAGCGGGTTCACGAATTTGCAATAATTTAATAAAACGAAGACATTTAAGTCACTGATTAATATACACTAATTAGGGTCTACTGAAAAACCAAAAATTCTTTGATTATAAGGGATTAGCAGTTTGTTTGGATCCTTATATGCAAGGAATAAGGCAAAACACCTCAAAAAATCTTGCACTTAGTTCCTGCTACTTTGATATAATTACAATAAAAACAGGTCGCTCCTACGGAGCTAAAAAAATGTTGCCTATAATTTTACTACAAACAGTATGCTCCTACGGAGCAAATGTCCCAGCGGGACAACCTGTTTGTAGAAACTAAAGACAATAGGCACATAGAAGCTCCGTAGGAGCGACCTGAATATTAGTATAAGTAAAAATATTCTTTAGTTTTTCAGCAGACCCTAATTAAAATCCTTGCGGATTTTAGGAAAAAGTAAATAAAAACTTTTTTAGAGGCCTATAAGGTTCATAAAACAGATTCCTCCCTAGCGGTCGGAATGACGGCAACATCTATTGATTGGTAGGAATAAAAAAGAGCGGCATAGCCGCTCTTTTTATTCATTCAATATTTGATAAATATTTTCTTTTCTATTAAAACAAGCTGATTAGTCCGTAGATAAGCGCTGCAATCAAGGCTGAAACCGGAATGGTAAGAATCCAAGCCCAAAGCAAGTTGATGGTAACACCCCAACGAACGGCAGAAACTCTTTTGGTAATACCAACTCCAATGATAGAACCGGTGATGGTGTGTGTGGTTGAGACGGGAATTCCTAAGTGTTCTGTCAAATATAGGGTTACTGCACCGGCTGTTTCAGCAGCTACCCCTTCCAAAGGAGTTACTTTGGTGATTTTTGTTCCCATTGTTTTTACAATTTTCCAACCACCGCTCAGTGTTCCCAAAGCTATGAATACGAAAGAAGTCAGCGGAACCCATCCGTAATGATCAACGAAATAGCTAAAGCGATCTCCAG
>JADZFW010000040.1 GCA_020854235.1 Flavobacteriaceae bacterium
CGACAACCTGTAGGTTTGTGGGTGGTATTCAAATCGTGCAAGTGCATGTAGCACAAGGTAGGTATATTGATTCCCACACTTTTGGCTGCATCCAAGATGCTAGAGCCTTTGGGAACTTGGAAATTTTTATTGTCTATCGTTATATTTATGGTATCCATAATCCTGATTTTTTTTGAAATTAATTTAAGGTAATGGCGTCAAACTTACATTTGTCCATGCAAATGCCGCATTTGATGCAAATCTCTTGGTCAATGACATGCAATTGTTTTTTCTCTCCCGAAATGGCATTAACGGGACAATTACGAGCACATACCACACAGCCGATACAATTTTGCTCACTGATGTAATAACGCATAAAGGATTTACATTGGCCACTGGGACATTTGTGATCAACCACATGGGCATGGTATTCATCGTAAAAATTTTGCATGGTAGATAAAATTGGATTGGGCGACGTTTGACCCAAACCACACAAAGAAGTATCTTTGACTACATTACTCAAATTGCGCAACAAATCCAAATCTTCCAAAGTACCTTTGTCATCGCATAATTTGGTCAACATTTCATGCAAACGCTTGTTGCCTATTCTACAAGGAGCGCATTTACCACAAGATTCTTCTACGGTAAATTCCAAATAGAATCGAGCCATAGATACCATACAATCGTCTTCATCCATCACAATCATACCTCCAGATCCCATCATGGAACCAGCTGCCGATAAGGAATCAAAATCAATCGGTAAATCCAAGTGTTTTTCGGTCAAACAACCACCTGAAGGACCACCTGTTTGCACCGCTTTAAATTTTTTACCATCTCTGATGCCACCGCCTATATCGTAGATTACTTCTCTTAAAGTAGTTCCCATGGGCACTTCAATCAAACCTACATTGTTGATTTTTCCTGCCAAAGCAAATACTTTCGTTCCTTTGGATTTTTCCGTTCCAATACTGGCAAACCAATCGGCTCCTTTGTTGATGATGGCAGGAATATTAGCAAACGTTTCCACGTTGTTGACGTTGGTTGGTTTTTCCAAATATCCGGATACACTGGGGAATGGAGGTTTCAAAGTGGGTTCGCCACGCAATCCTTCCATCGAATGAATCAAAGCGGTTTCTTCTCCGCAGACAAAAGCACCTGCTCCATATTTGATATCAATGTCAAAATTGAAATTGGTTCCAAATAGTTTTTCGCCCAACAAACCATATTCTTTGGCTTGATCGAGTGCAATTTTCAAACGCTTGATGGCCAATGGATATTCAGCCCTGATGTAAACGATACCTTTATCGGCACCGATGCAATAGCCGCATATAGCCATAGCTTCTATAATGGAATGTGGATCTCCTTCCAAAACCGAACGATCCATAAAAGCTCCCGGGTCACCTTCGTCGGCATTACAAACCACATATTTTTGATCGGCTACACTTTTGCTGGTAATATCCCATTTTACACCGGTTGGGAAACCACCTCCACCTCTACCGCGCAAACCACTTTTGATAATTTGTTGGGTTACTTCTTGTGGGGTAAATTCGGTAAGACATTTTGCCAAAGCCGCATAACCGTCTTTTTCGATGTAATCATCAATAACTTCAGGATTGATGAATCCGCAATTGCGCAGTGCAATACGGTATTGTTTTTTAGTAGAACCACTGTTTTCATACACTTGGTTGTAAACCAAACGTTCCACAATTTTGTTATTCAACAGATGGATGATGATGATGTCATCGATATCCTCTTTGGTAACAGTGGAGTATTCAACGTTTTCCGGTTGGATGATGATATTGGGACCGAGTGTGCATTTATTGAAGCAAACCGATTGAACCACTTGAATCTCATTTTCAAGATTGTATTCTTTCAATTTGGCTTGAAATTCTGCAATTAAATTCACTTTAGAAGCTTGCAAACAAGAACTTCCGTTGCAAACCAATATACTTTTTTTAAATTTAGGACTCATTTTAGAAATATTTTGAGTTATAATAGAATGCTTTTCAATGTCAACTATTTAGGTTGCCAATTCGTAATTAATAGGAATAATGCCATCGACCAATTCCCCTTTTTTGATAAATCTCTCGATGATTTCATCGGCTTTTTTGAGATCAACATAACCAAAAACAACCGGTTTTTCATCGGGCATGGTAATTTCTAATGTAGGTTCGGCATAACAATATCCCATACAGCCGGTTTGTTTTACTCTGGCTACGATATTGCGTTTGGGTAATTCAGCAATCAAAAAATCCATCACCGGTCTCGCTCCCGATGCAATGCCGCAGGTAGCCATAGCCACTTTAATCTCGACTAATTTTTGATGGTTATTGTTTTCAATCATTTTTTGATTGGCTTGTTCAATACGCTCTTTGATTTTTTTCAAATCTTCTACTGATTTAATTTTTGCCATTTTGAGTTGGATTAAGTTTATTATAATAGTGAAGCGGTGGGTTGCTTCATTTGATTTTGTTTTAAAAAATATTTGGAATCGCCCCATTCGTCATACCCTATTTCACTCCCAATCATGCTGATGCGGGCTTCCAAACAAGAAGTACATTCCACAGGACTTTCGTCTGTACAGGGTTTGTCTTCATACAGCTTGTACTGATTTCTGAAAACTGTTGGCGTGATATTGGGCATGATGATGTTTGCGCCGTATTTGATGGCTTTTTCTCTGCCCATGGGATCTATGGCTTGTAAAGCGGTAGCTGCTGCAATGTTGATTTCGGGCATCATCAAGCGTAAGATGGCAATCATTTTGAAAGCCAAGTCCAATCTTTCATTTCGGGGCAGTAAAAAATCACTGGCTTCGTAGAGAGGCGTATCTTGATGTTCGATATAAGGTCCCATACCTACCATATCTACCTTCAGGTTTCTTAAAAAAAGCAGGTCATCAGCCATTTGATCCAACGTTTGAAAAGGAAGCCCAATCATCACACCTGTTCCCAATTGAAAACCAGCTTTTCGCAAATTATGTAAAGCTTTCAGACGACGTTCAAAACTGTGGAGTTCGTTGTGGGGATGAATTTTAGCAAACAGCTTGGGATGGGAAGATTCAATGCGTAACAAATAGCGATGTGCACCGGCTTCAAACCATTCTTGATAGGTTTCCAATTTTTGTTCGCCCAAGGAAAGAGTAACACCTAGGGTGCCATTGCTCATCTTTTTGATTTCTTTGAGGATAGCTGTAATCTTGGAAGTAAAAATTGCATCACTTCTTTCTCCTGCTTGAATCACAATACTTCCGTAATGGTTGTCCAAAGCATGTTGGGCGCAAGCGATTACTTCCTCATCAGACAATACGTAACGCGCTTGCTTGCGGTTTGATTTTCTTATCCCGCAATACAGACAGTCTTTGGCACATACATTAGAATATTCAATCAGTCCTCTTAAATACACTTTATTGCCAATTTGAATATCAGTAATTTCTCTAGATTTTCTAAACAAAGCCAATTGATCTTCACCGGATGTTTGCAACAGCGTCAAGATGTCTTGTTTGTCTAAAAATGATTTGTTCAATATTTCAGTTAGGGTTGTCAAAGTTGGAAATTAGAAATTAGAAATTCTTTAAAAAGGGTTGAACGGCTCGTTCCAAAATCCCATTCATATAAGCGATGGCGATTCCGTAATTGGTAACCGGAATACCTGCATCTAAAGCCGGTTTGAGTCGGCTGAGCAATTGCTTTCTAGTAATCATACAACCGCCACATTGGATGACCAATTGGTAATCTGTGATCGGTTTTTGAATTTCGGAAAGTCCGGGTGTAACGTCAAATTCCAGTTGTTTACCGGAGAATTTTCGAACCCAATTGGGTATTTTAAACCTACCTATATCTTCACAACTCACCTGATGAATGCATGATTCTAATATTAGGATCCTATCTCCATCTTCTAATTGCGATAATTTATGGGCACCTTGGATATAATCTTCAAATGGTCCGCGCATGTGGGCATAGGCTACACTAAAACCGGTCAGTGGCACATCTGCCGGAACAATTTTATTTACAAATTCAAACGCCTGACTGTCGGTTATAACCAATTGAGGTTTCAAATGGGTTTTGGCAAAAAAAGCTTCCACTTCGGTTTCTTTCAATACGATGTTGACTGCATCATTGTCCAATACATCACGGATAGCCATGGCTTGTGGTAAAATCATTCTACCATCGGGTGCTTCCGAATCAACCGGTGTGATGAGCATGACGATGTCGTCTTTTTGAATGATATCGCCTAATAAAGTAGTTTTTTGATAAGAAGTTTCGGGAATGGTACGTTTCAACAGTTCGATGACTTCGGCTATGTGAAATGAAGTTTTGACACTACAGGTTTCGGTGGTCACACCGGTGAGTTGTAAGATTTGATTTTGAGTGAAATCGGTTAAACTTTCAAGATCTTCTTTGTTGTGGATGATGCAGAATGGGACATCGTATGCTTTAAACTCTTTGAGAAGCATTTGTTCAAAAAGTCCGAAGGTATTTTGAGTAATCAATAAAATAGCGGCATCAATATGAGAAATGACTTGGAGGGATTTTTCAACTCTTTTTTCACCCAATTCGCCTATGTCATCAATACCGGCAGTATCCACTAAAATGGCAGGACCTATTCCAAAAATCTCCATTGATTTCTTGACCGGATCGGTAGTAGTACCGGCAATATCCGATACAATGGCTAGGTCCATTCCGGTTAAGGCATTGATAAACGAACTCTTGCCTACGTTTCGTCTGCCAAAGATACCTATGTGCGGTTTGTTGTCTTTACCTTTACTCATTAGAAGTTAGAAATTAGAAGTTAGAAGTTAGCACTTCGACAAGCTCAGTGAACCAAATTTAAATTAACTATTCTCAATAATTCAAATCTCGTTCGCCTGCTTTTACGCGTTCTACTCTATCTATAAGGGATTTTTTTAGATTTTCGTTTTCCATTTCACCAATGGTTTTATCAATTAACTTCCAACCTTTGACAGCTGTTTCAGCATCTGCATAATCGGTTAAATATTCAGCCAATGTCAATGTGGCATTGGGTGTACAGTACTTTTTAATAAATCCGGGAACTGAAAACTCCATGAAATGTTCGCCGGTACGACCCAATCGGTAACAAGCCGTGCAAAACGAAGGAATCATCTCTTTGTCTAGCAGTTCGTTGATGATTTCATTTAACGAACGTTCGTCGTTAATTTTAAACTGACCGCGGTTTAGGTTTTGGGCTTCGTTTAACGTTTTGGCATAAGACCCGATTTCAATTTTGGTTCCGCCATCGATTTGGGAAACGCCATATTGAATGATTTCATCTCTCAATTCGGCAGGTTCGCGAGCGGTTAAAATCATGCCCGTGTAGGGAACAGCTAATCTCAAAATAGCGACTAACTTGGCAAAATCGGCATCCGACACAAAATATTTCGAACCGACACTCAAGCTAGACGCATCCTTAATTCTGGGAAATGAAATGGTGTGAGGACCTACGTTGTAACACGCTTCCAAGTGGTTGGTGTGGCGAATCAAAGCCAAGACTTCATAACGCCAATCGTACAAACCAAACAAAACGCCGATACCCACATCGTCCAAACCTGCTTCTTGCGCCCGATCCAGTGAAGTCAAACGATTTTCAAAATTGGCTTTTTTACCACCTAAGTGATACATTTTATAAGCTTCAGGATGATAGGTCTCTTGAAAAATCTGATACGTACCAATGCCGGCTTCTTTCACAATTTTGAAACCTTCAATATCCATGGGTGCTGCATTGATATTGACCCGTCTGATTTCACCTTTATCTTTTTTGACACTGTAGGCTACTTTGACGGTATGTGCGATGTATTCCGGACTGTAATCGTTGTGCTCGCCATAGACCAAAACCAATCTTTTTTGACCATTGTCCTCCAAAGCTTCAATTTCTTTGATGATTTCAGCATCATCGAGGGTTTTGCGTTCAGCATCTTTGTTTGTCACTCTAAAACCGCAATAAGAACAGTTATTTTGACATTTATTGCCAATATAAAGTGGCGCAAATAATACAATTCGATTGCCATACACTTGATTTTTAAGTGCTTTGGCTCCATCTTTAATCGCTTGAATAGAAGCTTCGTCGGTGGCATTAACCAAAACCGCCACTTCCTGCATACTTAGTCTTTGTTTGGAAAGCGACTTTTGAATGATTTCGGAAACTTTTTCAGGAGTAGATACGGTATCTTCTATGATATCCCATATCTCGGATGCATCCAAAAAGGGTTGCATTGGGATATCGGGGATTTTATAGTTTTCGGGTTTGAATTTCATCTATTTGTAGTTTATAGTTTTGATCTAGATTCTAAAGTTTGTATTGACAGAAATGCTCGTTCATTTTGAATATTTGCGGAAGCAAAGCTCTTCTACATTCCATCATTTCTACAGGTTGAGATTTGATTATTTTTTAAACAATTGATAAAAAATAAAACCTTTTGGAGGGATATTTTGCGACTTTATCAAATCTCTCTCTAAATATGTAACAAATGTATCACGTATTGTAGAAACATTTTATGACAAAAATCATAGGTGTAAGAAGTTGTTTGGATCCTTTATTTTGATAAAAAAGGAGGAAATTGAAGTATCTTAAAAAAGAAATCGAAATAGTTTTAATGCATTTTCAAATATGAGCCTTGAAAAGAAACAATTATTGCTTTATTTCTGTTAAAAAAATAGGGGCAAATAGGATGAAAAAGAGCCTATTTTTAAAAATTATTTTCATTTATTTTTAAAAACTGTTGAAAACCGGTTAAAATTTATAAAAAAAACTGTGTTTAATGAATTTCCATTTTCCAATTGTATTTGGATTAATTAGAAGAAAGCTCTAAAATATATTTGTTAATTTTTTTAACTAAAATCATTGAATATTAACTATTATTAAATATTATACAAATATTCGTCCCACATAAGCGTAAATAATATTGAATAAATAATTAAAAACATGATATAAATCATTTTTATCTAATTTTATTAATTGCTACATTTGATACATAATTCAAATAGACTGTATTATGTTGCAATCTAAGATTCCCGATCGAAGTCATTTGATGTCTGTGCTATGGGACATTCAAAGAAAAAAAAGATGTATTGAACCTGAAGATATTACAAAAATTTCACAAGTTTTTGATATCTCCAAAACAGAATTGGAAGGTGTGATTAGTTTTTATCACTTCTATCATTTCAAGGATGTAGGAAAATACACCATTTATCTCAACAATTCCATTGTTTCCGAATATTCAGGAAGGGATGAAATCAGGCAAGCCTTTGAAGACGCCATTGGGGTCGGCATGGGGAAAGTTACTTCAGATAAAATGTTTGGTTTATTTGATACTCCTTGTATTGGACTCAGTGATCAAGAACCGGCTTGTTTGATTAATTTCAAACCTTTTACGCATCTCAACCGCCAAAAAGTGTTTGACATCATCAATCAAATCAAATCAGGTAAGAATCCTTCTGAAATATGTGACATTCCCAAAAGTAAGATTCAATACACGCCTTCAGCAGAACGAACTGTGTTTTTCAAGCCTTATTCCTGGTTTACAGCTTTAAAAAAATTGGAAGAATACCCACCCGACCAAATTATTGACATTGTCAAACAGTCCAAATTAGCGGGACGAGGAGGTGCATTCTTTCCTACAGGATTAAAGTGGCAATTTTGTCGTCAATACGAATCCGACATCAAATACATCGTTTGTAATGCCGATGAAGGTGAACCCGGAACTTTTAAGGATCGCGTACTCTTACAAGAACATCCCGAATTGGTCATTGAAGGGATGATTTTTGCAGCCTATGCAGTTGGAGCCTCTCAAGGTACTATATATCTGCGTGCAGAATACATGTATCTCAAAGAGGATTTAGAAAACTTATTGGAAAAATATCGTTCTCATGGTTATCTAGGTAAAAATATTCCGGCTCAAAAACCCTTTGATTTTGATATTTACATTCACTTGGGTGCAGGAGCTTATGTATGTGGAGAAGAAACTGCCATGTTAAATTCTATGGAAGGCAAACGCGGCGAACCCGGAACCAAAGAATTTTTCCCTGTTCAAAAAGGCTACAAAGGCAAACCAACCGTTGTAAACAATGTGGAAACTTTGGCTACTGTGCCGCGCATTTTTGAAATGGGTGTGGAAAATTGGTTGAAACTGGGCACAACTAAAACTCCCGGAACCAAAATATTGAGTGTATCAGGAGATTGTCCCAACAAAGGTATTTATGAAATAGAATGGGGAATGAAATTCAGCGAATTTCTAAAATTAACAGGTGTTGAAAAACCTAAAATTGTTCAATTCAGTGGTCCGTCCGGAGATTGCTTGTCTATTTCGCCCAATGAAAGTAAAACTTTGCGTTCCAGTCCAAGAAAATCCAGAGACTTCTTAGCCGATAACGAATACGACCGAGTCATCAGTGGGGAAGACATCACATGTGGCGGATCGGTGATGATTTTCAATGAAACCCGCGACATTTTGCACATCATCAAATCATTCTCCGACTTTTTTGTTGCCGAATCTTGCGGTATATGTGTACCTTGCCGTACCGGTAATTTTTTACTCAACAAAAAACTTCAAAAAATCATCAATGGTCATGGAGAAAAGAAAGATTTGGAAGATATCAAATCATGGAGTAACATCATTCGTACTTCGAGCAGATGCGGCTTAGGACAAATGTCAAACAATTCACTATTGCAAGCCATTGCCAAATTCCCCGATGTCTTTGATAAAGCTTTGGAAGAAAACTCCGATTACAATCCGGCTTTCAATATGGCAAATGCCACTGCCGAATACGACCGTATCATCAAAGAAATAAATGCCAATTATGAATAAGCCCATCACCATCAACATAGATGGCAAAAACATCAAAACATTTGAAGGGAGAAATCTCGTTGATGTTGCCAAAGAAAATGGAATATTTATTCCAACCTTGTGTTATTTTAGAGATATGCACCCGTTGGCTACTTGCCGTATATGTACGGTCAATCTCAATGGCCGACAAACTACGGGTTGTACGACCAAAGTAACCGACGGAATGGAAATCGAAATCAACACACCCGAATTGTTGGACAACCGAAAAGCCATCATCGAAATGCTGTATGCAGAAGGTAATCACTTTTGTCCTTCTTGTGAGAAAAGTGGTAAATGCGACATGCAAAATTTGGGTTATGATATGGGTATAACCGTTACCCGTTATTCACATGTGTTTAGCAATAAACTAGTGGATTTCAATCCCAAAAGGATGATTATGGAATCCAACAGATGTATTTTGTGCAAACGTTGCGTCGAACAAGTCAAAACAAAAGATGGTCAAAGTGTCTTTTCATTTGTCAACAGAGGCGTCAAAACCCATGTACAAATTGATTACGAGCAAGAGGAAAAATTGACCGAAAGCGAAGCCATGAAAACCATGAACTTGTGTCCGGTTGGCGCAATCCTCATCAAAGGTATGATTCAAGAAGAGCCTTTTGGAGAGAGAAAATACGACATATTCGGCAAACAAAAATCACCAGTGATTCAAGGTCCCGGAGTATTTAAAGAACCTAATGAAAAATTTATCGTGGCAACGACTTCTTTAGCAGGATGTTTCGGATGCCATATGTCTTTACTCGATATCGATTTAGAAATACTAGACATGTTGGAAGTAGTAGAGTTTAACAAATCGCCATTGACCGATATTAAGAATTTTAGCAAACACTGTCACGTAGGATTGATAGAAGGCGGTTGCGCCAATTCAGAAAATATTCACGTCTTGAAAGAATTCCGTAAAAAATGTGACATATTGATAAGCTTTGGAGAATGTGCCATTATGGGTGGAATTCCCGCCATGCGAAATTTTGTACCCTTGGAAGAATGTTTGGAAGAAGCCTATCTCAATAGTACAACCAGCGAATTGGGAGCCAATATCATTCCGGGTCATCCGGACATTCCTAAATTATTGAACAATGTTTATCCGTGTAATGAAATCGTGAAAATTGATTATTACATTCCGGGTTGTCCACCCAATGCACAACACATATGGAAAGTAGTAAAGAGTATCTTATTAGGAGAAGAATTTTCCATAGCACATGATGAATTTAAATATGATTAATAAAATTCCAAAAAAAATTTCCAAATTCCAAAAATGTAACTTCAAAAAGCAATGTTTGGAACTTGGAATTTGGAATTTATAAAATTTGGAATTTAAAATTTTCTTAAAAAAACATTAAGATGTCACAAAAAATAGTCATAGATCCTGTAACCCGCGTAGAAGGACACGGCAAGGTTACCATCCATTTAGACGATCAAAATAAAGTAAAAGACGCCTTTTTTCATATTGTGGAATTCAGAGGTTTTGAACGCTTTATACAAGGCCACCCCTATTGGGAAGCACCTGTTATGGTACAGCGCCTTTGCGGCATTTGCCCTGTGAGTCACCATTTGGCTGCTGCCAAAGCCATTGATCAAATAGTTGGTTTAAACCCAGAAGATTTATCTGTACCTGCACAAAAAATCAGAAAACTTTTACATTTCGGACAAGTATTTCAATCCCATGCATTGCACTTTTTCTATTTGGCAGCACCCGATTTATTATTTGGATACGACGCCGATCCATTGAAACGCAATGTGGTTGGGGTAGCTATGGAATATCCCGAAATTGCCAAAAAAGGGATTTTGATGCGTAAATTTGGTCAGGAAATCATCAAATTGATCACCGGTAAGAAAATTCACGGAATCTCGGCTTCTCCGGGTGGCGTACACAAACACATCAGTGCCAAGGAGATTTCCTATTTTTTGGATGGTAAAGACATTCCCGATATCAATACCATGATAGAATGGTCTTTGGAAATCATTCAATTTATGAAAGCATATCACGAAAACAACAAAGTTTTCATGGATTCTTTTGCCGCTTACCCATCAGGTCATTTGGGTTTGGTCAATAAGAAAACCGGATTTTTGGAACTTTATGATGGCTTTTTAAGAGCAACTGATGCTGAAGGCAATATCACATTAGACGACATCAACAACGATGATTACGCCGATTATTTCTATGAAAGCGTCGAACGCTGGTCTTATCTCAAATTTCCATACT
The DNA here is from genome assembly GCA_020854235.1 of Flavobacteriaceae bacterium. Classification (GTDB taxonomy): domain Bacteria; phylum Bacteroidota; class Bacteroidia; order Flavobacteriales; family Flavobacteriaceae. The sequence goes on from JADZFW010000040.1 coordinate 11,037, forward strand.
TAAAACATTTGGGTAGAGAAAAAGGTTGGAATCGAGTTGGTCCATTGGCTCGACTTAATGTTTGCGATGGCATAGAAACACCTTTGGCAGAAAAAGAACGTCAGGATTTTAAAGCAGCAACGCAAGGCAAAACCAACAATATGACGATGTACACCCATTGGGCCCGTTTGATCGAAGTTTTGTATTGTGCCGAAATGATGCGCAATTTATTACATGACCACGATTTAATGAGTAATGATTTGATCCGAAAAGGAACCCGAAGAAACAGAGGTGTAGGTATTATTGAAGCGCCACGAGGTACTTTGATTCACGAATATGAAGTGGACGACAAAGATCGAATTACCCATTGCAATTTGATCGTTTCCACAACCCACAACAACGAACCTATGAATCAAGCGGTACGTTGGGTTGCCAACAATGTCATGGACGGCAGACCGGAAATTACTGAAGGTATGCTCAATCAAGTAGAAGTAGCCATCAGAGCCTATGATCCTTGCTTGAGTTGTGCTACACACGCCATGGGTCAAATGCCAATGGAAATGACTTTGTATGATTCAAAAGGTGAAATTTTGGATTATAAAGTAAAATAAATTAAGTAATGTGCGAATTTGCCAATTTGCCAATTTGCTAAAGTCTCACGATAGCTATCGAGAATGCTAATTTACAAATGAACAAGAAACGTGAACCATAAAACTTTAATTATTGGAATAGGCAATTCCGGACGCCAAGACGATGGTTTAGGATGGGCATTTTTGGATGCCATTGAATCTTTGTTTTTGGAAAATCTCGATTTGGAATATCGTTACCAATTACAAGTCGAAGATGCCGAATTGATTGCTCGTTACAATAGCATTTTATTTGTCGATGCCGATATGGTCCAACATCCCAATGGATTTAATTTTGAAAAACTATATCCTAAAGATGTTAATTCTTATACCTCTCACGAATTAAACCCTGAAACAGTATTACACTTAGCTAAAACTATTTACAATGTAAATCCGGAATGTTATATGTTGAGTATATCCGGTATTACATTTCATTTAAATATAGGCTTAACCGAAATTGCCCTGTTAAATTTAGACAATGCTATTCGCTTTTTTAAACAAGACTTTTACAATTCTGTAACAACTTTTTAAAGAAACATAACATTTATTACACAAATTCATTTTTTTATTTTTATTTTTGGAATCAATTTCAAAATAGAGATTAGGGATGCTTTATTTCCAAATGAGAGATTCGGCATACTTAAACTCACTATAACAAATTCAAATTTAGGTCACTGAGCTTGTCGAAGTGCTAATTTCTAAATTCTAAATTCATTATGTGTGGAACCTGTGGCTGCGGAACGGGAAATACCGTTTCCATTCAAAAACCGGGCGAACATGCCCACAATCAATCCGATCAACATGCGCATCCGCATGAACATGTTCATGAGCATCCTCATACGCATGATGGCGTAGAACACGTACATGGGCATACACATGCACACGAACATGATTTTCCCCATACGCATGAACACGGACATGCGCATACACATGATTTCCAGGATCACGCCCATCCACATGAACATACGCATCATGATTTAGTCCACATTCATCACCATGATCACGGGCATTCACATGGACATTCGCATGACCACCAACACACCATTGATGTAGAAAAAAACATTCTACAATTCAATGACGTAGGTGCCGCTAGAAACAGAGGTTATTTTGAAGCCAAAAATATTTTTACCCTCAACTTGGTGAGTTCGCCGGGATCCGGAAAAACTACTTTCCTAGAACGCACTTTAACTGACATGAAATCGCAGTTAGACTTCTTTGTCATTGAAGGAGATCAACAAACATTTAATGATGCCGACAGAATAAATGCGGTTCAAATTCCGGTTATCCAAATCAACACCGGCACTGGATGTCATCTTGAAAGTGACATGATTTTTGATGCTGTCAAAAAACTAGATGTCAAAAATGATTCGGTTTTAATCATTGAAAATGTAGGAAATCTGGTTTGTCCCGCCTTATTTGATTTGGGAGAAAACAACCGTGTTGTAGTAATCAGCACAACCGAAGGAGATGACAAACCAATTAAATATCCCGATATGTTTGCCGGATCTCAAGTTTGCATCATCAACAAGATTGATTTGTTGCCATATGTCAACTTCAAAGTTGAGAAAGCCAAAGAATACGCAAGTAGAGCCAATCCCAATCTGATTTTCTTTGAAGTCTCGGCTACAACCGGAGCAGGTATGACAGCTTGGTATGAGTGGTTGAAAAATGCGCAATCTTTATAGATAGTTTTGAAATTAGAAATTAGAAATCTGAACTAAGAACCAATATGCTTTCACTAAACGAATTTACCGGAGTAAACATACCCATCATCATGGGAATTTTAGCATCCATGCTACATGTTTGGACAGGTCCCGATCATTTGGCTGCCGTTACACCACTAGTTTTTGACAGTAAAAAGAATCATTGGAAAATAGGCGCAGCATGGGGAATTGGACATTTGGTAGGTATGTTACTCATTGGGTTTTTGTACTTTCTTTTTAAAGACTTTATTCCTGTTGACACCATTTCCAAATATAGTGAGCAAATAGTTGGTGTAATCTTAATTGGGCTTGGAATATGGGCTTTTTATCGCATGAAATCCGATCACGATAAACATCATGTTCACCCACATATTCATACCAGCGGACCTCAAGATTTTGTCCATATACATCCCCATCAAGACGAAAATCATAACCATACACATCATCAACCTTTGAAAAAAGATCAAAACTTATGGACAGCAACTAGTGTTGGAATTGTTCACGGTTTTGCCGGAATTTCACATTTTCTTTTAATGCTTCCTGCACTTGCTTTTCAGAGTAAATGGCAAACCGGTCAATATTTGTTAGGTTTTGCTATTGGAACGGTTTCTGCTATGGTGATTTTTTCTTTAATTATTGGAAATTTTCATAAATTAAATCCAAACCAACACAATCACAATGTGTTTAAAAACCTGAGATTTTGGGGTGGTGTGGTAGCTATTGGAGTAGGAATTTTTTGGATTGTAAAGAATTTTATGTAACTTAACGAGATGACAAACAACCCCATAATCCAAGAATATTTCTCCAAAATCACAGCAGGAAATATGCCTGCCTTGAGCAAAGCCATTACCTTGGTTGAGAGTAATTTGCCCAAACATCAGGAAATGGCAGAGGAATTGGTGAAAATTTGTTTGCCTTATTCGGGAAAAAGTATCCGCATAGGTATTACCGGTGTACCTGGAGTAGGTAAAAGCACTTTTATTGAAGCATTTGGAAATATATTGACACAGGCAGGCAAAAAGGTTGCCGTATTAGCTGTAGATCCTAGCAGTAGTGTCAACAAAGGAAGTATTTTGGGCGATAAAACCCGTATGGAAACTTTGGTTCAAAATCCAAATGTGTTTATACGTCCTTCTGCATCGGGTGACAATTTGGGCGGTGTTGCCAAAAAAACAAGAGAGAGTATTCTTCTGTGTGAAGCGGCCGGATTTGACGTTATCCTTGTAGAAACGGTAGGAGTTGGACAAAGCGAAACGGCTGTACATTCCATGGTTGATTTTTTCCTTTTGCTGCAATTGGCAGGTGCCGGAGATGAATTGCAAGGTATCAAACGAGGTATTATGGAAATGTGCGACGCCATCATTATTAACAAAGCCGACGGTGATAATGTGAAATGGGCCCAATTGGCAAAGCAAAATTATGAAAATGCCTTACATCTTTATGCCGAAAAAATAAACAACTGGCAACCCAAAGTACTCACTTGCAGTGCAATTGAAAAAACTGGGATTGAAAATATTTGGGACATGATCCAAAGCTATGTGCTTTTGACCCAATCCAATCAATCTTTTGATGATAAACGCAACAATCAAGAAGAATATTGGATGTTTGAGACTTTAAACCAAGCCTTAAAAGATCGTTTTTATCAAAATGAAAAGGTTCAAATCGAACTCAAAAAACAACTCCAATTACTCAACGAAAAAAAAACCACTCCTTACGAAGTGGCTTCTCTTTTATGGTCAAAGGCTTTTGAACCTTAAAAAATGACGTTTGATAATAGACTTTAACGATAGTCTAAAAACTAAAATCAGACTATTGATTACCAACTAACAAAATTATTTATTCTCAACCAATTCCATTTCAAAAATCAAATTGGAATTTGGTGGTATTACAGAACCGGCACCTGCTTCACCATAAGCCAAATGGGCAGGGATATAGAGAATGGCTTTTTCACCATATTTAAGGTTGAGCATTCCTTCTTTAAAACCGGGAATGAGAGTGGCTTCATTGTTACAAATCATTGGAAACGGGCTATATCCATTGGCTTCTGCTCTATTAGGGTCAAATTGAGCATATTGTTTTGCAACTTCTTCATAATTGGAATCAAATAAGTTTCCATTTTCAAAATAACCTGCATAACTGATCCATACTTCAGAATTTGGAGCTGGCTTAACACCAGTTCCACTTTGAACAATCAACATTTTCAATCCGGAAGGTAATGTTTTTGCTTTAGATTTATTGGCAGTAAAATAAGCAGCTTTTTCGGCAGCAATCTTTTGAACGGCTGCTAATGCATTCATTTTTTCTTCTTCCAATTTTTGCATCTTAGTATTGAAACTTTGAATATGTTGTTCGAAAACAGCAGCAGCATCAAATTTTTGAGCTTCCTCTCCTATCCTGATAATCTCTACTTTGTTCATCACATCACCTTGCGCAATTTTATTGACTACATCTTGACCTTCTACAACTCTTCCAAAAACACTATGACGTCCATCAAGGTGAGGAGTCGCATTATGGGTGATGAAAAATTGGCTACCATTGGTGTCTTTACCTGAATTGGCCATGGATAAAATTCCAGCTCCACTGTGCGTTAAAGCCAATTTTCCTGCTTCATCTTTTGTAAATTCATCTTCAAATCTATAGCCCGGTCCACCACTACCATTGCCTTGTGGATCGCCACCTTGAATGACAAAATTGGGAACAACACGATGGAAGGTCAATCCGTCATAAAAACGTTTGCCTTTAAATTTTAAATCCACATTGCGATTGGTTCCTTCAGTTAAGGAAACAAAATTAGCAACTGTATAGGGTGCTTTTTTGTATTCCAAAAGAATGAGGATATTTCCTTTACTGGTTTGAATTTCTGCATAAATCCCATCTTCCAAATTGGGATATTTGGCACTTTTACAAGATTGAAAAGCCATCACAGCTATAACGACTAAAAATACTCGAATTACTTTCATAATTGATTGATTAATATTAATTTAATTTTGGATATTCAACAATTCAACAGTTACAACAATAGGCATATTTGGCCCAATTTTGTTCTCATCTCCATGATAAGCATATGCTTTATGTGAAGGCAACAAAAATATAATTTTTTCCCCTATATGCATCCATTTGACACCTTCTTGAAGCCCTTTAATTATTTCTTCTTGATCAACTTTGTAGAGTACATTACCAATTTCGTCTTTTGAATAGATTTCATTACCATTAAAATCCCAAATATCGTACTGTAATGAAATACGATTCCCCTTAACCGGCATTACATCACTTTCCACTTTATTGATATAAGCATACCAAAAACCATGTTGTGAATCAATAAATTGGTGCAAACTGTCATTTTTCATAAAATTTTGAATCATGTTTGCTTCACTTTCATATAATTTTTTATTAAATGCAATAGAAGAAGCCTGATCCATTCCTGTTGTGTGGTTAATCGGCTTACGTGGTTTGGGCTCTGAACAAGAAAACGAGAATACTATAAAAAAAATGAAAATTGAAAAATAAGCAATATTAGTTCCCATGTTGATTCTTTTCTTAGGAAAAAGATAAACCATACAATTTTGGAATACTGACTTAATAAAATTATTAAATTGTAACATAGGACTTTTTTAATATTTCTTTATACTCGATTAATATACTTTTAAATCTCTTCAGCGTTTGTTCCATATTTTCTCTCGATCTACCACCTGCCGCATTATCATGTCCTCCACCTTCAAAATGGTTTCTCGAAAATTGATTCACTGAAAAACTGCCTTTGGATCTAAATGAAATTTTAATCATTTCTTGCTCCTCATCCTCAATAAATATGACTCCAAATATAATTCCTTTAATAGACAATGCGTAATTAACAATCCCTTCTGTATCTCCTTTTTGAAAATCAAATTTTAATTTTTCTGCCTTACTAATGGTAATATAGGCTGTATGATACGCATCAATAACAACCAAGTTTTGAAGCGCTTGCCCCAATAACTGTAATCTACCATAGGTGTTTTGATCAAAAACACTGTCGTAAATTCGAGCATTATCGGCACCTTTTTCAATTAATTCGGCTACGATTCGGTGCGTTGTAGGTGTTGTATTGGGAAATCGAAAAGAACCGGTATCAGTGAGAATACCTGTATACATACAAGTGGCTATTTCTTTAGAAATGGCATTTACATCACCTATTTGTTCCAAAAAGTGATAAAACATCTGAGCTGTAGCACATATAGAGGTATCTGAATAGAGATATTTAGCAACTGCTGAGGGTTGTTGATGGTGATCAATCATAACATAAGTAGTATCCAATGTTTCCATCGTATGCTGCATATCATCTCCTACTCTACCCATTTCATTAAAATCCATCAAAAAAATGAGTTCAGCACTATTGAGCACTCTTTTAGATTGCTTATTTTGTAAATCAAACCTCAAAACATCTTGCGATCCCGGAAGCCATTTTAAAAATTCAGGATAATCATTGGGACTGACAACGCGCACATAATGCCCCTGATTTTTGAGATAATGATAACATGCCAATACCGATCCTATAGCATCTCCATCCGCATTTTTATGCGGAATAACAGCTATATTTCTGGGAATAGCCAGAAAATGCTTCAAATCGATAAAGTCCTTTTTTGTCATAAGGAGCAAATCTACATATTTTTTTGAAATGCCATTTATTACAATGATGTAATTGTAAAATTTAATATAAGCATTGTTCACATTTATTGATTTAATTGATAAAATTCAAAAATTACATGATCAACTAATAAACTCAAGCAATTTGTTTACTTTTATAACGTTAAAATATACAATTCTCATTTTTGAAATACAACTTCTTTATATTGGTTCTCGTGTTGTTTTACAACCACCATTTTTGGGCTCAAAATACGGTCCAATGGAACATTCAATCCGAAACTCAGCATGTTGATCCGCAAGTTGAACGGCTATTTCAAAAATTTCAATCCGATACCATCCAACTAAAAAATGATACTGTCTTTCAATCCAAATGTGAGAATTTAAAGGAAAAGCTTGCTGAATTGGGTTATTTTGATGCACTGTTGACGCATCAAAAAAAAACATCTCTATATACAACCACTGTTAAACTCAATTCTAAAATTGAAACTATTAACATTCAACATCCTGATATTCAAAATTATTCAATTCCTACATACGCTACTCTACGTGATAAAGATCAATTGATGCTACCCATTGAAAAATCAAAAGACTATTTAAATGTACTCACCGAACAATTCCAAAATACAGGATATCCCTTTGTGAAAATAAAATTGATCCATTTGATGAAAAAAGAAAATCAAATTACTGCTCAATTGAATATTGACAAAGGAAAACTCCAACACATTGATCAAATTATTGTAAAAGGTTATGAACAATTTCCAAGAAATTTCTTAAAATATAAATTACAATTAACAGAAAATCAAATTTTTAACAAATCTCAAATTGAAAATTTATCTTCTCAACTCCAAAGCATAGGTTTTATCTCAGAAATCAGAAAACCCGAAATTTTATTTACTAGAGATACCACCTATTTATATCTATATCTACAG
>JADZFW010000041.1 GCA_020854235.1 Flavobacteriaceae bacterium
ATTTGTAGAAAAAATAGATAGCAACAGCAAAAAGCATGGCAAAACTAACCCAAAAGACTGTTTCTATAGCCGCTTTTTTATGACTGACTTTTTCTGTTTTCTTATGCAAAACCAGCATGTCAAAAGCAATTAAAACAAAAAAAACACTAAATAAAATGATCCAAGCCATAGTTGGTTATAGGTTTATGATTTAATTGCTAATTAGCAATTTTATTAATGTGCTAATATGCAAATCTACTAATTAGCTAATTATTAAATTAATTTAGAGGCATCAGCCAAAGCTTTTTCAATTCCATTTGAATTGGTGCCTCCTGCAGTTGCAAAGAAGGGTTGACCGCCACCACCGCCATTGATGTGTTTGGCCAATTCTTTTACTATATTTCCAGCATGCATTCCCTTTTGTTCGACTAAATCTTTGGACACATAACACGATAAAGTCGCTTTACCATCAATCGAATTTGCAATCAACAAAAAAGCTGATGGGTGTTTTCCGCCCAATTCAAATAAAATATCTTTGATACTTTGGGTATCCAAGTCCAATTTAGTCGCCAAAAATTGGATTCCGTTACGATTTTCCAGTTTTTGCTCCAAATCTCCTACTAAATTTTTAGCATTTGCTTTCTGCAATAGGGCAATTTCCTTACGCAATTGATTGAGCTCTTCCTGCATATTTTGCACAATTTCCACAGGATTTTTAGGATTTTTCAAAACCGATTTGAGATCTTCAAAAAGTCGGTTGTTTTCCATGAAATAGTTTTGAGCCGCATTCGAAGTGATGGCTTCAATTCTACGTACGCCGGCAGCAATAGCACTTTCGGATACAATTTTAAAATACCAAATTTCTCCTGTATTTGAAACATGGGTTCCTCCACACAATTCCAAAGAATCGGCAAATTGAATCATACGTACACTATCTCCATACTTTTCTCCAAACAAGGCCATGGCTCCTTTTTCCATCGCTTGTTTAATGGGCAAATTACGATGTTCATCCAATGGAATGGCTGCTTGCACTTTGGTATTGACAAATTTTTCTACTTGTCTCAATTCTTCATCCGTCAATTTGGCAAAATGAGAAAAGTCAAAACGCAGACCTTTGGGATGAACCGCCGAGCCTTTTTGTTCGACATGTGTTCCCAAAATCTGACGCAAAGCTTGATGTAACAAATGTGTAGCCGAGTGATTTCGGGCAGTCAATGCTCTTTGATGCGCATCCACTTGTGCTGTAAAAACTTGGTGTGGATTATTTGGTAAAACTTTGGTGAAATGCAACCACAAACTGTTTTCCTTTTTAACGTCGAAAACCGGTGTTTTGCTACCATCGGCAGCAATCAGCCAACCACTATCTCCTACTTGTCCACCACTTTCAGCATAAAAAGGCGATTGATCCAAAACAAATTGATATAATTCACCATCTTTTTTGGAAGTTACCTTTCTATATCTCAAAACTTTTGAGAAAGTTTGCAAATTATCATATCCTTTGAATAGCGTTTCGGTTGCAGGATTTAAAATGGTCCAATCTTCGGTTTCCATACCGGCAGCATCGCGGCTGCGTTCTTTTTGTTGTAACATTTCGGCATCAAATTCCGTTTCATTAAACGTCATGCCGCGTTCACTCAAAATTAAAGCAGTAAGGTCTTTGGGGAAACCATAGGTATCAAATAACTCAAAAGCTTTTTTACCGGTAACTTCTTTACCTTGGGTTTCAAGGATGATACGTTCCAATAATTGTAAACCTTGTTCCAAAGTGCGCAAGAACGAATGTTCTTCTTCTTTGATAACATTGGTAACGAGATTTTGTTGAGTTTTCAATTCGGGGAATGTATTACCCATTTCCTGAACCAAAGTTGGAATCAACAAATGTATAAAAGCATCTTTTTGATTTAAAAAAGTATATCCATAACGAATGGCTCGTCTCAAAATACGTCGAATCACATATCCTGCTCCACCATTGGAAGGTAATTGTCCATCGGCAATGGCAAAAGATACAGCTCTGATATGGTCAGCAATTACCCTAATGGCGATATTTTGCTCTTCGTTTACCCCATAGGTTACACCGGTTGTTTTTTCAATTTGATGTATCATCGGGGTAAACACATCAGTGTCATAGTTGGATTGGGTTCCTTGTAAAACCATACAAAGACGTTCAAAACCCATTCCGGTATCTACATGTTTGGCGGGTAAATATTCTAGTTTGCCATCGGCTTTGCGGTTGAATTCCATGAACACCAAATTCCATATTTCCACTACTTGTGGATGGTCTTTGTTGACCAAATCGGCTCCTGAAATATGATTTCTATCTTCTAAAGAACGGATATCAACGTGTATTTCAGAACAAGGTCCACAAGGTCCTTGATCTCCCATTTCCCAAAAATTGTCTTTTTTATTTCCTAATAAAATTCTGTCAACTGCAATGTGTTTTTTCCAATATTCAAAAGCTTCGTCGTCTTTACTTAAATTATCATCAGCACTACCTTCAAAAACCGTAACATACAAACGAGATTTGTCAATCTTATACACTTCGGTCAACAATTCCCAAGCCCAATCTATCGCTTCCTTTTTGAAATAGTCCCCAAAACTCCAATTTCCCAACATCTCAAACATGGTATGGTGGTAGGTATCTTTACCCACTTCTTCCAAGTCATTGTGTTTGCCTGAAACGCGCAAGCATTTTTGAGTATCGGCAATTCTATTGTGTTTAGGAGTTCCATTGCCAAGGAAATACTCTTTAAATTGATTCATCCCTGCATTGGTAAACAATAAGGTTGGGTCGTTTTTTACAACAATGGGAGATGAAGCTACGATTTGATGTTTTTTAGATTCAAAAAAATCCAAAAACTGTTGACGAATTTGATGTGAATTCATATTTGAGTATAAAAAAAATTCTTTCATTAAATGAAAATGGGTATGTAATAATATATGCATTGGAAAAAAGCCAATCTCAGTACTTTAAGGTTTGACTGCTAAACTATTAACTATTAACCACTAACATTTAACATTTTATTTAAATAAATTTCTTAATTTTGTGTTTTTATTACCTACAAGCGGCAAAAGTAAGATTTTTAAAGACATGGCAAAAGTAAAATATCATTACAATCCCGAAACCTTATCTTTTCACAAGATAATTCCTAAAAAAAGACGCGTTCTTTTCAACGGAATTCTTTTGTTTTTGGCCATTACACTCAATGCCGTTATTGGTTTTTTTGTGTTGAATTCATTTTTTCAGTCTCCAAAAGAAAAAGCACTTAACCGGGAAATTGAAAATTTGAAAATGAATTATAAGTTACTTTCCAGAAAGGAAAAACAGCACAATGAACGCATTGCCGAAATAGAAAACCGAGACAACACTATTTACCGTCAATTTTTTGAAGCCAGTCCCATACCCGACGAAGTGAGAAAAGCAGGCTTTGGTGGGGTCGATCGTTATAAAGATATGGATGGATTTGACAATTCAAAGATGATTATTGATTTGACTAAACAGATGGATATCTTATCCAAACGTATCGTCGTTCAATCCAAATCTCTAGATGACATCATCAAAATGGCTGAAAATAAAGAAGAAATGCTGGCAGCAATTCCAGCTATTTCTCCTGTAAAAAAAGAGCATTTGACACATGTAGCTTCCGGTTATGGGTGGCGCATGCATCCTATTTTAAAAATCAGGAGAATGCACAATGGAATTGACTTTGTTGCCAAAGAAGGTACTCCTATATACGCTTCAGGAACCGGTACAGTTGTGGAAGCTGAAAGAAGTTCGTCGTTTGGAAATGTAGTTAAAATCAATCATGGATTTGGATATGAAACCGTATATGCTCATTTGAGTCGCCTTGCAGTTCCTGCGGGCAAACGGGTCAAACGCGGCGATATTATAGGTTATATGGGAAGTACAGGATTATCTGTGTCAACCCACTTGCATTACGAAGTACACAAAAACGGAAGCCCAGTAGATCCGGTTAACTTTTTCTATGGCAATTTAACTCCGGAAGAATATTTAGCTATTCAAAATGCAGCCAACCAAGAAGGTGGCCAAACATTGGATTAATCATATTTTATTAGAATCCTACCTTCTAAATTCTAAGATCTAATTTCTAATTTCTAAATTCAACCATGCATATAAACTTACCAGAAAAATTTTACTACAAAATCGGAGAAGTTGCCGAGGCATTTAAAGTTAATACTTCCTTATTGCGATTTTGGGAAAAAGAGTTCAAAATGTTGCATCCCAAAAAAGATAAAAATGGCAATAGATTATACACTAAAAAGGATGTAGAAATATTTCAGCAAATTCACTTCTTTGTAAAGGATAAAGGCTATACTTTGGATGGTGCTAAACAAAAAATGAAAGAAAAAAAAGGCTCCAATCCAGAGACAGAATTAACAGAAAACCAATTAGTTATTGCAAAATTGGAAAAAATTAAAGACGAATTGTTACGGATTAAACAATCTATAGAGTAACATTTGTAATATTTATTCAACTAACATTCACAAACATTAACAATTAAAACCGAAAATTATGAAAAAATGGATTGTTCCTATTTCAATTATTGCCCTATTATTAATCATCGTATGGAGATTCAACAATAAAGCTGTAACTCTTAAAGAAGATGCCAACAACCGTTGGGGTGATGTAGAAAGTTCATACCAAAGAAGATACGATTTGATTGATAATTTGGTAGCGACTGTAAAAGGATATGCCGATCATGAAAAAAGCACTTTGGAAGCTGTTATTCAAGCCAGAGCCAATGCTACAAAAATCACCATTGATCCTACTAACATGACTCCTGAAAAATTGGCAGAGTTTCAACAAGCGCAAACCGGAATGATGGGTGCATTCAATAAATTAATGGCGGTAGCCGAAAGCTATCCTGACTTAAAAGCCAACCAAAACTTTTTGGAATTACAATCCCAAATCGAAGGAACTGAAAATCGAATTAATGTAGCGCGTGATCGTTATAATGAAGCTGTGAATCCTTATAATAAAGCGATTAAACGTTTTCCAGGTGTTGTTTTTGCTTCCCTTTTAGGATTTGATGAAATGACCTATTTCAAATCTGAAGTTGGAGCTGACAAAGCACCTAAAGTAGATTTTTCTAAATAAAAACTCAATATTGAAAAGAAAATAGAGTCCTCCACAGGATTTCTATTTTCTTTTTATTTGAATCTAAATTGTTGCTGACATGAACTCTGTAGAATCTTTTTTAACTGCTTCAGAAGAGCAGGAAATCGTACAAGCTATTCAAAAAGCCGAATTCAACACTTCGGGTGAAATCAGAGTGCATCTTGAAAAAGTTACCTCAAAAGAGGTTATGGAACGAGCCAAGGAAGTTTTTTTTGAACTCAAAATGAATCAAACCAAAGAACGAAATGGTATCTTATTGTACGTGGCCACTGACAGTAAAAAATTTGCTATTCTCGGTGATGCCGGCATAGATCAAAAAGTTCCACCTCATTTTTGGCAAGACGAAACCGATATGATTATTGGCTTGTTTGCTCAGAAAAAAAATTGTGAGGCATTGACAAAAGGAATCGAACAAGTTGGGGAAAAACTCAAAAATTTTTTCCCTTACCAATCAGATGATCGTAATGAATTGACCAACGAAATATCTAAAGGATAATGCATTACAATAACACTCCCCATAAATCCACATTTTTAAAAGTATTTACCCTATTGCTTTTGGTTTTAGGGACATTAGACTTTAGAGCTCAAACACCCGAACTTCCTGAAAAGCCTAAGTTTCAAACTTCCGTTTATGATGAAGCCGGTTTATTGACTCCCGATCAAAAAACGCAATTAGAGCAAAAACTCATCCATTATGCTGATTCCACTTCTACTCAAATAGTAGTTGCGACTATCTTGACAACCAATGGCGAAGAAATTGGATATTACGCCACCAATTGGGCACATAAATGGGGTATCGGTCAAGCTGATAAAGACAATGGTGTTTTAATTTTGGTTGCCAAGGATGATCGTAAAATGACTATTCGCACCGGTTATGGTATGGAACATATCTTGACTGACGCTTTGAGTAGACGCATCATAGAAACCAATATGGCTCCGCATTTTAGAGAAGGCGACTATTATGGTGGATTGGACGAGGCTACGACTGCTATTATACAAGTATTTGCCGGTGAATATGATGCTGAGCCTGTAGAGGATGTTGGAATTATTGGAGTAATCATTTTTATAGCCTTTTTCTTACTCATATTATTTATAATTTACAAAGGAGCCAAAAATAGTGGCAATAGTGGAAGCAGTGGCGATTTCTTTGGTCCTATTATTTTAAGTAGAGGCGGACGTGGCACCTGGGGCGGCGGTTTTGGCGGCGGTAGTTCTGGCGGAGGCGGATTCAGTGGTGGTTTCGGCGGTGGTGGATTTGGCGGCGGTGGCGCTAGTGGTGGATGGTAGAATGTTTATCCACCAATTATTGATTCTTTTGAATGGATTAATACTTTTTTATTCGATTTTAATTACACTTAATGCTTTTACATTATTTCTTTTGTCAAAGTAATCTGCTTTGATAATTTATATATATATTTGTCTATATTTAAGTGTAAATTGAAAAGAAATAGATATAATTATTAACTCCATTTTTATGAAAAAGCTATGGTATTTATTGTTTTTACTACTTCTCTCTAATGAAAAAAACCATTTTCAAACAACTTCAATTAATAGTGACTTTGATCTAAGTACAGGTTTAATTGTAAATTACAGAATGAATGGAAATACTTTGGATAGCAGTGGCAACAACCTTCATGCTACAAATGTTACTGCAACACTTACAAATGATAGGTTTGGACATCCAAACAGCGCTTATGATTTCAATGGTGTAAATCAGTTTATTGATATGCCAAGCCACACGCTTCTAAGGCCAAGTTTACCAATAACAGTATCATATTGGTTTAAAAGAAGATCGTTAATTGCCAATAGGAACACTATTTTTATATTAAATTACACTCAGAATCAATATTTTGGAATTTTTTCAAGTATAACATTTGATAAAATGGAATTTTCAATTGGAAATGGTGGTTCAACTAGTCCAAATGGGAGAAATTCATTACATGGAAATAAATTTATTGAGACTGATAAATGGTACTTTGTGGTCTGTGTCATTAGAGGATATAATAATTACAACATGTATTTGAGTGAATATAACAATCCTTCGGAATATCATGAATACACTTGTTGTAATGGAGATTTTGGGTATTATGATGGGTATGGTACTACTTTGCAATATAATAATAACAATGGATCAATTGGAAGATATGATTCTAATGTATACAATCCTTCAAGCTATTTTGATGGTGTTATTGATGAATTTAAAATATGGAATCGAGAACTTTCATTAACAGAAATATATAGACTTTGTAAGTATGAGAGATTTGTAAATGCCAACTATTATAATTGAAAGAATAAAACTTTATTACAATTTAAAGCAAAATATCCTGATTAAAATATCATCAATCATGAAAAAAAAATTACTGTTTATTTTGTTCATTTTTTATTCTCTATGTTATTCACAAAATTATACTGTTTTTAGTATCCCATTTCAGATATATAATGTTGAAAACGTTTTACCAAATATCGCAGATGATCATTGTTCATCTTCAATAAATTTGATGTTTCCTTTTGTTTTTTATGGTGAAACTTATAATAATATTGTTATTAGTAATAATGGTTATATTGATTTTAACCAAAATAATGCGAATGAATTTTCCCCTTGGCAAATTAATTCAACAATACCTTCTATTAGTTTTCCTATTAAAAACTCAGTTTTGGGATGTTATCATGACTTATATAATAATAACAACACTATATTTTACGCAACTATAGGTTATGCTCCGTATCGCAAATTTGTTGTTTCTTATATTGATAATTTTCACTTCCTAAATCTATGTGATACTCCAATAAGTTCATTTCAAATTGTATTACATGAATCATTCAATATAATTGATGTGCAATTGATTAATAAACAAAGTTGTAATGAGTGGAATAATGGTTCGGCTATTTGTGGCCTCATAAATATTGATGGTGGGCAAGCTATAACGCCACCTAACAGAAATACCGGAAATTGGACTGCATTTGAAGAAGGATGGCGTTTTACACCTAAATCAAATAATGAATCAATTTATCGATTTGTAAAATGTGATACAGATTTAAACGGATTTGAAATTTTCAATCTTCAGGTTGTCCAACAATTTTTTAATAATGAAAATCCTTCAAATGTTATATTTTATGAAAATATTTCTGATGCTCAAAATGGAATAAATCAAATCAATGATTTAAACTATATGAACAACTCAAATCCTCAAATATTATACATTGAAAATGAAAGTGTTATATCAACTATTTCATTAGAGATACTCAATTGTAATTTGGATTTTGATTTGGACACAGTTCAAACAACTGAAGAAGATTTGAATGGGGATTCAAATCTTTATAACGATGATAGTGACAATGATGGAATTCCAAATTTTTTAGACGATGATGATGACGATGATAATATATTAACAATTAATGAGGATTATAATAATAATTCAAATCCTACAGATGATGACACCAATAACAACGGCATTTCTGATTATTTAGACATTAATGTTTCATTAAGTTTTTATGATGAAATTCAAAGTTTGACTATTTTTCCAATCCCTTTTCAAAATACTTTAAACATCTATTTGGAAGATATTGAAAATTCCATAAATGTAACTATTTATGATTTAAATGGAAAATTAGTTTATTTTAATAATTTTAAAAATCCTGAGTCTCAAATTCAAATCCAATTAGATTATTTATCTACAGGGGTTTATTCTGTTTTTTTAGAAAATGAAAAAATTACTCGAAAAGCAAAAATCGTAAAAAAATAATTTTGTTTTGGATATAATAATAGTTACGTTTAGACGCTAAATGAAATATTTTTAGAATGGAATAATATATTTGCAATAAAATCAACTCTTTAAAACTTTTACAATCCTTTAAATTAGAAATCCTCTTAAAAATCAATATTTAACCCAAAATTTCAGTTATATATTTGATTAAAGGCTGTTGTCTTTTTAATAATCCATATTTTAAAACAATTCTTTCTCTAACAATTGTTTTATCTTTATAATTAGATTGCAAATTTATTAATATCAATTTTAGATCATTAGCATCTTTTTTATGTAAAATATAACCTGAGCCACCGATAATATCAGGTATTCCGGCTACATTACTACCAATTGGGATACAACCACATAACATCGCTTCACACAATGCATTTGGAAACCCTTCTGAGAGTGACAATTGTAAATAATACTCATGACTATTGTATATTTCTAATAATTCATCATGAGCAACATTAGGAAGAATTTTAAGATTTGTTGGGCAATCCTTTAACAACTTAACCTTTCCAACTATTGTGAATTGAAATTTTGGAAAGTTTTCAGCCATTTCTACAATTAAATCGACGCCTTTTAGAAAATAACCTGTTTCATTTATTGCGGTTGTAACAGTTAAAAAAGAATGTTTTGGACGATTATGATTAGTTATGACCCATTTATCTGTATCAAAACCATTTACTACTTCAATTATAGGAGTTTGGATACTTGGGACAAAAGCCTTAATACCTTGTAATGAATATTTTAAAGAAGTATAAGTATATTTATTGAAAATCAAACTTTTGTGAACGGGTAAAATAAGACTAGCATTTTTAAAGGAGTAACGCGTAAACCATCCTAAAATATTTTTAGAATGTGCTCCATATTTTATTTCAGGCATTTTAACACAATCTGTTCCGATAGCAATAATAACCAATGGGGTTTTTGTAATTTTATTCCAAACAGAAGGTAGAAAGCTAAGATAACCTGAAGATTGTGTTACTATAACATCAATTTTTTTAAAATTGAGAAATAAAAAAAAGAGTTGTTTAATAAAGGCAAAAGGTAATTTCCATTTTTTATTGGTATTAAAATGGTAATTGATAACTTGAAAATCATTAGACAGTAAAAATATATCTCTTTTCACAAAACTTGATAACGAAACATACATCATTATCAAAATGGGTTTATTATTTTTGCCGTCTGTCATATGGACGCAAATATAATTCTATTTTAAGAATTTTGAATGTATATTTCTAAAATACATCTTCTAATTCTGATTGAATTTGCATTCTAAATGTCTCTGAAACCGATAATTGAATAAAGAATTTACATGGCATTAAAAGCCCTTATCATCACTTACTATTGGCCGCCTGCAGGAGGAAGTGGCGTACAACGTTGGTTGTATTTCGTCAAATATCTTCGCAACAACGGTATTGAACCTGTAGTTTTTACGGTTGAAAATCCAAAATATCCCATTACTGATAAAAGTTTGGAAAGCCAAATTCCAGAAGGAATCGAAATCTTGCGCCAGAAAATATGGGAACCCGGACAAATGGTTTCAAAAAACAAAAATACCGGAAGTGGATTTTTACCCGAAAAACCTACTTTGATTCAAAAGTTCAAACATTATATAAGAGCCAATTTTTTCATTCCCGATGCTAGAAAGTTTTGGATCAATCCTTCTAGTAAAAAAATCATACAATACCTCCAAAAAAATCCTGTTGATTGGATAATTACTACGGGTCCTCCTCATTCTGTTCATTTGATTGGAAAAAAAGTAAAAGAAAAAACAGGTGTAAAATGGTTGGCTGATTTTCGAGATCCTTGGACAGAAATAGACTATTTTCATCATTTACCTTTGACTCAAAAGAGTAAAGCTCGACATTTGGAACTAGAAACCGAAGTTTTACAAAAAGCCGATCAGGTGACTGTTGTGAGCAATACCATGAAAAGTCAATTTGAGAAAATAAATCCCAATTGTACGGTTATTACCAATGGTTTTGACGATGCCAATGTCTCAGAAGCTCCAGAAATGGACAAACCATTTACGCTCACACACATCGGAATGCTCAATGCCGACCGCAATCCCATTCTTTTGTGGGAGGTTTTAGCTGAAATGTTAGAAGAAAATGAGGATTTTGAATCTAGTGTTCAAATCAATCTGGTAGGTCATATAGCAGATGAAGTACGCAACAGCATACGTTTGTATAATCTGGAGCGTTTTGTCAATTATACCCAATATTTACCAAGTCATGCTGTAGCCGCATTTCAAATGAAAAGTCAGGTTTTGTTACTGATAATCAATAATGTTCCCAGTGCCAAAACCATTATCACCGGTAAAGTATATGAATATTTGAGATCCAAGAGACCCATTTTGGCCATTGCGCCAACTGATGGAGATCTGGCAGACATTATTGACCATACGCAATCGGGTATTGTTGTGGATTTTGACGATAAAGAAGGACTCAAACAAGGACTTGACTTATATTTCAAACACTTTATGAAAAATCAATTGAAAATTGAATCGATAAATGTGGAAAAATTTCATCGCAAAAATCTTACAATTCAATTAGCTGAACTGCTTAAAAAAGCGTAATTTTGAACCTGCTTACCGTTAGAAAGATTGGTTTTTTTTATTTAATCTCAGTAGATTATCGACAAACTCAACCCTATTCTTTCAGTAATCTAAAAGGAAATCTTAAATCATAAAATCGTAAATCTAAAATAAAAATATGTTTCACAAATACATCAAAATAGCGTTAGCCGTTCTCATTACAGCATGGGCAGTATACGAATTTACGCAAGGTCATATCGGAATGGGAATTATGTACATTCTATTGGCAGGCGTAGTTGTCTTTTTTTACTTTAAAAATGAAATGCTGCTTTTGGCTTTTTTAAGAGTTAGAAAACAAGATTTTGCCGGAGCCAATAAATGGTTGGACAAAATTAAAAACCCAAGTAGTGCTTTGATTCGCAAACAAGAAGGTTACTTCAATTTGATGAAAGGCATCATGACTTCTCAAACCAACTTGAACGAATCTGAAAAATATTTGAAAAATGCACTCAAATTAGGTTTGAGTATGAATCATGACATTGCTATGGCAAAATTGCAGTTGGCAGGAATAGCTATGACCAAAAGACGCAAACGAGAAGCTACAGAATTACTCAATGAAGCCAAAAAATTGGATAAATACAATATGCTCACCGATCAAATCAAGATGTTTAAAGAGCAATTGAAGAAAATTTAATAAACAATTTTGATATAAGTTTAAACGTAGGTTGAGCAATCTTCCTACGTTTTATTTTTAAAACAATTCCAAAACTCTTTCCAAAGCCATACCTCTAGAACCCTTTATCAAAACAGTTTGATTTTGAAAATCTGATTTTTTAAAATGGTTTTTAAAGTCTTCAAAGGTATTAAAACTGATTGCTGTTTTGCGTTGTGTAGCATAAAATCGGGTTCCAATCAAAAAGATGTGGTGAAATGAAAATTGTTCGATATTATCTACCAATTTCTGATGTTCGGACATACTACTTTCTCCTAACTCAAACATATCACCCAAGATAACTACTTTATCAGACACACCACCTTTTGTAAAATTATCCAATGCTGCCTGCATACTACTTGGATTGGCATTATAAGCATCTAGAATAATTTTGCAATATCCTTGATCAATTAATTGGGAGCGTTTATTGTCCGGTTTAAAAGATTCAATAGCGGTTTTGATATCAGTGATGTTTATCCCAAAATGTAAACCTATACTGATTGCTGCAGCAATATTGGCAACGTTGTATTGTCCGACTAATTGGGTACGAATCACGACTTGATCAACCTGAACAACTACAAACTCAGAATCTTCATCAACCAACTGCACATCACGAAGTAAAATCCGCTTATGATCTTTTGTTCGTGACATTTGATTCAAATCATTGGGGTTTACAAAAGCAATACCATCATTTGAATGTAGAAAATCGTATAATTCAGATTTGGCTTTAACTACACCTTCGAGTGAACCAAATCCTTCCAAATGCGCTTTGCCAAAATTGGTAATATACCCATAATCCGGAGAGGCAATATGGCAAAGTGATTTGATTTCACCAAAATGATTAGCACCCATTTCAACAATACCCATTGCTGTCTCTTCACGCATGGAAAGTAAGGTCAAAGGTACTCCAATGTGGTTGTTGAGGTTTCCTTTGGTTGCAACCGTTTCATATCTTTTAGACAATACGATATGAATCAATTCTTTGGTTGTCGTTTTACCATTACTACCGGTCAATCCAATGATGGGCAAATTGAGATATTTTCGATGATAAGAGGCTAATTCTTGCAAAGTTTGTAAAACATTTTCAACCAAAATATATTGAGATTGGTCTTGCCAAAACGCTACATTATCCATAACCACATAAGAAGCGCCTTTGTCAATGGCATCCATTGCAAAAGCATTGGCATCAAAATTTTCTCCTTTTAAAGCAAAGAACATACTATCGGGAATGATATTTCGAGTATCAGTTGAAATAGCTTTTTTTTGTAAAAAAAGTTGGTGTAAATCTTTTATTTCCATAATGAGCATATCTAGTATAAAAAAACCTCACCACTAGTAAGTGATGAGGCTTCATATCAATATTCTTGATTGTTATTTTTTAGTTTTACTTGGATAAGGTTTTCTTCTGTCATTAGACATTGGTCCTAATCGATCCATAGCACAACGGAATCCGATGTAATTGGTAGCTGAATACTGTGGTAAATATCTTCTTTGAGCCGGATCCAACCAATATTCTCTATCTCTCCAAGAACCACCTTTGTAAACTCGGGTTTTATCACTAACTAAAGTTCTGCGTTCTTTATCGTCATAAATTTGTCTTCTCATCCCACCTTCTCCAATTTCTTTAGGAATAATAGGGTGATTGTACATACGTGGTTGTACTTCAAGTTCATCTTCGTCTTTGTCATATAAACGAGTTGAAGCAATATCTCCGTCTTTAAAATCTACGTTATAAGATTTTTCATAATTATTACGCATGAATGCATCTCTTTTAGTAATCGGCACATACATAATTTCACCCGGTAAATCGGAAGGAACAATTTTGCCATTATCCAATGTATCATAATTGATAGAAGCATAATCGGCAATAACCACTCTACCTTCACGATCGATTTTAGGTTTGGAAAACACATTACCACGATAATAATTGAAGTCATTGGCTTCTGTATCGATAATAGGTCTGTAAACATCAGATACCCATTCTGCAACGTTACCAGACATATCATATAAACCAAATGCATTGGCTGGGTATGATTTAATAGCAATCGTAATATCGGCACCATCATTGGTCCAACCAGATACACCGCTATAGTCCCCTTTAGCTAATTTGTAGTTAGCCAATTGGTCTCCTTGTGATTTAGATGATTTGTTTCGGGTATATCTACCATTCCAAGGGAATTTTTTACGACCTGCTAAATTATTGTATTCTCTATTTTCAGAATTGGCTTTGGCTGCAAATTCCCATTCCGTTTCGGTAGGAAGTCTAAATTTGGGCATTAAAATTCCGTCAGACGTTTTAACGTGTCTTCCTTGGAATTCGCCTCTGCCACCACTTCTAGAATCTCCTCTTTTTCTAGGTTCCTTGCTAGGTAATCCTTTTTTGTAAATCGTTGAATCACCATCAAACAAAAAAGTAGGATCCAATAAATAGGTATCGGTAACAAAATGATCTTTACCTTCTACATTCAACGAATCCAAGTTGAATAAGTTTTTCAAAACTCCTTTATCCATCAAGATTTTTTCATTGACTCGGTCGGTACGCCATTTACAATACTCAACAGCTTGTACCCAACTAACTCCAACTACAGGATAATTGGCATAGGATGGATGACGTAAATAGGTTTCAGTCAATGATTCATTAAATCCTAAACGATCTCTCCATACCAAAGTATCAGGAAGAGCTGCTTCGAAAATGTATTTGTAATTTTCGTTGTCTTTAGGAAATACTTTTTCCAACCATTCCAAATAGAAAATATATTCCTGGTTGGAAACCTCAGCTTCGTCCATGTAGAATGAACGAACTTGTTGTTGCATTGGGGTAGTATTCCAATCAAACATCACATCATCTTGTACGTGACCCATTGTGAAAGTACCACCTTCTATTAAGACCATTCCGGGGGGAGTTTTTTGACCTTTATATTGCTTATCAGCAGAAAAACCTGCAGCGGCTTTATCTTTGCTAGTCCATCCGGTCAATGAACCTTTGCTGGATTTACCACCGCAACTAATCAAAGTTGTGGCAACTAATGCAATAACAGTCAATTTTGAAAGAAATCTCATGTGTGTATAAATGTTAGAATTTAAAAAGTCGAATTTCGTGTAAATTATTTAATATCAATTGAATGCAAAATGATATAAAATCGATTAATACCTGTGTCAAACTTAATTTAGTCAAATTGAAAATGACATTATTACAACGTGGCACAAACTATAATATTGTACCATCCTTGTGAAAAATCATCACAATTTGAGCGACGCAATTTACAATAAATCTTTTTTTAAACAAGTATTTTATAAATTTTAATAGAAATGATTGTAAATTTTATTGAATAACGTTTCTTTTCCCTTTTTATTATTTAATATTGTCCTTGATTTCATTAAATAATATATTCAAAAAAACTGCGTTTTAAGTGTATTAAAATATAGCCTGACTTTGACTTACTATGATTATGTCCGATAAATTTCTGTTTACAAAATATCATGTTCTAATACTTATTTGTTTGGCGTTAGCTCCATCCATATTTGCTCAGGAAACTCTGAATAAAAAATTTCAGTTGCAATGGCTGAAACCTCAAAAAATAACACTAAATGCCGGAAAAACGATCAGTCTTCCACTTATAAATACCGCCCATATTGATACCGAACGTCTTATCCCATTTTATTTTACCCAATGGGAAGTTCCGTTAAATATGGAAATTCAAAATTTTGAATTAAGAAATATAGTATATGAAAATATTTCATCTGTTGATTTACTCGATATAAATCCGGAATCGATTCCTACGATACCTGAAGTAAAATTGGATGCAGTTTCTACACGTCAAATTTCAGAAGCCTTTTTGACAGTTATTCCATTGGTTAAAGATGGCAATCAATTTAAAAAAATGATTTCATTTGAAGTTTATTATACTTTGGAAAATACTAATCATAAAGGAAAGGAAATAAAATCAACAAATAATTCGGTTTTAGCAACAGGTACGTGGTATAAAATTGCGGTTGACACTTCTGGAGTATACAAGTTAGATCGTTCATTCTTAAACGATTTGGGAATCAAAACCAACCAGATTAATCCTCAAAATATTCAAATATTTGGAAATGGAGGAGCGCTCTTACCATACAGAATTGGTGATTTCAGACATGATGACTTACAAGAAAATGCCATATATATTGAAGGAGAAGAAGATGGGGAGTTTGATTCTGGAGACTTTATTCTGTTTTATGCCAAAGGTCCAGAGTCTTGGAAACACAATAATACAACTGAATCATTAAGTCATGTTAGAAATATTTACGATGACAAAGCTTACTATTTCATACATGTCGGTTCTAGCCCTGGAAAAAGAATTCAAAACGCCTCTTTGGTTGAAGGATCTCCTGTGTTAACACTTCAAAATTTTGACGATTATTGGGTTTATGAAAAAGATACTCGCAACTTGTTTGCTGCAGGCCAGCAATGGTTGGGTGAAAGTTTTGACATTCAAAATCAGAGAACCTTTACGCATACATTTCCCAACTTGGACACTAGTATTCCCATTAGAGTAAAGGTAGTAGCTGCAGGAATTTCTTCCAGCAATACTTCCTTTCAATTGGCTGTTAATGGAAGCAATCTTTCAAATTTTAACATCAACTCCGTTTCGGGTCATACCTTGGCGATGAATGGTCAAACACAAGCTTCGACTACGGTTGGAAATGAGCAAATCAGTCTATCACTTCAATTCAACAATGGTGGAAATTCAAGTGCCAAAGCATATTTGGATTATATTGAAATCATAGGTAAACGCAATTTGATTGTTGGTAATAAGCAATTTGTTTTCAGAAATTTTGCAACCCTAAACACTACTGGAATTATCAATTTTCAAATCCAAAATGCAACCAACATCTTTAAACTATGGGATGTAACCGATCCCATCAACGTCAGCAACATATCCAATCAAGGAACTGGTGGTAGTTATACTTTCAACACTTTAGGCGGTCAACTTAAAGAATTTGTTATCGTTAATTCTCAAGATTACTATACGCCTTCTCGCCCATCAGATTATAGAGTACAAAATCAAAATTTACATGGATTAAGTGATGTTGATTATCTCATTATTACCGATGAAAGTTTTACTGATGAAGCGGAAACATTAGCTCAATACCATCGATCACAATCAGGTTTAACAGTAGAAATCATCCCTTTGCATCAAATATACAATGAATTTGGTTCAGGATCCAAGGATATTACTGCCATTCGGGATTTTGTTAGACATGTATATCTCAATTCACCTTTACGATTAAAATACATTTTATTGTATGGTGATGCCAGTTTTGATTTTAAAAACATCAGCAATCAGACTGCCAGTGTAGTCCCTGCGTTTGAATCCATTAATAGCTTTGATATGACCAGTTCATTTGTCACCGATGACTTTTACGGAATTGTAAGTGACATGAATGAAGGTGATTTAGACGGTTATTTCAGTCAAACACAAGATGTAGCTGTATCTCGAATTCCATTTAATACGGCTCAAGAAGCCCAAGCAATCAATGCTAAATTATTGAATTATTTTCATTCCAATTCTTTGGGTGATTGGCGCAACGAAGTATTAATGATAGCCGATGACAGTGATGCCTATTCTGATGAAACTTTACAAATCAGTCAAGAATCGTTGGCTGACAATGTCAAGTTAAACAAACCTTTGGTCAATGTTAAAAAATTGTGGATGGATGCTTATGTGCAAGAAGTTACGGCAGGTGGATCTCGTTACCCTCAAGTGAATAATGAAATTAACAATCAAATTGAAAAAGGAGTATTACTGATTGATTACTTTGGACATGGTGGTGAAGATGGCTTATCGGCTGAACGAATCATAGAAACGGGTCAAATCGAAAACTGGGCCAATATGGACAACTTGAATTTACTAACTGTTATTTCCTGTGAATTTGCCAGATTTGACAATCCCTACCGACCCAATACAGCAGGCGAATTGGTTATAAGAAATCCCAATGGTAGTGCTGCACATGAAATTGCTACAGCTCGAGAAGTTTTCATCAATATCGGTCAATATTTCAACCATAATTTAGTTCCCCGATTATTAGAATACACCGACAATTCATTTAGCATATCAGATCATTTGAGAATGAGTAAAAACTCAAGTATTAGTAGCAAACAGCGATATTTTATTTTTTCATTTGGAGATCCTGCTATGAAACTAGCTTTACCAAAACCTGATGTAAGGTTGACTCACATGAACGGGACACCAGTAACCCAATCTTTGGATACCATCAAGGCTTTGTCTCATATTTCATTTGACGGGATAGTAACTTTGAGTAATGGTAATATTGATTCCAATTTTAACGGAGAGGTTTATTTAACGGTATTTGACAAACCCATGGATAGACAGACATTAAATAACGATGGTTTTTCTGAAACCCTGACATTTGACACACAAGACTCTAAAATATTCAGAGGAAGAGCCAGTGTAACCAATGGACAGTTTCACATTGAATTTGTAGCGCCACAAGACATTAGAATTGCTTATGGATATGGTAAATTGAGTTTTTATGCGCACAATGGTTCAACGGACCGAGGTGGTTACAATACAGACATTGTCATCGGTGGAATAAATTATGATGCGGCAACAGACAATACCGGTCCAACTATTCGTTTATACATGAATGACACTTCATTTATCGATGGTGGCAACACCAATGAATCACCATTGTTAATGGCTTTTATGGAAGATGAAAACGGAATCAATACATCATTTTCATCTGTAGATCACGATATCACGGCTGTATTGGATGATGACCAGCAAAATCCTTATATATTAAACGATTATTACATCACTGATGTAGATGATTATACAAAGGGCAGTTTGGAGTACAGATTACGAGATTTGTCGATAGGTTCACATGTCATTCAACTAAAAGCTTATGACACATACAATAATCCAAGTGAGGCAACGTTACACTTTGTGGTTGTAGATGATGCTGAGTTGATTTTGGAACATGTATTGAATTATCCCAATCCTTTTGTCAATTATACTGAGTTTTGGTTTAGTCACAACAAGCCCAATGAGGCATTGGAAGTACAGGTTCAGATTTATACCGTTTCCGGTAAATTGGTCAAAACCATCAATCAAAACATTCAGAGTTCGGGGAGTCTTTCAAGAGATATTACTTGGGACGGATTGGATGATTTTGGTCAAAAAATAGGAAAAGGTGTGTATGTTTTCAAGCTCAGCGTATCGGCTCCCAATTCGGATTTAAAAGCAGAAAAATTTGAAAAGTTGGTTATACTTCAATAATTTTACAGATATTTGAAACCCGAAATGTTTTTTAAATTCATTTTTTGATTTTTATATAACGACAAAACAGATTTTAATATATTCCCAAAAGAAGTTTTATGTACACTAAAATACTTGTATTTACATTATTCTTATTTACCATATACAACCCCATTTTAGCACAAGAAGAGGATGAAATCAATGCCATCACGACTGCTGCTCCGTTTTTAATGATTACGCCCGATGGTAGAGCCGGAGGCATGGGTGATGTAGGCGTTGCCACCAGTCCTGATTTCAACAATCAACATCACAATCCAGCCAAAGCAGCATTCAATCAATCTTCATTATCAATTGGGGTTAACTTTACCCCTTGGATGAACAAATTGGTCAATGACGTCTATTTAGGTGGTATTTCTGCAACAGGATTGATAGATGAAAAAAGTGCTTGGAGTGCAAGTTTTAAGTATTTTACTTTGGGTGAAATCAATTTGACTGATTACGATGGAAATGAAATTGGCATTGAAAAGCCCAATGAAATGGCCTTAGATGGAACTTACGCTTTGAAACTGAGTGAAGGATTTGCCATGGGTGTAACAATGAGATACATTCGATCTGACTTTGCTTTAAAAGTACAAGATTCTGAATTGAAAACTGTCAATACATTTAGTGTAGATATTTCAGGTTACTATGAATCCATGGAAGATAATTATGGGGATTTTAATGGCGTTTTTAGAGGTGGATTCAACATTTCAAACATTGGTCCCAAAGTATCTTATGTTGATGGTGGAAGAGAAAACTTTCTGCCTACCAATTTAAAATTGGGTGCCGGATTTGATTTTATATTTGATGATTTCAACAAAGTCAATCTAACCCTTGAAACCAATAAACTGTTAGTTCCTACACCCAATCCTGATAAAGATGATTCAGCAATAGGATTTGTGGAAGGCATGTTTTCCTCTTTTGGAGATGCTCCAGGCGGGTTTTCTGAAGAACTCAAAGAATTCACTTGGCAAGTTGGAACTGAATACCTGTACAATGAAGCATTTGCTTTGCGTGCCGGTTATTTTCATGAAAGTAAAATGAAAGGTGCACGTCAGTTTTTCACATTAGGAGCCGGATTCAAATTCAAAGCGACTCATATTGATGTTTCTTACTTATTTAATGCATCCGACATCAACAATCCATTAGAGAACACCTTGCGATTTTCATTAGGATTTAATTTAGGTGAAAACTTTGGTTATTAGCCAAAAATAGGGCTTTGCACAACATTTATTCGACAATAGTTTGTATCTTTGCCATCCGCTATTTAGCAAAATATGTTAGATAGGCTAAGCTCATAAACATTTAGTATAGTGGAAAACAAAACTATTCAAACGCAGTTTACCCTTTATCCATCTATTGCAGAACTTTCTACAGAAGATTTACATTTGATGAAGGCTGCTCAAAAAGCCATTCTGAATGCCTATGCACCTTATTCAAATTTTCAGGTAGGTGCTGCACTATTGTTGGAAAACGGAACGATAGTAACAGGAAACAACCAAGAAAATGCTGCCTATCCATCGGGAATGTGCGCTGAAAGAGTTGCCATTTGGAATGCCTCTTCTCAATTTCCCGGTATGGTTATTAAGAAAATTGCGATTACGGTCAAATCAAAACTCAAACAAGTAAACAAACCCGTTTCTCCATGTGGAGCTTGTAGACAAACGCTATTGGAATACGAGGTCAATCAAAAAGCACCTATCGAAGTATTTTTTACAGGTGAAGTTGGCGTCGTAATCAAAGCAAATTCATTACAAGATTTATTGCCTTTTGCATTTGATCAATCGTTTTTATAGGACGATTCGTTATTATTAGGATAATGAAGAAGGTAGGGAAAGAGTCTTTCATTAATTTACATGCCAACTAACATATCATGGGATTGCATCATCAAAATCATATCGACATCGATTTTGTTTTTACATGGGTAAATGGCAATGATCCTATACATCAGGAAAAAATCAACACTTATATAGATCCTGATAAAAAGAAGAACAAAAAATCCAATGATGCACGATTCAAGCAAGTCAATGAAATTGAATTTGCAGTGCGTTCCATTTTAAAAAATGCGCCATTTGTTCGAACCATTTTTATTGTAACGGATCAACAAACTCCTGACTTTTTGAAAAATCCGGATTTACAAAATATCGAAAGATATAAAAAAGTAAAAATTGTAGATCATACGGAAATCTTTAGGGATTATGAAAAATACTTACCAACTTTTAATGCACGTTCTATTGAAACTTTTCTGTATAGAATCCCAGATTTAGCTGAACATTTTATCTATATCAATGATGACTTTTTCATACTAAATCCGGTAAAACCTGAAGATTTTTTTCAAAACGGATTTCCGGTTTTAAGGGGAAAATGGTTGAAATTTGAAGAAAATCTCATCTACAAGAAAATACTCCATTTTTTCCATTTCAAAATGGAGCATCCAGACAGAGCCGGACATAAGATAGCACAACAAACTGCAGCTAAAATAGTAGGTTTTAAAAAGTATTACAAGTTTCACCATACACCGCATCCCATGCGGAAATCAACTTTTGAAAACTTTTCAAAACTTCATCCTGAAAGTGAATTGAATAATATTCAGCACAAATTTAGAAGTATACTTCAATTCACACCTCAAGGATTGGCCAATCATCTTGAAATAGCACAAAAAACTTGTGTTTTAAAATCCAATTATCAATTGGTTTATTTCGGTTCGTATGACAAACCACTTTGGTTTCTACAAATGAGATTGAGATTGCTGAGTAGCATAAAAAGTAGGTTATTTCTCAACATGCAAAATTTGAGTGCATGTCCCGATACCAAACTTCAATTTCTATTACAATGGTTGCGACAAAGATTTGATTGAAAACCAACCAAAAAGTATAGGTAGGATAGGTTTCAAACTGTTAATTTGTCGTAAATTTGAGGCATTCAAATTAAATCAAACTTCAATTTATGGGTAGCAACAATTTTGAACTCAGTCCCAATGTATTAGAAAAATATTTGCAAAAAGAATCCAAACATTTCACCAAAAAAGACCTTATTGATTTTGTCATTGGTAATGACATTGAAATGGTTAATTTTCGATATGTAGCCGAAGATGGTCGATTGAAAACCTTGAACTTTGTCATCAATAGTGAAGCTTATTTAGATCAAATTTTAACAACCGGAGAACGCGTAGATGGTTCCAGTTTGTTTAGTTTTATTGAAGCCAGTTCGAGCGATTTATACGTTGTTCCACGCTACCAAACAGCCTTTGTCAATCCATTTGAAGAAGTCCCTTGTTTGGATATTTTATGTTCCTATTACAATAGTGAAGGGAAGCCATTGGAATCTTCACCCGAATATATTTTGCGTAAAGCCAATCAAATATTCACTCAAAAAACCGGCATGACATTTAAAGCTTTGGGAGAATTGGAATATTACATCATTGCCCCCAAAGAAGAAAATAAGACCTTTCCCGCCATTGATCAACGTGGCTATCACGCCTCAGAACCATTTACGAGTTATGAATTTATCCGTAAAGAAGCCATGCGATTGATAGCGGCCAGTGGCGGTAAAATCAAATACGGACATTCGGAAGTAGGTCATTTTTCGGATGACAAATATTTTTACGAACAACACGAAATTGAGTTTTTACCTTGTGATGCAGAATCGGCTGCGCAACAATTGGTCATTGCCAAGTGGATTTTGAGAAAAGTGTGCAATGAATATGGCGTAAAAGTGAGTTTTGCTCCCAAAATTTCGGTAGGTAAAGCAGGAAGTGGTTTACACATCCACATGTTACTCGAAAAAGACGGACGCAATATCATGGTACATCAAAACGAGCTCAGTGATGTAGCCAAAAAAATGATTGCCGGTATATTGGACATGGCCGATGCATTGACCGCTTTTGGCAATACTATTCCTACCTCCTACTTGCGTTTGGTTCCCTATCAAGAAGCGCCCACCAATATTTGTTGGGGAGATCGCAACAGAAGTGTTTTGATAAGAGTACCATTGGGTTGGAGAGGAGATTTAAACATGATAGAGGATGCCAATCCGCAAATAAAGGCTGAGCAAAAAACAGAGATTAGTAAGCAAACCGTAGAAATCAGGAGTGGTGATGGATCGGCAGATATATTCTTGTATATGGCTTCTTTGGTAGTCGCTACCTTACATGGATTGGAGATGGAAGATTCACTCCAATTGGCTGAAAAACTCTATGTCAATGTAAACATTTTCCACAATGAAAATAAAAATAGGTTATCGGAATTGAAAGGATTACCGGTTTCCTGTTATGAATCGGCGTTGGCATTGGAACATAAAAGAGCTTTATTTGAAAAGAATGAGATTTTCCCAAAAGGACTTATCGACAACAGTATTGCCAAACTGAGATCCTACAATGATGACAAACTAAGCGAGCGATTGTATGGCAAGCACGAAGAGATATACAAATTGGTCATGGAACATTTGCATTGTATGTAATATGCAATAATCTATTGTTTTTAAATAAAAAGGCTGTACAAATTTAACTTGTACAGCCTTTTTTTTAAGTAGTGAGTTGTTTGTCAATATACTATTGGCAAAGTGCTTTTAAAGTAGATTCGATTTCGCCGGGTGTACTCATGATTTTCATAAATGTTCCCATGGTGAGATCGGGCCAATGGAGTGCAATTCTAAAACGACCGTGTAGCATGGTAGCTTGCTTGTCTTGCAGAATAATTTCATAGGGCAAAGCGGCAATATGTTCCTCACCGATTATGGGTAAAAAATGTTCCTCACCGGTTTTATAATCCAACAATCCCACCCCAAATACGGCTACTTTCTCGGTTTTAAAAACTTGCTTGTAGATAAATTTTGTATTGCCTTTACCTGCATTTAAATTACTTTCGATAATTCTCACTCCATCGTCAAAAGACGCAAATGTTTTTAAAACGACTTTATCTTCAAATTTTGGCATTAAAGCTTTATATCGATAATTTCTCAATTCGGAAATCTTAATAGATCCCCCGAAAGGTCTATTTTCGCTACCCAAGGCAGACAATGCTCTTTCTACATCTTCGGCTACGATATTTAATTCGTCTTCATATTTGGGAAAATCATCTCGCAAATAAGCATTAAACAAGTAAAGTGGATTGAGATAAGTAATGGTCGTTCCGGAGGAAGTCGTTTTAAAAGCCACTTTCAAGGCTGATGCCAACGCCCCTCTATCTTTAACCTTGAGTGTAGTTGACTGTAAATCATCACGGGTAAAAACCAACACTCTGAGCGTAGATTTACCTTCCGGGTTGTAGTTTCCAATCAATTTAAAACCCTCATTTTCAAGAGCAGTTTGAACAACGGTATAAGTAACGTTTAAATTATTTTTATAAACGCCAACTTTAATATAGGGAGATAATTCCTGGGAAAACAATACAGAACAGGAAAAACTCAACAAAACTGTAAAAAGGATTGCAACTTGTTTCATAATTATACATAATATAGGATATTTTACCAGAAGAAAGTAAAATATTGGATTAATATAAGGATTCTAGAAAGAATTCCTATTTTGGGAAATACTTTGTAAATTTAATACAAAAACAGAACATACACAATTGATATATATCAGTTTATTGAAATTTTTACCATATTTTTTATTCAACTTTAAGTATCTTTGAACCAAACTGTCATCCCTAAAATTATAAATATGAACTTTACTTTGAGGCCTATTGAAAAAAGAGATAATGCTGCCCTTGCACAATTGATTAGAGGTGTATTTGAAGAACATGATGCCCCAACGGAAGGGACTGTTTATACCGATCCCACAACAGATGATTTATTTGGGCTTTTTAAAGAAGCGTCATCTCATTTATGGGTTGCGCTTGTGGATGACCAAATTGTAGGTTGTTGTGGCATTTATCCAACGGCAGGTTTACCGGAGCAATGCATTGAATTGGTCAAATTTTACATAACTAAAAATGCTCGGGGTTTGGGAATTGGCAAGGCTTTGATGGGAGCGTGCACTGAAATGGCTATTGCTTCAGGATACACCCAAATGTATATTGAAAGTTTGCCTGTATTTTCAAAAGCTGTTCGTATTTATGAACAACAAGGTTTCTTTATCCTTGATAAACCTTTGGGACAAACGGGACACAGTGGGTGTAACATTTGGATGTTGAAAAACTTGGATCCAAAAGAATAGCGCTCGTTTTCAATTGATACTCATTTGTTTCAATAAGAAACTCTCCATAAGCATTTGAATTGAGATTAAACATAAATGAATCACAAAAATGTGATGCTAAAAACTAAAAACCCCTAACTTTGTATGAAACTTAAAATACAATCATTTTAAACCCAATCAACCATGTCAAGAAAAGCTTATATCAAACCGACTAAACCCTCATTAATCGTAGGAATGATCGTAGTAGTATTCATGTTTATTTTTGGAATCTTCTTTATTTCATTGCTCGTTGGAGAATCCGATAGTCATATTGGTATTGGGTTTTTGTCCATATGGCTTTTAGTTTTACTTTTAATTGGAGGATCATTTGCCTACAATTACATCAACTATGACAAAAATCCAGCTTCGAGTGTAGCTGAGGAAATTCAAATGGAAGATGGCAATACCCCTTTGGATACATCGATGCGATTTGATGAAAAATTGCGAAAATTGGATCAACTCAAAAATGAAAAACTACTATCAGAAGCAGAATATGAAGTCAAGCGCAAGGAAATATTAGATCAAAAATGGTAGCTCGTATTTAGCCATTATTTATACGCCGTTTAGATGCTATTCATTGGGAATTAAACCTAATTCAATAGTTTAAACAGGTACAAAAATGCCTGAACAGTTGATTATTATACGCATTCAAGATGAAATAGCCATAAAATTAACATCATATCAACCGAGAATGATCAAATGGCTATTCCGTATGACCTATAAAAAACAACTGCGAAGCACATCAGTGCACTCCATTAAAAAAATAATACAAAGTGAACTAATTAACTTAAATACATGAAAGATTTTATTATTGGAAGGATTAAAGGTTTTCGGTATGCTATCAAAGGATTTTTTCTGTTGCTAAGAACGGAACATTCCATTATTACACAATCAGTCATCGCTTTGATAGTCATCGGTATGGGATTTTATTTGGGAATTAGCCGTGAGGAGTGGATGATGCAGTTACTCGCTATCGGATTGGTATTGTCAACTGAAAGTTTGAATACAGCAGTTGAAAAACTCTGCGATTTTGTACATCCTGATTTTCATGACAAGATCGGATTTATCAAAGATATAGGTGCCGGCGCTGTGACATTTGCTGCATTGATTGCGGTAGTTGTGGGTATCATTATCTATTATCCCTATTTTTGCTGTTGAAGGGTTTTTAATTATCTATGGGCAGATATATAAATTAGTTGAATTTAAAAAAATCAAGTTTTCCAAATAACTTGAAATTGTTTATTTATACCTTGATTCAAAAAATACAATGCTTTAAACATGACATGTCTATGGATTTGAATTCATTTCTAAATTAAAATGACAACATCTTCTTTTGAAGACCTGAGTAGATATATATAATTACAAAAGTTTGTTTATGAAGCTATGAATTATACTTTTTAACATCTGAAAATTACATTTGAAAACTTGCTTTATTTTTCATACTTATAAAAGTTTGTTTATAGAGGAATGAATCATGCATCCTAATCACTCCAAATTGATTTTGAAGCCTTGCATTGTTTTTTGAAATACCTGAAACTTGTTTCCGAAGACTTGAATTGTCTATCAGAATAACTGAAATTAGTTTCCGTAGGCATGAATCGAGCATCAGAATAACTGAAATTAGTTTCCGTAGGCATGAATTGAGTATCAGAATTACTGAAATTAGTTTCCGTAGGCATGAATTGAGCATCAGAATAACTGAAATTAATTTCCGTAGGGGTGAATTGAACATCAGAATTACTGAAATTAATTTCCGTAGGGGTGAATCGAGCATCAGAATAACTGAAATTAGTTTCCGTAGGGGTGAATTGAACATCAGAATTACTGAAATTAGTTTCCGTAGGCATGAATTGAGTATCAGAATAACTGAAATTAGTTTCCGTAGGGGTGAATTGAGCATCAGAATTACTGAAATTAGTTTCCGTAGGGGTGAATTGAACATCAGAAATACTGAAATTAGTTTCCGTAGGGGTGCATTGAGCATCAGAATTACTGAAATGAGTTTCCGTAGGGTTCAATTGAACATTGGAATAAGTGAAAAAAGCGCTTATAGGACATAGGCGAACAACTAGAAAGTCCTGTGAATAGAAAAACCCATGGAATTAATCACTTGATTGTATTTTTTATTAAGTTAAAGAGGTAGACTCTATAGAAGAACATTTGATAAAGCATTTTTAAACGATTTACCTTTTTTCTATTTGGCTATAGGTTTGTTTTGAAAGTTATTTACATTTTTTTTAAAGCTGAATTGATCTCGAATGACGGGTTCTTTCAATAGTAATTTATATGCGATACTGGCTAAACTTATGGTACGAGAATAAATTTCGTTAAAAGTCTCAAGGGTTTCCGAGGTTTGAGTTTTTCGAGTTCCTTTTAGAAATTCCTGATTTAATTCGGCTTGAATAAATGGAATTGGGTAATTGAGAAAAGACTCGATGAGAGTTTGTTCAGTCCCTTTTGCAATAATTTCTTGTTTTAATTGGGGTGTTAAATTGGCTTTAAATTGAACCAACAACTTGATCAAAGCTTTTTGGCTTTTAAAAGATTCATTGGCGTAAAAAGTATCCATTCCCAAAGTATTCAATATTTCATCTCGTTTTTCAGGTTCTTGTTTAAAATCTTCTCTAATTTGAAGTCTTATTTGAGAAAGGTCGTTTAATATTTGTTCCTGAAAGTTTTGAATATGTAATGTTGCTTGTCGGAGTTCTTTTGCTTTATCATTACCTAATTGATTTTGGATTGCAAATTCAATATCCACTTTGAGTTTTTGAAAAAAATCATCGGTCCATGAGCTTCTTAGTTTTTGCAATAATTCTTTGTGAAGAATTGCTGACTCTACAATACTAGCGGCAGCCAATAGCATTTCAACATCTTTGTATTTGTATTTTCTCGAAAGGGTTTTCATAATTTTTTCAGATTATTTGAGGTGAAATTTTTTGCTAAAATATAAAATCGTTTTGAAAATAGATTTAAATTTTTGAACTGTTAGGTTAATTCGTTCCATTCTTTTTATTTTGTGAACGGAGTTTATTGATGGGTATACGTTCAATACGAGATAGTTTTGCCGTTGTTTTTTTGATATTCAGACCCATTTTGCGAGGTGCATGGAATGACTTTTTATTTATTTTCGATTGGGATGATATCCTTCTTTAGATCCATCAAAAAAAAATCTGTTCAAATTTTATCCATCCATTTAAAATTACCTCAACGTAATGTTCCTATCTTTGTCATTCAATACACTTTATGTTTTTTACAGAATTATTGCATGACTATGGATTTTGGACACTAGGTATTCTAAGTGTTTTTGCCTTTTTGGCAGGATTTGTCGATGCGGTGGCAGGAGGAGGCGGATTGATTCAATTGCCTGCCTTGTTGATTCAATTTCCGAATACGGCTATCCCTACCCTATTTGGCACGAATAAGATTGCAGCATTTTCGGGCACGAGTATTTCGGCTATCCAATATGGTCGAAGAATTCGTTTTGACTTCAAGCTCTTGGCGATTGTTTCATTTTTTGCAGCCCTTGCATCTTATGCCGGTGCCAGAGTAGTGAGTTATATAGATGTTCAAACACTCAAACCCATTATTTTGGTGATTTTGATTGTGATGGTTGTTTATACCATACTCAAAAAAGATTTGGGTTTGAATCAAACAAAGGAATTGACATTTAAGAAACAAGCATTTTATGGGGCAATTTTAGCTGTGCTGTTGGGTTTCTACGATGGTTTTTTTGGACCGGGAACCGGAAGTTTTTTTGTATTGGGATTTGTACTCTTCCTTGGATTTGAGTTTATTCAAGCATCTGCCTACGCCAAGGTCATCAATTGTGTCACCAATATTTCGGCCATATATGTTTTTGTAAGTCAAGGATTTTTTATGCCTTGGATTGCTTTGTTGATGGCAGTATTCAATATTGCAGGTACCTTGACCGGTACTCGAATGGCTTTGCGAAAAGGGAATGCTTTTGTCAGAATTGTATTTATAGTCGTAGTGAGTTTGTTAATCATAAGGTATGCTTATGATTTATTTCAATAAGCGGGAGAGCCATTCCATTTCTTATTAAATTATAATTACCACCCTTATTTTTTAACCATAGCCGTCCAAATACTCAACTTACCGTTTTCTGAACGGGTCCATATAGGTCTTACCATTCCATTGTAACTCGAAATATTGTTGTAATCACCGAAAAAGATATCAGGATTGGGAGTAAAAGGGCTACTTGAAATACATTCCGAACTGAAAGTTGTTCCCCCATCAGTGGAAACTGAAAGCACTACGTCTGTTTGCGTATCTGAATAGGGACTACGGTCATAATAAACGATGTAGATATAACCCGTAATCGGGTCGACACTCATCCAAGTAAAAAATTGATGTGATAGGGTTTTGTCTTGATTGACGCGTATGGGTTGAGACCAAGTTGCTCCGGCATCTGAAGATTTAATTAGAAAAACATCGGTATTGTCTTTGCCATTGCGTTGATCGGTCCAATTGATATAGATATTGCCTTTGAAAGGAGAATTGGAAACATCCACAACTGTTACGGGCATGCCATTACAACGACCGATTCCGGGAATATCTTGTGTCCAGCCACCGGTTTGATCGGCAATGACAGTATCTTCAATCCAAGTAATGCCATTGTCCATACTTTTATCAAAATGAATTTGATTATTGACCGACCAAGCCACGTACACATTGCCATCGGTATCGACGGCCGGAACAGCACCTTCTGTGGTTTTATCATCATCCAGCGCATCACCTTCCAAATTACTGATGGTTATAGCCTCACTAAATGTGGCACCGGCATCGGTCGAAGTTGCAAATTGAATTCTGCTTTTGTGTTCGGTATTTGCGCTACCATATTTATCAAATTCGGTCCAAGTTACATAGATTTGACCAGTTGTAGGATGGACAACAGCCCATTCTTTGTCTTGTTGTTTGGGTTCGTTTTTTCCAATACCCACCCCGTCATTCCAGGTTTGTCCCCCATCAGTTGATTTTTGAATAACGATTTGATTTAAAAATTTGGAACCAGCATAAGCTTGACCGTCGGGATTGGCGAGATGTAAGTAGTAAAAATTACACGAAGGGTCATTGACGATGCAAGGATCACCATAAACTCCAAAAGATTTGGATTTAAGAAGTTTCTTGGTCCAAGTTCTTCCCGCATCTTGCGAGTAATAAACGTTATTCAACACACTTCCTGCTACTAAATTTTGAGGATTTTGGAGATTGAATGCAATAGAAGGTTCACAAGGGCCTGTTAGAATAGCCAATCCTTCATCCATTTTTATATTTTGATAAAGCGCTTGTTTGGGTAAATTTAAATCAACGGTATCTGTAACTTTTTGTGTAGTTTTACAACCTATTAAAGCCCAAAACACAACACCATACACCATACTAATATGTCTCATTTCTTTAAGTATAAATTTGTTTTGACTGTACTGATTTTCGTTTTGACATCTTTTGCAAAACACGAAGAATATTACAGCATCACCAATATTCAATACAAAGAAAATGAAAAAACTTTACAAATCACCATGCGTTTTTTTACGAATGATATGGAAATAGCTTTGCAAAAGTTTTATGGTAAAAGTTTCGAACTAAATACCGATAGAGAAATTGCCCAAGCCAATGAATTGATTGAAGAATACATCAAACAGAAATTTAATTTGACTATTGATGGAACTCTAATCAATTACGATTGGATTGGAAAAGAATTTGAAAAAGATTCCATTTATCTCTATTTTGAAGTTCAAAATGTCGAGCCATTTAAAACCGTTGAAATACGGAATGCCTGTTTGATTGATGCATGTCCTTCACAAGAAAATATTGTCAAATTCAAAGCATTTGAAACCTATAAGAGTTTGATATTAAATAAACAAAAAGATACGGAAGCTATAATTTTTTGACAATCGTTATGCTGATTTCAAAGTAAAGTATATTTTTGATACCTCTAAGAAGTTAAACTTCCCATCCATAGACCTTATTTTTTTATAATGAATAAAATATTTTTAAGCCTTATCGTGACCTTAGTTTTTGTAACAGCAAAGGCACAAAACACTCCCAAAGATTCTATTTCACCAATCAAGGGACATTACAACGAGAGCAAATTCAAGCAATTACAAGAGGAATTACCGACCCCAAATGCCTATCGCACGGCTTCGGGTGCTCCGGGATTTGCTTACTATCAGCAGCAAGCCGATTACGTCATGCAAATTACTTTGGACGACAAAAATCAAAGAATTTATGGCGAAGCTACGGTTACCTATACCAACAATTCACCCGATGCTTTGGACTATCTCTGGGTACAATTGGATCAAAATATCCAAGCACCCAATTCATTGAGTAAAAAAACCAATGGAGAAGGACCAGCTATGGGGTATCAAGCACAAAAATATGTAGAAGAGTTTATGGGGAAACCTTTTGATGGCGGCTATAAACTCGATTATGTAAAAGATGCAACCGGAAAAGATATTTCCTACACCGTCAATGAAACCATGATGCGTATCAATTTGGAAAAACCATTGGCTTCCAAAGGTCAAATGGTTTTTAAAATGAAATGGTGGTACAACATCAACAACTATATGATTCATCGAGGTCGTTCGGGCTATGAACATTTTGAAGAAGATGGAAACAACTTGTATATCATTGCCCAATTCTATCCACGTATGGCGGTTTACAATGATGCCGAAGGATGGCAAACCTTGCAATATTTGGGAACAGGTGAATTTTCGTTGGTGTTTGGTAATTTTGATGTCAAAATCACAACACCTGCCGACCATGTGATGGAAGCTACGGGTATTTTACAAAATCCCCAAGAAGTTTTCACCAAAGATCAATATAAAAGATATGAATTAGCACAAAAATCTTACGACCAACCGGTTGTCGTCGTTACGCAAGCCGAAGCTGAGGTCAGCGAAAAAGGATTTTCCGAAAAAACGAAGACTTGGCATTACAAAGCCGAAATGGTACGGGATTTTGCATTTGCCACTTCACGCAAATTGATATATGATGCACAAGCTGTGAAATTAGGCAACAAAACCGTCCTAGCCATTTCTTTGTATCCCAAAGAAGGAAATCCTTTGTGGGAACAAGTTTCTACAAAGGTCGTGGTGCATACTTTGAAATCCTATTCAGCCCATTTATTTGATTATCCTTATCCCAAAGCCATTTCCATCAATGCCAATCAACAAGGGATGGAATATCCTATGATCTGTTTCAATGGAGGACGTCCACGTGAAGATGGCAGCTGGTCGAAGCAAACTTATAACGGAACTGTTGGGGTCATTACGCATGAAGTAGGACACAATTGGTTTCCCATGATTGTCAATTCGGATGAACGCCAATGGGGTTGGATGGATGAAGGTTTGAATACTTTTACCCAATTGATGGCGCAAGAAGAATTTGAACCCGGTTTTGAATCCAGAGGTTATCCCAAAGATTTGGTCGAATACATGACCGGTGACCAAAGCAAATTGGAACCCATCATGACCCAACACGATTTGGTTCACGACAGTGGAAAAAATGCGTATCACAAACCGGCAGCGGGATTGTACATGTTGCGCGAATTTATTATGGGACGTGAGTTATTTGATCACGCTTTTAAAACCTATGCCAATCGTTGGAAGTTCAAACATCCCTCAGTAGCCGATTTCTTCCGTACGATGGAAGATGCTTCGGGCATTGATTTGGATTGGTTCTGGAGAGGTTGGTTTTACACTACCGATGTCAATGACATTGGAATTAAAACTGTCAACCAATTTGTTTTGACCGACGAACCGACGGCTAGAGTGAAACGCATGGCAGCAGCTTATGGCATGCCTGTAGATCAGTTTCCTAAAATGATTCACTTGGTAGCCAAAGACAGTCCCGATTACAAACCTGAATACGATCAAAACACGAATCCAACGGAAGATTTTCAAATCTTGAAGGAATACTTGGCTAAAAATTTCACCTCCGAGGAACAAGCGCAATTGAAGAATGTCAAATACTTTTACGAAATTGTATTTGAAAAACCGGGAGGATTGGTCATGCCGATTTTGGTTGACATCGTCTATGTCGATGGCAGTAAGGAAAGTTTTAATTTCCCTGGACTGATATGGAGATTGAATGACAAGCAAGTGAGCAAAGTATTTCCAAGTGAAAAAGAAATCAAGGAAATCATTATAGATCCTTTGGAAATAACTGCAGATGTGAATTTGGAAAACAATTACTATCCACGTCGTGCTGTGAGTGATAAATTTGAAGAGTTCAAAAAGAAAACGGAATAATTCAAGGCATTATGAGGTTTGTTTTACTGGTTGGAACGGGAAGTTTTATCGGTGGCGTTTTGAGATATGGGATTTCCCACTTCATACATTTGAGATGGTCCAACGGATTTCCTTGGGGCACGATGACTGTGAATATCATTGGAAGTTTTTTAATTGGAATTGTCTTCGGCTTATTTGACAAGCAACAACTATCACCCGAATGGAAGCTGTTTCTTGCGGTGGGTATTTTGGGCGGTTTTACTACTTTTTCAGCCTTTTCGAATGAAACCTTAAACTTTTTAAAATCCGAACAATATCAATTGGCAGCCTTGTATGTCATGGGAAGTGTTGGATTGGGATTAATGGCTACTTTTGGGGGGATGGGATTGGTGAAATAAGGTTGTGGGAAAGTTGGGTTTTTGAGGTATTGTTTTACAAAGTTGGGAAATCATTGTGGGGTGTGGCGAAGTTGTAAATTTCGCAAAGCTAGAGAAGCTTGGCTATGGATAAAATACCGGAACTAAACTATCATTAAAAATTTTACTATGATAATTATTAACCATGCTTTTATATCTCCAAGTCATATAATGTCTATCACAATATAAGGTATCTTTACCTCGTATTATGGCAAAATCCCAAATTCCTAACCCAACTTCATCATAAAAACCATTCGAGTTTAAATCTTCAATGATACGATTAATCTCCTTATTATTTTCTTTAGTAAATGGAATATTAAATAAAACAAGCTCT
The DNA here is from genome assembly GCA_020854235.1 of Flavobacteriaceae bacterium. Taxonomy (GTDB): domain Bacteria; phylum Bacteroidota; class Bacteroidia; order Flavobacteriales; family Flavobacteriaceae. The sequence continues at coordinate 34,586 of JADZFW010000041.1, forward strand.
CTATTCTTATCTACGATAAAAAATTCATCAATATTATCACCTCTGATTTCAACCCCAAGCGCATGTCTTTTATGAGTATAGAGTTTGATGTCATAAGATTTACAAGAGCTAAAAACGATTATTAAGAGCAGTATAAATAGGCTTGTTGATTTCATGGTAATAAATTTTATTTTCTTTGATTTTGTTTCCATACCACTAGTAAGGATTAGCTATGCGAATTTTTATTTACCATTTAAAACAGGAGAATCTGAAGGTTTTGCAAATTCTAGTTCGCAACTAACCTCACTATAATCCAGAATTAGTTTAGGGAGTGAACTAGGATCTGAAATTTGAACACCTTCTATACTAGTTCTATTAGGCTTACATAAATAGTGTATTTCTTCTTCAATTTTGATTGCTGATCTTAATCTGTATTTTATTTTATAACATTTATCCTTTTCTAATTTAAAAATCGGGAATTCATTGTCAGATTTACTACTTATAAAAATTAGGCTATCCTGATTCAAACTTTCAATAGTATTATAAATGTAATAATATTTAGTTTCTTTCCTATTTAAAATTTTTACAGTTAAATCCTGACTAAATAAGCTTTGAGAAAAGAATAAGATTAGAATTAATATTTTCATTTCACTTAACATTAAAATTTATTATTTTCGACATCAATCACCCTTGCAGTGCGAAGTTACAAACTTTACCCCATTCCATTACAACTATTCGTTATATGAAAGTTAGAAAGATTGAAACTGTAAATAATCGGGTTATCTTTTAGTGTCATATAGATTAAGTGGGTGAAACAGTTGGTGATGTAGTTTTTCAAATCCTTTCTACACATTTGCTAAAGCCAAAGAATTTTTTCTGAACCCTACTTCATGTTCGCGGAAGCCATAGAATTTTTTCTGAACCCTTTTTCACGTTCGCGGAAGCTGTAGAATTTTTTCTGAACCCTCTTTTACGTTCGCGCAAGCCATAGAATTTTTTCTGTACCCTTTTTCGCGTTCGCGGAAGCTTCAGAATTTTTTCTGAACCCTCCCGCACGTTCGCGCAAGCCGTAGAATTTTTTCTGAACCTTCCCGCACGTTCGCGCAAGCCTCAGAATTTTTTCTAAACCCTCCCGCACGTTCGCGCAAGCTGTAGAATTTTTTCTGAACCTTCCCGCACGTTCGCGCAAGCCGTAGAATTTTTTCAAAATGCTCTTGTCAATTGATTATTTGAAAAGATGTTTAGCTTAAATGCCATAAAGTTCTATTTTTGTGCCTCTTAAACCAAACTTTTAATGAAATCATTTCTCACCATAACCTTATTGGTTTTATCCAACACCTTTATGACCTTAGCGTGGTATGGACATCTCAAATTCAAAGAATGGCATTGGTTTGCCCGATTGAGTTTGGTAGGCATCGTATTGGTCAGTTGGGGAATTGCCCTTTTTGAGTACTTTTTTCAAGTACCTGCCAATCGCATTGGATTCAAAGGCAATGGTGGACCTTTTACTTTGATTCAACTCAAAGTGATACAAGAAGTGATCAGTTTGATCGTATTTGCAGTCTTTACCTTATTGGTTTTTAAAACCGAGACTTTTCGCACCAATCATATCATCGCATTTGCGCTATTGATTTTGGCTGTTTATTTTATGTTTAAGAAGTAATGTGGTTTAAAGTTTAAGGTTTAAAGTTTCATGGAACCCATCATCCATCACCCAACACCCATCACCCAACAATCAAAATAGCTCAATCTTCTCAACAAACATTAAGTCAACATTCTCACTTCTCTTTGTGGGAATGGAATGTTGATTTTTGCTTTTTGCAATACTTCTTTGGATTGTTCGGTAACGTCAAAGTGCACTTTCCAATAATCGTCGGGTAGACACCAGCATCTTACGATGAGATGTACCGAACTTTCTCCTAGCTCGGAAACACCCACAACGGGAAAGGGTTCTTGGAGAACCAAAGGATGATTTTCCATCACTTCGAGTAATACTTTTCTAGCTTTTTGAATATCCGCTTTGTAGTCTATCCCTATTTTGATATCTATTCTTACGCTACCTTCTTGGGTGTAGTTGATGATGTTGCCATTGGCTAATGTCCCATTGGGAATAATGGCGAGTTTGCCGTCGGGTCGGAGTAATTTGGTGACAAATATTTGAATTTCTTTGACATCTCCTTTTTCTCCTTGCGCTTCAATAAAATCGCCTACTTTGAAAGGTTTGAAAAATAAGATCAAGGCTCCTCCGGCAAAATTGGAAAGCGAACCTTGTAGCGCCAATCCTATAGCCAAACCGGCAGCTCCCAGTGCGGCAATAAAGGAAGTGGTATTGATACCGGCTTGGTGTAAAACGGTAAAAATCAACAAGATTTTTAGGGCGATACGGATGAGTGTTTGTAGAAAATACTTCAATCCTTCATCGAGACCTCTTTTATCCATGATTTTCTTCACCACAAAATTGATGCGTCTGATGATCCAAAAACCGATGATGAGAATGAATAGCGCAGCCAATATTTTGGTTGAATGGTCAAAGACTAAATCTTTAATCAATCCGATATAGTATTCTGTATTGTGCATTTAAAACTGGATTTTAATGGGTTTGATAGCTTCTAATACTTGTTCGCTAGGTAATAAACAAGATTTATTGACACATACAAAAATAGATGTTTTTTCAGAATTATACCGTTGCTCCATGAGTGGCATTGTGCTGTTTTCCACGCTACCGGTTACGAGTTTGTTGGGAATATACACCGTATTGAGTTCCTTTAATTTTGTCACGGCATCATTCCCTGAAATTACGATTTCATAATACTCTGATGCCAAATCGGAAGCTAAAAACAACCAATTACTGTAACTCGAAGCATAGGTATGCATGTGTTCCAATACGTTATTGAGCATCTGACGGCTGACTTTTTCATAATGAGCATTGCCAAATAGGTGACTCAATTTGAATAAATTGCGTGCCATGATGGAATTGCCGGAAGGAATGACATCGTCGGGAACATCGATTTTGCGGTGAACCAATTCCACATCTTCATCGGAAGTGAAAAAGAAAAATCCGGTTTCGGTATCATAGAAATGCTCCAAAGTATAATCGGTAAAAGTCTTGGCCAAATGCAAGTATTTCTCTTCCAAAGTTACTTCGTGTAAAGAAATCAATGCATCGATCAAAGTGGCATAGTCTTCCAAATAAGCATTGATTTTACTTTTACTTTCAGGATGTTTTGGATTGAAATTGCGGTTGAGTCCACCATCGGGACGCAGCATACGGCTGATTAGAAAACGGATGTTTTTTTGCGCGATTTCCAAATAATTGGGTTGGTTGAAAACCCGGTAAGCATCACAGTAACCTTTGAGCATTAACGCATTCCACGAAGTGAGTATCTTATCGTCTAAAAAAGGTTTGGGACGTTGATCTTGAGCTTTTCGAAGTTTAGAATGCCAAGTTTGTTTGAGTTCCTGGAAAGTTTCGAGATCAAGTTTATTTTCAAAACAGAAATCCACATCCGATTGGTTTTTAATCAGTACATAGTGACCTTTTTCCCAATGACCCAGCGTATTGATATGATAATAGCGGGCAAATAAATCAAACTCGGATGGCAGTATTTCTTTCAATTCTTTTTCCGTCCATATATAGAAAGCCCCTTCTTCTTTAACTCCTTCGGGATTGATACTATCGGCGTCAAGCGCTGAATAAAAACCACCGGTTGTGGCGTCGTAAAGTTCGGATTCGATAAATTGCAGCGTATTGAAAACCGTTTCTTTATAGAGAGGGTTTTCGGTAATTAAATAGGCTTCACTATACAAACTCACCAGTTGGGCATTGTCATACAGCATCTTTTCAAAGTGCGGTACATGCCATTTGTGATCAGTGGAATACCGGGCAAATCCACCACGAATATGGTCGTATATCCCACCAAATGCCATTTTTTGAAGGGTCAGATTGACAAAATCGAGTAGCTTAGCATCTGCATTTTGAACAGCTATTCTCAAAAGGAAATGGTAATTGTTGGGCAAGGGAAACTTGGGAGGGCGATTCATGCCGCCCCATTCGTGATCAAAACGTTCTTTCCAAGGCAGCAGAATAGGTGTAAAAATATGGGGTTGAATTGATTTTATTTCGTTTTGAAATGGGACATAATCTTTTTGACGAATGCCTTGGGTTAAGTTTTCGGCATATTCCAATATTTTTTCAGGTTCTTGTTGCCAAATTCGATTGATTTCGGTGAGAATACTCATCCAATTGTCGCGCGGGTAATACGTGCCACCCCAAAAAGGTCTGCCATCGGGAAGCGTAATGCTATGTAGGGGCCAGCCACCACGTCCGGTGAGCAATTGAACTGCATCCATATAGATTTGATCAATATCGGGACGTTCTTCTCGATCTACTTTGATACAAATGAAATGCTCATTCATGATTTTTGCTACTTCTTCGTTTTCAAAACTTTCAGCTTCCATGACATGACACCAATGACAGGTAGCATAACCGATAGATATGAGGATTAATTTGTTTTCCTTTCTAGCTTGGGTAAGCGTTTCTGTATGCCACGCTTGCCAGTTTACCGGATTATGAGCATGTTGAAGGAGGTAAGGACTCGTCTCGTGAATGAGCGCGTTGGTATATTTTAACTGAGACATATAATAGTTTTTAAATGATAATTCTTGCCCCGACTATACTCGTACCCAGAGTCAAAGTCGGGATACGCGAATAGTTGGAAGTAGTTATAGATGGAGTAAAGATACAAAAGTCCGTTCAAACATACTTTAATACAAATCGGGACGCCGAATCATACCACCCAAATGGGCTGTATAAAGTAAGATCAGGGTATTTATTAGAAGTAAAACAAATAAGATATAGGGTAATTTTTGAGAAGGTTTTTCACCTTGTAAATATCCGGAAAGAGCCATGATACCTATAAGTCCGCTAAAAACTTGTAGGATAAAAGTTATACGTCCCCAAAGCGCGTGATTTTCAACCAAATCTTGCGGATAGTTTTGAATTACAGATTTGACATGATCCGCAGTAGCAGGACCGGTAAAATATGAAATAGACGCAACTATTGCCAATAAAATAGATGCCGCATACATCCATTTCCATTTTCTTTCAATTTGATTTTTAAGATTGGGAAACATCCAAACAGCTAGAACAGGTGTGAGAATTACCGGAATATGAACAGTGATGACATGTAGTAAATTGGAAGACATTTCTATTTAATTTTATAAAATTGGAAATCGAGAGCTTTACTATGTACATGAAAGATGGAATCGTTTTTAAAAGTCAAAAATGGATACATGCCATCATTTAACTTGTAAAAAAACTGATTGTCATTTAAATAAATAAGTTTCTTTTTGTTTTTACCATTAATCACAAAAAGGGTATCATTTTCTTCAATAATAGTTGTTGTATCTTGTAGCTGTAAAGATAGGTATTTACCAGAAATTCGTTTGATTGAAATGTTATTCAAACTTGGGTTAATGGGTTCCAATTCATATTGTTTTGCCAATTCCTCATAAGCTAAAATACCATTTTCATAAAACATTTGATAACTTAAAAGAAAATGATAGTTTAGTTGTGCATATTGGCTTAATAATTTTTTATAATCTTTGGATGTCAATAAAAAAGAATACAATTCATCATTTTGTTTTTCAAAATACAAGTATTGTTCAAAAGAATCTACATTTTTTACAAAAAAAGGGATACTATTTTCTTTGACAAATTTTTTAATAATACTCTCATTTTCATTCATAAAATCTCTATAGCCATATGTGTTTCTCAGCTTTAAAATCAAATCACTGTGGTATTGTTTGTCAGAAACATTATAATTTAATAAATTATTGTAATCAAAAACCCCAATCATACTATTCATAAATGTCATTGAAATTCCTGCCAAATCTCTTTGGTTTCTATAATCCATTTCATTAAATGAATCAAGCATAATGAGTCGGATTAATGAATCTTGTTTTTTAAGGTAATCAATACCAATTTTAGAATTATCCAAATTGTTTTTCAACTCATTTGCCACTTTTTTAAAGTTTTGATCCATTACATTTTCATACTTTCTTGTCGTATTGTAATTATCAACCTTCATAGCAATCAAAATCCCTGAAACTATGAGAATAATCTCACCTAAAGCGTACAAAAAGTACTTTTTAAGATTGTTGTTGAACACAAAGTTCAGTTTGTCAATTTTCATTTTTGTTTATTATTATTTTGTCGGGTTTAATGGTATACCCTATTCCTAAATAGGTAGCTAATTAATATACTTTGTACCCCTACATTGTTACAAGAAAAAACGCAAAGAAAAGGTAAAATTCTTTGCGTTTGTGTATTTATTAGTTTAATAATTTTAGTGTTTTCCTGTTTCAATCGCTTCACTCGGCTTTATGCCTTGATCTACTTTGCTGTAATCCAAAGTTGATCCACCCATGCTGTGTGGAATGAGATATACACTAGTCATTACAATTGTGGCAACTAAAACTACAATTCTGCTTACTAGTTCTTTCTTTTTGGGTTTAAGTCCAATAATAGCTATTGCTAAAACCCATACAAACCACATGATTAAGGTTTTATTATCCGTAAAATCACCACCGTATGGGAAACCAGTCCAATATTCACCAAAAGCATTTTTTTGCACCAATGGGCCGAGCATCATGCCGCCTATTGTCATGCCGGTCAAAGAAATAATAACCCATTTTCTCATTGTTACAGTATCAAACAAAGCACTCAATCCGGCTCTCAAACCAAAAAGGACAGCAAAAAACATAAAGAAAATATGTGGAATCAAAATACCGCCCGGAACAGGATCTTTATATCTCAATACAATGCTTTTTTCGCCTTCTTCAGGAATTCTGAAGGTTTTACCATCAACAGTACCAGTGATGTAATACTCCATTTTACCGGCGGCAGGTTGTATCGGTAATTGGGCTTCAAACTTCATATCTTTTGAATATTCAAAGGCTATGGGAGTAATGGAATCCATGGTTTTATAGCGTTTGAAATGCAAAGTAGCCTGATAGTCTGCTGCATCTATAGTTGGTAAAGTAATGCGTGCTCCTTCGGTGGTTTCTTGCGAACGCAACAATTTGTATTTGAATTCTTTATTTGCCTGTGTAAGTTTTCCTTTAAAAGGATATGTTGGTCCGGTACTGCGTTGATAAATAACGGCGGCGATGGTCAAAATAACGGCCAAAGTCCAAAGAAATAGTTGCTTCATGTGTTAGTGATTATAGTTATAAACCTTATTATTACGATTGTATGGCACAAAAGTAACAGATTTACACACACAAAAAGTAACGATGAAAGAAAATGATTGCAAACTCATATTTTTCAAGGCTTCCAGCCTTTAAAGGCTGGAAGCCTTGAAAAACAAATCTATCAATGCAGTTGGATATCGTGGAGCATATAAAGTGAGTGATAAACCGTTGGAAATATTTCGGTCAGATACTCTTGAACCCCTTTACTACTTCCCGGCAAACAATACACCAAGGTTTTATCTTTTACGCCGGCAATAGATCGACTGATTAAGGCATTTGGTTTTTCCATTCCGTATTTCACTCTGATTAACTCCATGATTCCGGTTATTTCTTTGTCTAAATGCGGTTTAACTACCTCGGGTGTAATATCTCTTTTGCCAATTCCGGTTCCTCCGGTAGTAAATAGCAAATCCGTTTTGTTTTCAAAGGCACGGATTAAATGTTGTTCCAAATCTGTTTTTTCATCGGGGATGATGAATTTTTCAATATTGAATAGCCTATTGGTTTTGGTGAAAAATTCTGTTGACATTTGTTCGATCAAAGCCCCACTTTTATCTTCGTATATGCCGGCTGAAGCTCTGTCACTCAAAGTTAAAATCTTTATCCTTATGACTTTCGGTTTAAATTTCAGTACCATTCCCGATTGTAAAACAGCTTCTTTTTGCGCTCTGACAAATAGGCCACCTATAGGAATATCTTTTGGCCCAGATTGATGAAACCTGATTAATGAGTCGGACTTTACTGTATGGGCAGTTATGGTAACTTTTAATCTCGCCTCTTCACTAATGAGACAATCCATAGGTTTGAGTTGGGTTAAATCCATACCTTCTACAGTGATATTTTCGCCCCAAAACCCATATTCCTCGCCCAAATCAGTATAAGCTTCTTTACTCAACACGCTGATTTCACGATTCCAATAATCGGTATCTCCATCGCCATCAACACCTTTTCGGCTTACAAGTAGTTTGGAAACCTGTTTTTTGGGTTGATTTCGAATAGCAGATAAATTGACGGAAATAATTTTTATTTGTTGAGCATTCATAATAGTTTCATTAAAATGAGATAAATCTTACCCGTTCATTTTCTTCCAATCGATTCTTTCCCATGGGAAATTCCATCAAACCGTCGGCTGCGATGAGTGCTTGTATGTTTCCCGAACCATTGTAGGCAACTTTATTAACTTTTCCGGAAGCGTTAATTTGAACCGGAATAAATTCTTTTTTATCTCCATTTTTCCTTTCCAACACATGGTCTAATGATAGAAAAATGGGTGGTTTTAATGCAATACAACCCATGAGTTTGTATAGAAACGGTATCGCAAATTCCTGCATTTGGACAAAAGTACTAACCGGATTTCCAGGCAAACCAATAACCCATTTTTTATCTTTTTTGGCAAATAACAATCGTTTGCCGGGTTTCATGTGCAGTCCGTGAAAAAGAATTTCAAAACCATTTTCTTTTAAAATTTGAGGCACAAAATCAAAGTCGCCTACCGAAACGGCACCACTCATGATGAGTACCTCGTTGTTTTTTATCGAATGCAGCAATTGATCAGTGGTCAATTGATATTGGTCAGATACAATTCCATAATAAGTAGCGTGAAATCTTTCCTGCTTGAGTTGATTCAGAATCGAATAAGCATTGGAATTTCTAATTTGCGTATCTCGAAGTGTTTCATGTGGTTCGACCAACTCTGACCCTGTAACCAAAACCCCGATTCTAGGTAATTTGTATACCATTATCCGTATTTGACCTAAGGTAGCCAATACCGCCAAATGTTGGGCTTCGAGTTTGGTCCCTTTTACTAGCATCACTTCACCTTCTTCGGCATCTTCACCTTTGTAGCAAATGTTGGTCGAACTGAACACATCATTAAAAATAATATGATTTTCATCCCAAATTTGCACTTTTTCTTTGATGATAACCGTATCGGCTCCATCGGGAATCATGGCGCCGGTCATGATTTTGGCACATTGATTTTTTCCGATGCTATAAATGGGTTTTGTTCCTGCCGGTATCGTTTCAATCACTTCCATTGGTTCACTCAAATCTTCTTTTCGGCAAGCATATCCATCCATTGCAGATTTGTCAAAAGGAGGAAAGAACTCTTTTGTAATGATATTTTCGGCTAAAACTCTGTATAAAGCCGAATCAAAGGGAATCATTTCGGTTCCCAATGCTTCCAACGATTGAAAGGCTATAGCTTGGGCTTCTTCAAAAGTAATCATTTGCTTTGCCAATTATTGATTTGTTGAAATAAGGTTTTTTCTGCATCAGGTGATTCGATGGAAATCACATTTGAGGTATGTATTTGAAAACGATTCAATATTTCGGGAACAAAATCATTTCTAACAATCCAAACTTGGAGTACATTAGATTGTTTGCTTAAGTGCTGAATGGTTTGAAACCAACCCTTTTCTTGGAGTTCCCATTTCCCAATTTCGTCTAGAATAACTAAAGTAGGTTTGTCGTAAGTAATAGTCAAGCTTTTTTGAAATCTAGAAAAAGTATCAGCATTGACTATAAATTTGCCAATATCACCTTTTATATCCAATGGTGCTAAAGAAAGAAAAGGATATTGATTACCCGTATTGACCTCGACCAAATCATATCCTATTGTTTCATTTTGATCCAATATTCGAGGCGCATAAAAACCTGCCAGATTTAGGTTTTTTACTTCAAATGAGGTTAAGAAATGTTTTATAAAGTTGGTTTTCCCTTGAGCATAGTCGCCGGATATTACGAGAACATTGGATTGAGGTCTTATTTCATGCAAACGTTTTTCAGCTAGAGTTATGAGGTTTCGGATGACATCTCCGGGTCTTTTAAAAAAGGCTTTGACTTCGGGAAGATGGTTGATAATCACCGGAAGAGATTCAAAAGCCAGTTCAAGTGCTACGGGTAATTGTTTGAAGGAAGTTTTTGCAAAGTAATTCCTAATTGTCGGATTGTATAATTCAGTACCTAAAACGGCAAAACCTACAATAACAATGGCCGCTCTGAAATTCATTTGCAAACCGATGATCAAACCTTTTAGCCATTTATCTTCATCACCTTGAATACTTGTGATGACAAAAGCTGTGAGCATGGTTATCACCACAAACCCAATCCAAAAAGAAGGTTTGGATAATTGTCGCAAACCTCGTTTGTATCGTTGGGTCCAAATAAAAATAACTGTCAAAGTAGCCGGTATCCATATGTAAATAGGTGACCAATTGATGAGGAACAACATCCCTATCAAGATGATCAAATCAATCCATAACCAACTTAAAGAATAAGGAAAATCTTGATTTTGTTTGGGTAAGAAATCAAATTCCAAACGGTTTAAGGACAGATTATTATTTTGTATCTTGTGTTCCAAACTCTTCCCAATACGCATTCCAAGGAAAACGGCAACGATACCGAAAAGGATATAAATTAGCAACAAAACTACAATAGGCATCCAGACCAAATCAAAATCAGTTTTGATTTGTTTGTTGGCAAAACCCATCAATTGTTTGTAAATTTCTACAATGTTAAAACCGTAAAAAATGATGTAATTGGCTATTTTTTGAAACAAAATCCACGACATGGCTAAGGCTGAACCCAACATAAATCCGATGGCATTTCGGCCTAATGTTCTCACCGAAATTTCAAGCAATACCGATTCCATGAAAATGGCAATCATAGGTCCAAATATGACGGCGCTTGGGGACATGGTTTTCATCAAGGCACAAATCAATCCCGAGCGCCAAAAAAGTCCTTTGTCTTTCCATTTATAACTAGCGGCAATCATCAAAACAAAACCAATGGCAGTGAGAATGTTGCCATTAAACGGAATACGTAAATTATGTAAAAAGCTACCTAAAATAATTTCAGAAGCAGCCCATGTTGCTCCCAATATGGCTGCTTTGAGCCATACTTCACTGATTTGGTTTGCTTTATTCATCTGCAAATTCATGATTGATTTTTTTATTTAATCTTTTAATTAAACCCTACGTGATGGTATTTAATCCATTGGATGGGGATTGTAAATGGTGATTTTTTCTGCACAATATTCAAACAAGTGATAACCGGCAGCGCCTTGACTTACCATTGGAAAGAGAATTTCAGGCTTGGTAATCATCGTGCCTCCTATCATGGAAATATGATGTTCAAAAAACAATTCAGGAGGAATACTCGCCGATGGTCCTATTAAAACCGATTTACTGCTAGGTTTGATGCTTTGCAACAAATCGTCAAAGGTATTGTTGACCAAAGTCAAGCCGGTCATAATGACTAAATCGGCTTGTGGAATGACCTCTTTATATCGATCGGCTGGGACAAAGAACTTTTGATGTTCGGGTAGAAAAGCATCTTCGTTGAGTTCCAATACTTGCAATTGACTAGACGTAGTTGCTATCTTGTGGATATACGAATTAAAAGCACCAACCATTACAATTTTGGGGAATTGTTGGAAATCCAGCGTATCTATCGGATCCGTTTGATTGGAAAAGGCATACGCATTTTGATGCAACAATTGGTGAAAATAGGCATTAAGGGTAGCTATGCGCAACATTTGAACGATGGCTGTATTTTTGGGAAAAGCAAATAATTCTCCTACTGTTTTCCCTATAATATGCATGGGTGTAAATTCGCCGAAATCGCGTTGTTTTTTAGTGACTTGATGCACTTCGTTGCTGTGAATAACACTAGCTGTTCCATAAAAACCATTCGACATTTTTACAGCAACTAAAAATACCCCAATCCGAACATCTTCGATGAAGAGTTGTCCGAAAGCATCGTTTGATTTTATTTGAGCCAATTGAAAAACACGATCAATAAACATGTTATTTTTGTATAAACTGATAATATAAATTTACGTAATAATTTCTGCCGGCTTCCGGATAACCTTCTGAAAGCGCATAATTTCGGTCAAATATATTATTTATTCCTGTTTCCAAACGGATTCCATTTTTGAAATCGTATGCCAATTGAGAATGAAACACGACAAATTCAGGTGCTTTTATACCATAACTCGTGCTATATCTCTCTGAATTGTAATTGGCATTGACGTTGAAATACAAATTTTTTAAAGGTTTGACTTCCATCATGGCAATGAGGTGATGTTCGGGAACATCGGTGAATAAAACTTCGGGTTGCGAGGTGTTTTCGCGTTGGATCAAAGCATAGTTCAACAAGAGATTCAAATAATAAAGCGGACGATAAGTCAAAGAAAAATCGGCTCCGTAAAATTGGGCTGTTCCTGTGTTTTGCATTTGGGAAATACCCGGTTCGATATTGTTGACCAATTGGATGGTATTAAAGATTTTGGAATAGAAAACTTCAGGTTTAATACTTAATTTCTCTAATGTAAACTCAGTTCCCAAATCAATATTGAAAGCTTCTTCAGATTTTAAATCCGGATTGGGTAAAGCAGTTCCCATTTTATAAGAATAACGGTCTTTCATGGTTGCAAAGCGGGTTTTGTAGGAAACCGAAGAGTTGAATTTCCACTTTTCATTCCATTGGTATAAAGTTGCCAATTGGACATTGAAAGCTTGATTGTCGTTTTTGGGAAACTCGGCATAACTACCATCAGCATTAGTAATTTTAGCATTTTCAGCCAAAATGCTTTTTCTAAAATGATAACTTATACCGGGAATGAATTGCCATTTTACACCTTTACGCCAAACATTCTCTATCCCCAATGAGTAGGTGTCATCTTTGATGTGTTCGGGTTTTTGACCTTCATTATGGGATTGGTGATTATCTCTTTTGTAATGTAAAGCAGTTTTGAATGTGTGGCTTTGAAAATCGGTTGCTGATTCCAAACTGGCACCATACGCAACATCGTTATAAAAACTGGTAAATGATTTGTTGGTCGTCTGAGTATTGTAGTCAGCATTGTCAAAAGATTTCAATTGGTTGCGATACGTGTCATAAAAGACTCTAGATTTCAACAAAGTTTTGGAACCCATTTGCGTTTTGGATATGAAATAAACACTTTCCTTATTCCAATAGGGCCATTGCCAGTAGCGAACTTTGTTTAAGGGATCGGCGCCTAAATATATAGGATTGCCTTTTTCACCCATTTGTTTGATGAAGGAAAGGCTGTATTCATCCGTATCATTAGGTGTAAAACCTATTTTAGCAGTAAATTTTCTATCTTTTCTATATGAATTGTCCCTTTGAAAATCTTCTTCTTTTGGGCTGGTTTCAAAATCTTGAGATAAAGGCACAAATTGGCGGTCGTACTGTGAAAAAATGGATTGCAAATACCATTTTTTTTGACGTGTTCCAACATTCACATAATTATTAAAACCTTCACCGCTCAACAAACCGGCTTTGGTTTTTAATTCAAATATTCCCAAGGGTTTTGAACTGATTAAATTGATAGTGCCACCCAAGGCATTGGGACCGTAGAGAATTGAGGAATAGCCTTTGGAAACTTCGATTTTAGCCAAATCGGCTGTGGTAAACCGAGACAAATCGGCATACCCGTCATAAGGCACATATACAGGAATTCCATCCAAATAAATAGGAATACTTCTGATGTCAAAACCTC
>JADZFW010000042.1 GCA_020854235.1 Flavobacteriaceae bacterium
ATGAAATAGCCATAAGATTAACATCATACCAACCGGGGATGATTAAATGGCTATTACATGTGACCTATAAAAAACAATAAATTTAAACACATGAAAGAGAATTTTTTACACTACATCTGGTTGTACCAATTGTATCAAAAAACAGATTTGATAAGTACTTCCGGCGAAAGCATTCAAATTGAAAAAGCGGGTCATTATACCGAGCAATCGGGTCCTGATTTTAAGAATGCTAAAATCAGAATTCAGAATCAATTGTGGGCTGGAAATGTTGAGATACATTTAAAATCATCAGATTGGTATGTGCATCATCACGAAACGGATCCTGCATATGATAATGTGATTCTACATGTCGTTTGGGAAGATGATATGCCGGTTTTTAGACGTAATCAAACAATTGTTAGTACACTCGAACTCAAAGGAAGGGTTTCAGCTCAATTACTTCAAAACTTTGATGCACTATTCAATACACCCAAATTTTGGATTCCTTGTGAAAAGAATTTGAAAGAGGTTGATCCTTTTGTTTGGCAACATTGGTTGGAACGATTATACGTGGAACGATTGCATCAAAAAACGGAAAAAATTAACGTATTGTTGGAAAAATTCCAATATGATTGGGAAGGAGTTTTGTTTGTACTATTGGCTCAAAACTTTGGATTGAATATCAATTCGGAAGCTTTTTATCAAATGGCATTGACCTTGGATTGGGGTGTTTTGAGAAAGGAAAGAGAAAATACACATACATTGGAAGCTCTATTTATGGGGCAAACGGGTTTGTTGTTTCCAGGTACGGAATGTGCTTATCAACAAGATTTGTTTCAAATTTTCACCTTTCAAAAACATAAATATAATTTGCAATCACCTTTGATTTTCCCGCATTACTTTAGATTGAGACCTCCCAATTTTCCAAATATCCGATTATCCCAATTAGCTGATTTGTGGTCTCGAAATCAACATTTATTTCATGAGTTGACATCAGTACAAAACTTATCTGAATATTACAAACTTTTAGAATGCAAAACTGCTACTTATTGGGAAACCCATTATGTTTTTGGGAAAGAACATCGAAAGACACTCAAAAAAACATCCCATTCCTTTTTGGATCTTTTGCTAATCAATACAGTAATTCCCATGCAGTTTGCCTATTTGAATTACAAAGGCAATACGAATATCGATTATTTATTGGATGTCATGAAGCAAATAGCATCCGAACGCAATAGTGTTGTAGATTCGTTTGTCAAACAAGGTTTGAAAATTGAAAATGCCATGCAATCCCAAGCGCTTCTAACTTTGAAAAAGGAGTACTGTTCGAATCAAAAATGTTTACAATGTGAAGTAGGTTTGCATATTTTAAAGCGGAAATGATTGGTTTAGAGATGGATAAATGTTTAAAAAAACATAAACAATTTTTTCCCAACTATTAAAATCTATTTTCTAACTTTTATATATTTGCGACATAATTTTAAACCCTTGTATATGCAATTCACTTTTCGTTGTATTCTCGATGTTGAAGAAGATGTAATCAGAGATATAGCTATTTCAGGTAATGCAAGTTTAGAGCAGTTTCACGAAGCTATTCGGGATGCTTTTGGAATGAAAAAAGGAGAAATGTCTTCTTTTTATCGTACAGATGACGATTGGGAACAAGGCGAAGAAATTCCATTGTTTGACATGAGCGAAGCCGGAATCAAAAGTGAAATGAGAGATCACAAGGTTTCCAGTTTGTTTTCACGTAAAGATGACAAAATTATTTTCGTCTATGATTTTATGGCTCTTTGGACGTTTTTTGTCTATGTACATGATATTAAAGAAACTGAAAAAGACGAATCGACTAAAGTCATTTTGAGTATTGGTAAAATGCCTGCAAAATCAAAAGAGAAAAAATTCAAAAGTAATACTCCTGCTAGAGAGGAAGAAGAAGGATCTTCTCGTTCAGAATGGGACGATGATGATGATGACAGCGAAGAAGATGAAGATGAAGGCGAAGATTATGGCTATGAGGATGACTTTGGGGATGATGACTAATCCTTGATTTAAAGATATTAAAACCCTTTCATTTTTTTTGAAAGGGTTTTTTATTTTTTTAGTTTTTCTTCCTATAGGTTATGCCCTATCTTTTTTATAAATTGTAATTTTAATTTTTGTAATATTGTGCAATTAAACTAACTAAAGAATTTATGAAAACAATCATAATTGCCATACTAATCTTTGTTTGTCAATTTAAATTACACGCTCAAACCGAAGATGCATGGATTTATTTCACTGATAAACCCAATGCGGCAACCTATTATGCCAATCCGCTTCTCATGTTGTCCCAAAGATCTCTAGACAGAAGACAACATCAGAATATTGATTTGGATATCAAAGATGTGCCCTTACATCAACCTTATATAACCCAAATCCAAAATATTGAAGGAATCACTATAGTTTCTCGTTCAAAATGGTTGAATTGCCTACATGTGAGAGGTACTCAAACCGATATCGAAGCATTGAATGCATTGCCTTTTGTCGCCTCTATTGATTTTGCTAGTAATGCCATCAATACGACCCGAGTTTCAACGCCTCAAAAAACAACTCAAAAAGGAGATAAATTGGAAGTTCTTACTGATTTTAACTATGGAAATGCTTCCAATCAAATTCAAATGTTACACGGTGATTTTCTCCACGAAAACAATTTTACTGGAACCGGTATGCAAATAGCCGTTATAGATGCCGGCTTTACCAATGTCAATACGATGGGGTCTTTTGCAAGAATTAGGAATAACAACCAGATTTTGGGAACCTATAATTTTATTGAACGTCAAACGAATGTGTATTTTAGACATTACCACGGTACGATGGTACTGAGTACCATAGCCGGTTATGTAGAAAATCAATTTGTAGGAACAGCTCCCGATGCTTCGTTTTACTTGTTTTTGACCGAAGATGGTACTCAAGAGCATCCCTATGAAGAAAGTTTGTGGGTTGAAGCTGCAGAAAGAGCAGATAGTTTGGGTGTAGATGTATTGACCACTTCTTTGGGTTATACCGAATTTGATAGAGCCGATTACAGTCATACTTATGAAGACCTGGATGGTCAAACTACTTTTATTACGCGTGGCTCTGAAATTGCTTTTTCTAGAGGAATGTTGTTAATCAATTCTGCTGGAAATGAAGGCTCATCATTTTGGCATTATATAGGTGCACCTGCCGACGCTCCTTCAGTTTTGAGTATTGGTGCGGTAGATGCCGTAGGAGACATGGCATATTTTAGCTCATGGGGGCCTACTTTTGACAATAGAGTCAAACCCGATGTGTGTGCGCAAGGCGAATCTGCTGCTATAATTAACACCAATAATATTATTCAAAATGGAAATGGAACCTCGTTTTCTGGGCCTATTTTAGCAGGTGTTGCCACTTGTTTTTGGCAAGCTTTCCCCAATAAAACCAATGCTGAAATTGCGCAAGCCATCCGGGAATCGGCGCATTTATACGCCACTCCCGATGACCAGTATGGCTATGGTATTCCCAATTTTGAAACGGCTTTTAGTACGATGTCGCTATCCAATTTAACTCCTGAAGATTTTGTGGTTTATCCCAATCCTTTAAATGGCCAACAACCTTTAACCCTCCAAATACCGCAATTACAACCCGAAACTTCCTTGAAAATATCAAATGTCAATGGACAGGTTATGGGTGTTTATGAAGTGAATCATACGCCTTATTCCGTTGACTTGCACAACCTATCTCAAGGTGTTTATTGGATAAGTATTCAATCTAATGAAAATGTATATACCCAAAAATTGATTGTAAACTAATGTTTGAATCCAATCGCATTACCCAATTATTCCAAATCCAATTTCCCATCATTCAAGGTGGTATGATATGGGCCAGTGGTTCCAAATTGGCTGCATCAGTCAGTAATGCCGGTGGATTGGGTTTAATAGGAGCTGGAAGTATGTATCCCGATGTGTTGAGAGAACACATTCAAAAAGCTAAAAAACTTACCGATAAACCCTTTGGTGTCAATGTACCGCTTTTGTATCCCAATGTGGACGAAATCATGCAAATTATTGTAGCAGAAGGCGTGAAAATCGTTTTTACTTCTGCAGGAAATCCCAAGACTTGGACTTCATTCCTCAAAGAGAAAGGGATCACCGTAGTGCATGTAGTGAGTAGTGTGAAATTTGCCCTCAAAGCTCAAGAAGCTGGCGTTGATGCTGTCGTAGCAGAAGGTTTTGAAGCGGGTGGACACAATGGAAGGGAAGAAACCACGACTTTCACCTTGATTCCCATGGTAAAAGAACAATTGCAAGTGCCTCTTATAGCCGCCGGTGGCATTGCTACAGGCAAAGGCATGTTGGCAGCGATGGTTTTAGGTGCCGATGGGGTGCAAATGGGCAGTAGGTTTGTAGCCAGCGTAGAAGCTTCTTCGCATGAAGCCTTTAAACATGCAGTCATCAAGGTTCAAGATGGCGACACCTATTTGACTTTAAAAGAATTGGCTCCGGTTCGTTTGATTAAGAATGAATTTTTCAACCGCTTGCAAACCTATTATCAAACTTGTCCCACCAAAGAAGGATTGCAAGAATTCCTAGGTCGGGGTCGTGCTAAAAAAGGTATGTTTGAAGGTGATTTGGTGGAAGGCGAACTCGAAATCGGACAGATTGCTGGTTTGATACACGATATTAAACCAGTGAAAGAAATTGTAAATGAAATAGTTGATGATTATATAAAAACTAAACAAAGCATTTAAGTTTTTTAATTTTTTGTATTTTTGAAAATTGTTTTACAATTGCATATTTAATATGCTTTATAAATTATTGAATCATGGAAAGTCAAATCAATAGAATTACGATCAACACGGAAATATGTCACGGTAAACCAACCATTAGAAATATGAGGTATACGGTTGAAATGATTCTAGACTTAATGGCTTCCGGTATGACTCATGATGAAATCTTGGCTGATTATCCGGTATTGGAAGTTGAGGATTTGGAAGCTTGTCTCGAATTTGCTTCAAAATTAACCAAACTAAAATCCATTCATAAAATAGTTGCATGAAGTTTTTAATTGATGCTCAATTGCCATTTCTCTTAGCAGAAATTTTAACTCAAAAAGGATTTGAGGTACTGCATACAAATCAATTACCCAATAAAGATAAAACTTCAGATAATGAGATAAGAGAATTGTCATTAAAAGATGATTACATCATTATTACTAAGGATTCTGATTTTATGGATTCTTTTATTGTACATAAAATTCCTAAAAAATTATTGATTGTCACTACGGGTAATATTAAAAATAAAGAATTATTGAATTTATTCAGACAAAACTTTGTCAACATAGCCGAATTGTTTAATGAAAATGATTTAATAGAACTCAATAATATCGATATTATCGTTCATGGATAATAAGATAAACTCATTTTTTGTTAAATCTTTACTATTACATGTTTTTCAAAGGTCAATTTTCAGATCTAGTAAAAGCATCCATCATTTAATCCAAACTTCATCTTGAGAACAAAATCATCTAAAACTAAAAAAATAAACGTCGTCACCCTGGGATGTTCCAAAAATCTGTACGATTCCGAAGTGTTGATGGGACAACTGAAAGCCAATGGGCAAAAAGTAACCCATGAATCGGAACAAAAATCGGATATAGTGGTCATCAATACCTGTGGCTTTATTGGTGATGCCAAGGAAGAGTCTATCAACACCATTTTACAATACATTCAAGAGAAAGAGGAGGGAAGATTGGAAAAAGTGTTTGTGACCGGTTGCTTGAGCGAACGCTACAAACCCGATTTGCAAAAAGAAATTCCCGAAGTGGACGAATACTTCGGTACGCATGATTTACCCAATTTGCTCAAAGTCCTCGGTGCTGATTATAAAAAGGAATTGGTGGGCGAACGTTTGACTACCACACCCAAACATTACGCTTACCTCAAGATTGCCGAAGGCTGCGACCGACCTTGTTCGTTTTGTGCCATTCCCCTGATGCGTGGTAAGAATGTTTCCCAACCCATCGAAGACTTGATTACGGAAACCCAAAAGCTCGCTGCTCATGGCGTAAAAGAGCTCATTCTAATTGCCCAAGATTTGACCTATTACGGGATCGATTTGTATGGCGAACGCAAACTGGCCGATTTACTGCGCGCCTTGGCACAAATAGAAGGGATTGAATGGATTCGCCTGCACTATGCTTATCCTACCGGTTTTCCGTTGGATGTACTGGAAGTGATGAAAACCGAACCCAAGATTTGCAACTACATTGATATTCCCTTGCAACACATCAATACCGATATTTTGAAATCCATGCGACGGGGACACAATAGAGAGCAATTGGAAAAATTACTCTCCGATTTCAGAACATCCGTTCCCGATATTGCCATTCGAACCACTTTGATTGTGGGATATCCCGGTGAAACCCGAGCCCAATTTGAGGAATTGAAACAATGGGTTGCCGATTCACGTTTTGACCGCTTAGGCGTTTTTGCCTATTCACACGAAGACGATACGCATGCCGCATCCTTGACCGATGACATTTCCGACGAAGAAAAACAAAGCCGTGTAGCCGAAATCATGGAATTACAAGCCGGTATTTCTTTCGAACTCAATCAAGAAAAAGTAGGGAAAGTGTTCAAATGTATCTTTGATAGGGAAGAAGGAGGCTATTACATAGGCCGTACCCAATACGATTCTCCCGATGTGGATAATGAAGTCCTGGTTGTTTCAGACCAACACTTCATCAATCTCGGACACTTTATCGAGGTTAAAATTACGGAAGCTAGTGATTTTGATTTGGTGGGGGAAGTGGTAGAAGGGCTTTAGAAATTGGTTTTACTACCTTTTCTATAAATACCCATCTTATTAAATTCGATTACTTTTTGAAATGTATGATTCCAAATGGTAAAATCTACTGTTCCCATTAGATGTTGAATTTCCTCGGCTACAGATTCACGGTTTGATTGAAAAGAATCATTTCTATGTAAGGCAACAAACAAAACATCTTCATTAAAATATTCGTTAATAATTGTTTTGAGGTTTAATTCAGTAGGGTTACCAAAGAAAATCCATTCACTTTCAAAACCGATTTTTGGTTTGATCCATTTCACAGAATAGATGTATGTTTTTGCCGATTCAAAAATTATTCTGGAGTCCATTTGATTGAAATGAGAAGTATTGATTGATGTTTTTTTTAAAACAAAAGTTTTGTACTTTGTAAGTCAGGAGACATTTGTGGATCTTGCGTGTACACTTTGCAGAGCAGGCGGCTAATTAATAATTTCAACCAACAGTTTATCTTACTTATCTATTAATTGGATCTTTCATAATCTTCGTCACTTATAATGTAAAAACAATCTTCTTGATTTTGATAAAATCCACCAATAATGTTTTCATTATTTCCAAGAAAAGGGTTATTAATAAGCTGATTATTAACATTATCTTTGACGTAAGTGATGATGTGTTCATCATCAAATTTAATGACGATTTTATTAGCGTTTAGAATATAGGGATTAATGTCATAATTGGCAATTTCAGTTTTCATTTGCATAGATTCAATTTGTAAAGTTAAAATTGAATTATTATCTATATCAAATGATTGGAAAATTAAGTCATGATTTGAATTATTTCTGATAGAATAATGGACCCAACTAATTTCATTTTTTTCAGAACAAGAAACCAAAGAATAAATTATTATGAAGCTGATGATTTTTTTCATTTTTAAATATTATTGAAATAAAAAGATAAATAGTTTTCGATATTATGATAGTTATGTTTGTTGGTTTTTAGCCTCTTAATTTATCTTAAGACAAACCAAACCCATTAAGTCTCCCAATTTCACAGTACTTCCCAAGTCAATCATACATAACAAAAGTAATTTTTTTAATCTAAATCAACCCTGATCAATTAGGATTTTCATTTCTAATATCCGAATTGTTTTAATTCATATGCCGCAAATCTGATAGCTATCGGTTCAGGAGACATTTGTGGAGCTTGCGTGTACACTTTGCTTGGGTCGATTCCCTATTTAGTTACGTAAAAGTTGAAGCGAATTACAACCCTTGTATAATCTACTGACTCTGTAATTTTTCGTCGCCTGTTAGCTGACGTTTTTCTTTATTAATCTTGTTTTTGTTGTCTGAATAGTTAAATTTCCAGAGCTATCAAACTTTTCAGTTCTGTCAAAATCAATTGATAAATCGTCCATTTTCAATAATTCCAAAATGTTTTTTGCTTTTAACCTTACACAACTCCAATCTGGGTTTATATCTAATTTAAAATCGTCCCAGAAATCAGGACTTTTATCACCACTTCTATCTTCCAAATATTTATCAAGTTCGTCTAATTCGTTTTTTTGGTCAATCGTTAATAGTTTAAAATCTATGTATGATTGATAAGACAAAGTATAATATGTACCAAAATCTATGGCCATTTCATCAGCAACTGCACCGTATCCAATTAATTCTATCTGTCTTGGAGCGTCACTAGACAATGTAATCAAATTCTTAATCAGTTCACTAAACTTCCAATATGCCAAATTTTTATCAATCGATAAGCCCTTTTGGCTATAATCTATTGTTGGGTCATAACTCATAACTATCTGTGTCGTTGTCTTTTCTTAAAATACCAGCTAATTCATTTATACATCCAAAAAAAAATCATCCCAAAACATCCATTAGCAAAAACAACAGCGCTGTTTCCATACCTCCTTTTTTCAGATACTCAAAGATATAAAAAAATATGAATTTGTGGAAAACAAAATTTAAAGCTAGGTAGCATCTCTATACGTTGATGCAAAATCACAGCTATCTAAAAACAGCGTTTTTTCCTTCCTGCAAGTTTGTAAAAGTCCAAATACTCAGTTTTTAGCTTCCTGCAAACTTGTAACAGCCCAAATACCGAGTTTTTAGCTTCCTGCAACTTGCAGCAGCCCAAATACTCAGTTTTTAGCTTCCTGCAAACTTGCAACAGTCCAAATACCGAGTTTTTAGCTTCCTGCAACTTGCAGCAGTCCAAATACCGAGTTTTTAACTTCCTGCAAACTTGCAACAGTCCAAATACTGAGTATTTATCTTCTTGCTTGTTTGCGACAAACCAAACAATTGGAATTTTTATTTCTTAATTTCCATTTTTACATAAAAAACATTTAAATCAAATAATATTCAATATTATTGCATATTAAGCATCCATTCTTTATATTTGTTGCGTTATTGAACAAAGGATCGTTAATTGTTAAGAGAAAATACATGCTTTTTACCCACACAAACTTACCCTTGGTTTAATGATACGATTAACAGTATTATTATCAACATTCTTAAAATTTTAAAAAACAGAATGAAAAAACTTGTTGTTTTAAGTTTGACTCGACTTCAGAATTTGGAAGTTGGGCAACATGTCAAGGGCGTGCTCAAAGGTATCGCCGATTTGGAAAGTGGTTTGATTACCGATGCCAATTTCCTAAACTATTATGCCCGATTGGGTGAGGCTTCTGTCCAATTTGACAAAGCCATGCTCAAAATCACTAAAAGTGATGAAACCCTTAAAATTACCAACGCCGATGCGCTACGAGACAAAGCCATTACTGCTTTTCAACGCCAGTTGAGTGTCTATGAACTCTCGGAAGATGAGACCGAAATCGAGGCGTTTAACAGTCTCAACACGGTGATGAAAACGTACAAAAACTTGCAACGTTGGAATTTAGAAGAAGAAACCAATGGTATTGACAATTTGTTGGATGAATTGGCATCGGCAAAATATGCGGCACATATCGCTACTTTGAATCTGCAAAACTTTCAAGATCGAATTAAAAGCAGTAATGAGAAATTTAAAAGTTTTTTCAATTCTCGCACCAATGAACAAGTCAACACCGAGTACTATGATACCAAAACCCTCAGAGAGGAACTCACCGATCAATACAATCTGTTGGCAGAATATACCTTAACCCTTTCCAAAGCCGTCGATACGGAGGCATTCAACAAACCTTTGGACGTGTTCAACACCGTGCGTAAATACTACGCCGATTTGCTAGCCAAAAGAAAAGGCACTAAAAAAGGTGAGGAAGAAGAACCTATTCCACCGATGGAATAGCACTTGGATTCGAATTCTTTTTAGTTTTCCATAGTAATGTTCCCTGACTGTCTTCGGATGGTTGGGGATTTTTTTGGGGTGCTAGATGTGGCTTACTGTTGAACAAATGATTTTGATTAAATTCGAGATGTTGTATAAGTTTAGAATTTATTTTATATTTTTGTTGAATAAATATGACTTCATAAAATGGATAACTTACTAATATATAAAAAGATAAATGAATTGCCTAAAGACCTTAAGTCTGAAGTTAATGACTTTATTGATTTTTTGTTATCCAAGAAAAGAATTAAAAAAAATATGAAACCGAAATTTGGAATGTTGAAAGGTCAAATTAAAATGTCTGATGATTTCAATCAACCTATAGATGACTTTAAAGATTATATGTAATGAATGTTTTATTGGATACTCATACATTTTTATGGTTTGTTGCTGGAGATAGAAAGTTAAGTGAAAAAGTAATAGATGCTATTGAAAATCAAAAAAATTCTATTTTTATAAGTATTGTTTCTTTTTGGGAGATTGCCATTAAATTAAATTTAGGAAAGTTAGAGTTTAGTGGTGGAGTGCAAAAGCTTATTGATTTGGCTATTGAAAATGGATTTGAAATTTTATCATTAGATTTAAAAGATACAGTTTTAGTGTCTCAATTAGATTTTATTCACAGAGATCCATTTGATAGAATTTTAATTGCTCAAGCTATAAATAACGATTTGTTTTTTGCAACTGCTGATGAAAATATAATTAAATATCCAATCCGTCATTTTTGGCAATAGTGGATTCATTCCCTTAATCAAACTTGTTAAAATTAATTTGCGTTAATTTGTCGCTTATTACAGTTAACGCAATATATACATGCAACCTAACCCATCTCTCAAACTCTCCGACTGGCTTCCCACCAACCTACGCGAAGTAAGAATCCGTGAATGGGATTCGCTGGACGTGATCTTATTCAGTGGCGATGCCTACATCGACCATCCGGCATTTGGTCCGGCTGTCATCGGGCGTTTGCTGGAAAGTATGGGCTTGAAAGTAGCTATTGTCCCACAACCCAATGTGAAAGACAATTTGCAGGATTTTACCAAATTGGGTACACCCAATCTGTTTTTCGCGGTAACCTCAGGCTCTATGGACTCTATGGTCAGTAATTATACCGCCAACAAACGCCAACGGGATACCGATGCCTATACGCCCAATGGCGACAAAGGCTTCAGGCCTGATTACGCCACCACGGTGTATACGAAAATTCTCAAAGAAAAGTTTCCCGATGTTCCGGTTGTCATCGGAGGTATAGAGGCTTCCTTGCGTAGGGTAACCCATTACGATTATTGGAGCGACCAACTGAAACCCAACATTCTCACCGAAAGCGGTGCCGATTTGTTGATCTACGGTATGGGGGAACAGCCGTTGAGAGAATTGGTGCAACTCCTTAAAAAAAGGGTGCCGTTTTCATCTTTGACGACGATCAAGCAAACGGGTTATTTGATACCTACCCAACAAAAATTGGTAGTCAATAAAAATTGGGAAGATATAGAAATTGTTTCCCATGAAGTGTGTTTGAAAGACAAAAAGAAATACGCTTCCAATTTCAAAATCATCGAACAGGAATCCAATAAAGTGCATGGACGCAGAATCTTACAAAAGGTAGGCTCCGATGTTTTGGTCATCAATCCACCTTTTCCTACGATGACCGAAAAGGAAATCGACGCCTCGTTTGATTTGCCCTACACCCGATTGCCCCATCCGCGTTATAAGGATAGAGGTGCCATTCCGGCATTTGAAATGATTCAATTTTCTATCAACATCCACCGAGGTTGTTTTGGGGGCTGTAGTTTTTGTACCATTTCGGCGCATCAAGGCAAATTCATTGCGAGTAGGAGTAAAGAATCCATTTTGAAAGAAGTGGAAAAAGTAACCGAAATGCCCGGTTTCAAAGGTTATCTGTCGGATGTCGGTGGCCCGTCGGCCAATATGTATAAAATGAAAGGTAAAGTGCAATCCATCTGTGATAAATGTACGTCACCTTCTTGTATTTCGCCGGTCATTTGTCACAATTTGGATACTTCACATCGTCCTTTGACCGATCTATACAAAGCCATAGACCGCAATCCCAAAATAAAGAAATCGTTTATAGGAAGTGGCATTCGCTATGATATGCTCGTTCCCGAATTCAATAAAAAAGCCGATCCCAAAGAGCTACAAGCCTATACGGAAGAGGTCTTGAAAAATCACGTATCGGGAAGACTCAAAGTCGCTCCCGAGCATACTTCCGATAAGGTTTTGAAGTTGATGCGCAAACCTTCATTTAAGAATTTTCATTTGTTTAAAAAACAATTTGACGGCATCAACCGCAAGTTGGGTTTGAATCTACAATTGATACCCTATTTTATCTCCAGTCATCCGGCTAGTGAATTGGAAGACATGGCCAACTTGGCTTGTGAAACCAAAGATATGGGATTCAAATTGGAACAAGTACAAGGATTTACGCCCACTCCCATGACGGTCGCAACCGAAATTTATTACAGCGGTTATCATCCTTATACCTTGGAACCGGTGTATACACCGCGAACCAAAAAGGAAAGAGAAGAGCAACATCAATTTTTCTTCTGGTATAAGAAAGAATACCAAGATTGGATTAGAAAAACGTTGACCAAAGTGGGGAGATTGGATTTGTTGCGACGTTTGTTGGTGAAATAATTGGTCTAAAGAAAACTGATCTTAAAGAATTGCTTAGGATTGAATAATATTTGGAAGGAAGATATGCCATTTTAGGTCTTGCTTTGAGTACAATGTTTGAACTATGTTGAATTATGGAAATTAGTTTTATCAAATTTGACTACTTTTGAAAAATTTTCAACAAATATTTATGCAGCCAAGTGTCGTATTAATTATCATCAGTCTCTATTCCCTTGTTTTATTTTACATAGCCTTTCATACCGGCAAGAATCAAAGTAATGCCAATTTTTTTGTAGCCAAAAAACAATCACCTTGGCTGGTGGTGGCTTACGGAATGATTGGAGCTTCATTGTCGGGAGTGACCTTTATGTCGGTACCGGGTTGGGTAGGGGATACCCATTTCAAATATTTGATGGTGGTTGTCGGCTATTTGATTGGTTATGCCGTGATCGCTTTGGTTTTAATGCCCTTGTATTACCGTTTGAATCTTACAACCATATACACGTATCTCGATGAGAGATTTGGAACTTGGTCTCATAAAACGGGTTCTTTTTTCTTTATTTTATCTCGAACTATCGGTGCCTCTTTTCGAATTTATTTGGTGGTACACGTACTGCAAACGTTTGTATTTGATGCTTGGCACGTTCCCTTCATAGTCACCATTATTTTATTTTTAGCATTGGTAATATTGTACACGTATAGAGGTGGTATCAAAACCATTATTTGGACCGATACGCTGCAAACGACTTTTATGTTGTTGGCAGTAGTTGTTTCCATATTTTTGATCTTGAAGGAAATGAATATGTCATTTGGACAATTGGTACAAAATGTTTGGCATAGTGAACTTTCACAAGTGATGGACTATGATATCAACAGCCGTCAATATTACTGGAAACAATTGATAAGTGGAGCCTTTATCGCCATTGCCATGACCGGATTGGACCAAGAAATGATGCAAAAAAACCTCAGCATCCGAACCCTAAAAGATGCGCAGAAAAATATGTTTTCTTTTAGTGTAGCTTTATTTTTTGTCAATTTGATGTTCTTATTTTTGGGAGCAGCTTTATATGTATTGGTAGAAAGCAAGGGAATAGCCTTACCCAAAAGTTCTGACGATTTATTTCCCATGATAGCCATTCAATATTTGAGTCCGTTGGCTGGAATTGTTTTCATTATCGGACTCATTTCAGCAGCCTATCCCAGTGCCGATGGAGCGCTTACATCTTTGACAACTGCTTTCTCCATTGATTTTTTGGCATTGGATAAAAAAGAAAATTTGTCGGAAAAACAAGCCCAAAACATCAGACACAAAGTCCATTTGGTTTTTGCCTTTATCCTGTTTTTGGTTATTTATATCTTTAGTTTGATTAATGATCGAGCCGTCATCGATAAATTATTTACGGTGGCAGGTTACACATACGGACCTTTATTGGGACTTTTTGCCTTTGGAATATTAAGTAAACGCAAGGTTAAAGACAGCATAGTGCCTTTTATAGCCGTTTTATCACCCGTCATTTGTTATTTCATCAGTGAATATTCAACAGTTCTCTTCAATGGCTATAAAATCGGATTTGAATTGTTACTACTCAATGGATTGATTACTTTTGTGGGATTATTTTTCATTTCTGTGAGACGTAGGAAGTAGTTGGGATGGTTGTTAGGTTATTGGGCCCGCCTAAGGCGAGGCAGGTTATTGGGATAACGGAAAGGTAATTTGAATTTGTTCCCCATCGTATTGATGATGGAATTTTGTGTCAATTATTATCGGGATTGTAATTTAATTTTTGAATTTGGAATTTATTTATTGGAATTAAATCATATGGATCTAAGCAACAAACGTCAAGTCTATCAAAAAAAGGAACTCTTGGAAACTCAGGTGCCTGAAAATCCTATTGAATTATTCCGTACTTGGTACACCGATGCTGAAAATGAAGAATTGGGAGAAGCCAATGCGATGACCGTTTCCACAGTGGGAAGGGATATGCAACCGGTCAATAGAGTTGTTTTGCTCAAAAGATATACGTGGGAAGGTTTTGTTTTTTATACCAATTACGAAAGCCAAAAAGCCTTAGCCATGCAAGAAAACCCAAAGGTTTGCCTGAGTTTTCATTGGTCACGTACCGAACGTCAAATCATCATCAATGGTGAAATAGAAAAATTACCCGAAAACCTTTCCGATGGCTATTTTGAAAGTCGTCCACGTGGAAGTCAATTGGGAGCTTGGGCTTCCGAACAAAGTAAAACCATTGCTTCGCGTGAAGAAATGGATCAAAAATTAGTTGATTTTGAAAAACAATTTGAAGGGAAAGAGATACCTCGACCCTTATATTGGGGCGGTTATCTGGTAAAACCCACCCGTATAGAATTTTGGCAAGGCAGACCCAATCGCATGCACGATCGAATCAGATATACTTTGCAACCTGATTACAATTGGAAAATAGAACGCATTCAACCATAAAAAAAAGGTAGAAATCTCACTTTCCACCTTCTAATTTCTAATTTCTAATTTCTAATTTCTCTATTTCCCCCATCCACCACGACGAGCTCCTTTTCCACCACCATTACGTGGTTTGTCTCCACCGCGTGAACGATCAGATTTTGGTTTATCACTTCCTGCACTTCTTCTTCCGGGACGATCACCTGAACCGGTTGGTCTGTCATTTCCATAACTTCTGTTGCCGCCTCTACTTTCGGAACGGTCTCCACCTCTCGAACCTTCATTTCGGTCTCTTCCACCGGCATTGGACCAGCCACCTCGTGAACCGCCTCCACCTCTTGAACCACCACTACTTTTCTTCTCTTTGGAGATTTCTAGTGCAAGTTGGACATTTCCGTAAGGTTCTCCTATCAATTTTTCCATTAAAGGCGCTACTTGAGCTTCTTCAATTTCAAAGAATGAGAAGTTATTTAAGACTTCAATTTTTCCTATTTCAGATTCTTTTGACTCCAATGCTTCATTGATTAATCCAATCAAACGAGCAGGATTCAAATTGTCTCTTTTTCCAATATTGATAAACAAACGCGTAAAAGTTGAATTTCCTCTACGACTGGATACATTATGTGACGCTTCATGATTGATATTGATATCCTGAGCATTCTTATAATATGTCAAGAATCGATTGAACTCAGCAGATACGAAGTGTTTGATTAATTCTTCTCTACTCAAACCTTCCAATTTTTCATAAATCTGATCCAAAAATGGGGCAATTTGTTTTTCGTCAACTTCTATACTTTTGATTTTATCCATCAAAACATACAATTGGGTTTGACATATTTCCATCCCGGTAGGAACGCGTTCTTGAATAAAAGTTATACCCGAAAATTTCTCAATATCTTTGATTTTTCTACTTTCACGGCTGTGTAAAATTACAACCGAAGTTCCTGTATTTCCGGCACGGCCTGTACGACCACTTCTGTGTGTATATACTTCATCGTCATCCGGTAAATTGTAATTGATGACGTGTGTCAATTCGGTTACATCCAATCCACGTGCAGCCACATCGGTTGCAACAAGCAATTGAATTTGTTTTTTACGGAAACGGTTCATGACGTCATCACGCATATTTTGTGATAATTCTCCATGTAATACATCTGCATTGTAACCGTCATGCATCAATTTATTGGCTACATCCTTTGTTTCTTGGCGGGTGCGACAAAATACAATAGCGTAAATCGTTGGATTCATGTCAACCACACGTTTCAAAACTTCATAGCGATCTTTGGCATGCGCCATATAATATACGTGGTTCACATTGGATGAACCTGAATTCATTTTGGAAACCGAAATTTCCAAAGGATTGGTCATGTAATTTTTTGTAATGCGTTTCAAGTCACCAAACATAGTAGCCGAAAACAACAAGGTTTGTTTGGTGTCTGGTGTGGTATCGAGAATATAATCCAAATCTTCTTGGAAACCCATAGAAAGCATTTCATCGGCTTCATCCAAAATCACTCTTTCAATTCTGTTGAGAACTAATTTGCGTTGGTTGATCAAGTCTTTGGCACGTCCTGGAGTAGCAACAACAATGTGTGCTCCTTTTTGCAAACTTCTGATTTGCGTATCCATACTGCTTCCACCATATACCGGAACAATGTTCATTCCGTCAATGTATTTGGAATATTTTTTTAAATCGGCTGTAATCTGAAGGCATAACTCACGTGTGGGAGCCAATACCAAAGTTTGCGGATATGCTTTGTCAATTTCAGTGAGGGCAATAGCAGGCAAACCAAATGCGGCTGTTTTACCGGTTCCGGTTTGAGCAAATCCAATAATATCTTGTTTGGAATTGAGTAAGTTGGGAATAACTTTTTCTTGGATGGGAGTAGGGGTTTCGTAACCTAATTCTTTAATAGCAGCTAAAACCAATTCAGGTAATCCTAAATCATTAAATGTAATCATGAAGTTTTGTTATAATTATAAAATATTGATAACTATTGAATTAAATATTAATAGTGTTTCAATTTGAAATTTGGAATTTATTATTTGGAATTTTTATAAACTGGGTGCAAAGGTGCGTATTTTTTAATAAAATACAACATTTTTTTGAAAAAGTTTAAAAATGAGATGATTATGAAACTATAATTTGACGATTAAGTATAAAACATCTATATTGAATATGGTAAAATACAAGTAAAAAGAAAAAGGTTCAAAACTCAGTCAGAATTTTGAACCTTTTATTTTGAAAAACTTAATTTCAGAAAATATCTACTACAAAGCTTTCATCACATCTACCAATACTTGTACGCTTTCTAATGGCAAGGCATTGTATAAACTGGCTCTGTATCCGCCTACACTTCTATGACCGCTTAGCGCCCAAATACCGGCTTCACTACACAATTTGTCAAATCGTTCTTTCAAGGATTCATCTGCCAAATTAAAAGTGACGTTCATAATAGAACGGTCAGCTTTGTCTACATAGGGAACAAAGTTTTTATTGGTATCCAATTCGTTGTATAATAAATCGGCTTTTGCAAAATTAACTTTCTCAATACCTTTCAAACCACCCATATCATTTTGCAACCATTCCAAATTGAGCATAGAAACATAAATTGAAAATACAGATGGCGTATTGTACAAACTGTCTTTGGCAATTTGCAGTTGGTAATCCATCATGGAAGGAATATCGCGTCCCGATTTACCCAAAGCATCTTGTTTGACCAACACCAATGTAGTTCCGGAAGCGCCAATATTCTTTTGCGCGCCTGCATAAATCAAGTCAAATTGAGAATAATCCACTACATGACTAAACATATCGCTACTGGTATCTACCAAAAGGGGACAGTTTACTTTGGGGAATTCTTTGAATTGTGTTCCATAAATCGTGTTATTGGAAGTAACGTGTACATAAGACAATCCTTCTGGAATGGCTACATTTTTAGGGATGTTTTTGTATGCGTTTTCTTTAGAAGAAGCCAATACATTTACATTTCCCAATTTTTTAGCCTCTTTAATAGCTGCACTACTCCATGTTCCGGTATCGATATATCCAGCTGTTCCTCCAATAGGTAAGAAATTATATGGAGCCATTAAAAACTGAGTACTGGCTCCACCTTGTAAAAACAAAGCATAATATCCTTTATCTTTCAATCCGGCTAATTCTAAAGCCAAATTTTGAGCTTTTTCCAATACAGCAATAAAATTCTTATTGCGATGTGAAATCTCCAAAATGGAAAGATCCATGTTGTTAAAATTCTTCAATGCCAATGCGGCTTGATCGATAACTACTTGTGGTAAAATGGATGGTCCTGCACCAAAATTATGTTTTTTCATCTGTTTAAGTATTTTGATGTGCAAATTTGCAAAAAAAATAGGAAATAAAATCTGATTTTTATGAATAGTTGAAAAAAATATGTATTCATTTTTGAAAGTTTTATCAATTGAGATTTTTTTCGATTGTCAGAATATGAAAAGTGTATTATTATCCTGATTTCAAATATCCAAATTCCAATACCGATAGCTATCGGGACTAATAACATTTACACCCCAAACTCACCTGTTCCAAATGATTTTTTTCAATTGTAAATTTATCAGTATTTGTAATTGTAATATAAGTTTGCTCAAACTCATTTTTTTAACGAAATTTGTAAAATTAATTTTGTAAACATGATGCCAAAATATTTTACTTTATCTAAAGCTCCATTGAGTTTTAAGAAAATTTCTGAAATACTTTCCGAAAAACAAAAACTTAAACTTTCAGACGAACTAATCAAAGACATCATGTTGTGTCGCAGTTATTTGGATGATAAGATGCAGAATGAAGAAGCTCCTATTTATGGTATCAATACCGGATTCGGTTCTTTGTATAATGTGAAAATTGAAAAAGAAAATTTACAACAATTACAGGAAAATCTCGTCATGAGTCATGCTTGCGGCATTGGCGAAGAAGTACCCCAACATTTGATTAAGATCATGTTGTTACTCAAAATCAAATCTTTGAGTTTTGGTCATTCCGGTGTACAAATGGCAACCGTCAATCGGTTGGTTGATTTCTTCAATCACGATATTTTTCCGGTTATTTATACCCAAGGTTCGCTAGGTGCTTCCGGAGATTTGGCTCCTTTGGCGCATTTGACCTTACCCTTGATTGGCAAAGGCGAAGTATGGTTTGAAGGTGAAAAAATGCCGACTGAAATGCTCTATCAAAAGATGCATTGGGAACCCATTCAATTACAATCCAAAGAAGGTTTAGCTTTACTCAATGGAACCCAATTTATGAGTGCATATGGGGTTTATCTCATCTTACAATCCTTCCGATTACAATATTTTGCTGACATCATTGGAACGCTTTCTTTGGAAGGTTTTGATGGCAGAATCGAACCATTTCACCATTTGATTCACGATGTTAGACCACATAAAGGTCAGATGAAAGTGGCAGAAAGAGTGAGAAATTTACTCGAAAGCAGCCAAATCATCAACCAACCCAAAGTGCATGTGCAAGATCCGTATTCATTTAGGTGTATTCCACAAGTACATGGAGCAACTTGGGATACTTTACAATTTGTAGCCCAAACCATCTATACCGAAATCAACTCTGTTACCGATAATCCCAATATTTTTATGGAAGAAGACCTGATTGTTTCAGGTGGTAATTTCCACGGACAACCATTGGCTTTGGCTTTTGACTTTTTGGGAATAGCTGTTGCCGAATTGGGGAATATATCCGAACGACGTACCTACCAATTGATAGGAGGCAATAGAGGTTTGCCGGCTTATTTGGTTTCCAATTCAGGTTTAAATAGCGGTATGATGATTCCGCAATATACAGCCGCCAGTATCGTCAGTCAAAACAAACAATTGGCTACTCCTGCCAGTGTAGATAGTATTGTAAGCAGTAATTTGCAAGAAGATCACGTGAGTATGGGTGCTAATGCCGCAACCAAAGGATTGAGAATTGTGGAAAATGTTGAAAAAATATTGGCAATCGAATTGCTCAATGCCGCTCAAGCCATGCAATTCCGTCGTCCATTGAAATCTTCCGAATTTTTGGAAAGTTTTCTGAGCGCCTATCGCACCGAAGTCCCATTTATGGAACAAGATGAAATCCTGCACAATGCCATTGTAAAAAGTATTGATTTCCTTCATCAAATGGATATTGATATGGATGAATTGTTTTTCTCAAAATAATTTTTTCCCCATTTCTTTTTTAAATATCTGACTTCTCATGCAAGATTATCCCATTTATTTAGCCGGAACTTTTATAAGGACTTCTGAAAAACTGGAGGTTAACAATCCTTATACACAACGAGTTTTTGCTACTACTTATGTGGCAGGAAAACTTGAAATCGAACAAGCAATTATACAAGGAAAAGCGGCTGAAAAAGTAATGCGCGACATGCCAATTTACAAACGTTATGAAATTTTGATGCAAATAGCGCAAGGATTGCAAACAGATAAACTGCGATTGGCGCAAGTATTGGCTCAGGAAAGTGGCAAACCCATGCGGTATGCATTGGGAGAATTAGATCGAGCAATTCAAACCTTTATCATTGCCGCCGAAGAATGTAAAAGAATTCCGGGAGAATATTTTTCCATAGATTGGACACCATCTGGACACGGAAAAGAAGGTTTGGTAAAATATGTACCGGTAGGTTTGATTGCCGGTATTTCACCTTTCAATTTTCCATTAAACTTAGCGGTACACAAAATTGCTCCGGCTATAGCATCAGGAAATCCCATCATTCTAAAACCGGCTCGTTCTACGCCTTTATCCGTATTGGAATTGGCTAAAATCATAGACCAAACCGATTTGCCAAAAGGTGCCATTTCGTTATTTCCTACAGATAGAGAAGCCGGCAACCAATTGGTTACAGATGAACGGATCAAAAAACTGACTTTTACAGGTTCACCCGAAGTAGGATGGAAAATGAAAAAAGAAGCCGGTAATAAAAAAATCACTTTGGAATTGGGTGGAAATGCAGGTGTTATTGTCTCTCAAGATACTGATATTGCCAAAGCAGTTCAAAAATGCTTGGTAGGAAGTTTTGCTTATTCGGGACAAGTTTGCATCCATGTGCAACGCATTTATGTACAAGAAAAAGTATTTGATAACTTTATTGAACTGTTTAAACAAGGTACAGACCAACTGAAATTTGGAGATCCATTGCAACAAGAAACGGATATTTCAGCCATGATTGATGAAACCAATGCCATCAGAGTGGAAAATTGGGTCAACGATGCCGTATCCGATGGAGCTTTGGTGTTAAGCGGTGGAAAACGTAAAGGAACTTATTACGAACCTACCATCATCACGCAAACCAAACCTATGATGAATGTATGTGCACTCGAAGTCTTCGGACCGGTAGTAACGGTCGAAAAATACAGTGATTTCAAGGATGCTGTCCATCAAATCAATCAATCTCAATACGGTTTACAAGCCGGTGTTTTTACCAATGCTGTGGATGAAATCAATTATGCTTTCAATGAATTGGAAGTTGGTGGTGTCATTCACAATGACGTACCGACTTTTAGGGTAGATCACATGCCTTATGGAGGTGTAAAAAACTCCGGTTATGGTAGAGAAGGCGTGAAGTATGCCATGATGGAAATGATGGAACCACGATTATTGGTTAAGGAAAAGTGATGCTTTTCAGAACTTAAAGACAACAAGACTTCAAGAGGTAAGACTTTAGGACGGTATATGTTGATGTATCATCAACTTCGTTGAAACCCCGAAGGTTTTATAAACCTTCGGGGTTTGTATGTTAGAGCAACGATTATTGGTTAAGGAAAAGTGATGCTTTAGACTTCAGGACTAAAGGAAGTATGATTTTAGAACGACAATGGTGTAAGTTAATTGCCTATTGAAACCCCGAAGGTTTTTAAAACCTTCGGGGTTTGTATGTTGGAGCCAAGATTATTGTATAAAGTAAAATAATCTATTAATACTATCAAATCATAGTTTAGCCTCGAAGATATTTATTCAATTTGCTAATATGCTAATTAGCATATTAACTAATTAATTACCCATTCACAATCTTCTCCTGCTGACGAATACTCTCTTGATGTATTTCTTTGAAAATCCCGGCAATAAACTCATCACTGAGTCCGGTTTGATGCGCTTTTTGAATCATTTTATCCATGATTTCATTAAACCGTTGGTTTTGTAATACAGCCACATTCTTTTCCTTTTTAACTTGTCCTATACGGGAAACGACCTGCATACGTTCGGCTAAAATGTCGATGAGTTTTTGATCAATTTGGTCTATTTCATTTCTCAAAACACCCAATTGATTGATGTGGGTAGCATCCTGAAATACCTTTTCTCTTACGGTCAACCGATGTATCATTTCGTGCAAAACGGTAGGCGTAATTTGTTGCATGGCATCGCTCCAAGCTTTGTCGGGACTGTGATGGGTTTCAATCATTAAACCATCATATTGTAAATCCAAGGCTGTTTGTGCCACGCTTTCTATTGTGTCTCTGCGTCCGCAAATGTGTGAAGGATCGCAAATCATAGGAATATCGGGAAAACGACTTTTGAAATCGATGGGAATTTGCCAATTGGGTTGGTTGCGATATTGAGATTTATTATAACTCGAAAAGCCTCTGTGAATGGCTCCCAATTTGGTTATACCTGCTTTGTACAAGCGTTCAAAGGCACCTATCCACAATTCCAAATCAGGATTGACGGGATTTTTCACCCAAACAATCTTGTCGCTGCCCTGCAATACATCTGCAATTTCTTGAACAGCAAATGGGTTGACTGTTGTTCTGGCACCAATCCAAAGGATGTCTACGTCAAATTCCAAAGCCAATTTGACATGATGGGCATTGGCAACTTCAACAGCGGTAAGTAAACCTGTTTCTTTTTTAACCTGTTGCAACCAAGGTAAAGCCAATGCACCAATCCCTTCAAAACTACCCGGACGGGTTCTCGGTTTCCAAACGCCGGCTCTAAAAACCGTCACTCTGCTCGTATCCGAACTCAATTGATGTGCAATGTTTAATACTTGTTCTTGTGTTTCAGCACTACAAGGACCTGCAATGGTAAGTGGATGACCCAAATTCATGTCTGTTAACCATTTCCCTAATGTTTTGTCGTTTTGCATGTTCTATATCTTAAATTATTCTTTATTTAAATTCTTTATTTTCTATTTTCTATTTTCCAAAAACCACTCACTAATAACCACTTTCCAATATATATTTTCCTAATAACTATTCACTATCAATGAGCTTGTCGAAGTACTAATGTCTATCCAAAACCTCCCGAATATGATTTGTATCTGACATAATTTGATACAAGGCATCAAAATTATCCTTTTCAATCAATTCGGCAAATTCTTTCAAATTTTTCATGTATTCATCCAATGATTTTAAAATGGAAGCTTTATTTTCAATAAAAATAGGAGTCCAAGTTGATGGCGAACTTTTAGCCAAACGAACTGTTGATTCAAATCCACTTCCTGCCATGTTAAAGATGCTTTCTTCGTCTTTTTCAATTTCCATGACTGTTTTACCCAACATAAACGAACTGATATGCGACAAATGCGATACATACGCAATGTGTTTGTCGTGCTCAATGCTATTCATGATATCTGTTTTCATGTGAAGTTCTTCAAATAGGAGTAAAGCCTTTTCCAATAAGTCGGGTCGAGTTAAATCAGCATCGCAAATGATATTCTTTTTACCTTCAAATAAAGTGTCAAAAGCGGCTTCAGGTCCCGAAAATTCAGTTCCGGCTATTGGATGACAAGCGATGAATTGATTGCGTTTGGGATGGTTTTTCAAGGCTTCACAAATGCTGGATTTGATAGACCCTGTGTCAAAAACCAACGCATTGGGTTGGATTTGATCCAATATTTGAGCTGTGACTTCGGCAATTTTATTGACCGGAACGGCTACAACAACTAAATCGGTATGATGCAGTTCCTCTAATTTTATTGGTTCATCAATGAGTCTCAATGTTAAGGCTTTTTCCAAGTGAGTGGCATTTTGATCCATTCCATAAACTTGCGCGCCTGTGATTTTTCTAAGTGCCAAAGCCATCGATCCTCCCAAGAGTCCTAATCCTATGATGGAAATATGTTTGATATGATGCATTTGTATTTGATTGATATTTTTAAAATTTTTTCTCGATAAAAAAACAAGCATTATGATGATATTCTTTGTAAAACTTCCTCCAATTTTTCTTCATTGATACATAGTGAAAAACGAACATAATGATTTCCATTACTTCCAAAAATACTTCCCGGAGTTACAAAAATATCGTGTTCATATAAGAGTTTATCTGCCATGTCATAGGATTGAATACCATTGGGAAGTTGCATCCAAACAAAAAAACCTTCGGCACTTTTATCATATGTAAATCCCAGTTTATCAGCTATTTTCCACACAATACTTCTACGTCTACTGTAAGTTTGATTCTGTTGTTCAAACCAATCTGAATTGATCTCCAATGCCGCCGAAGCACCCATTTGCAAGCCATACAACATACCACTGTCCATATTGGATTTTACTTTAAGCGCATTGGATATAATTTCTTGATTACCAACCAACATACCTACACGCCATCCGGCCATATTAAAACTTTTACTCAACGAATTGAGTTCAACTGCCACCTCTTTTGCTCCATCTACTTGTAAAATACTCCTTGGTTTTTCAGTCAATATAAAACTATACGGATTGTCATTGACGATTAAAATATCGTGTTTCTTTCCAAAAGCTATTAATTTTTCAAACAAAAGAGTTGTTGCTT
Source organism: Flavobacteriaceae bacterium (assembly GCA_020854235.1). Lineage (GTDB taxonomy): Bacteria > Bacteroidota > Bacteroidia > Flavobacteriales > Flavobacteriaceae. Next base: position 24,938 of record JADZFW010000042.1, read on the forward strand.
TCGCCCCTGTGGGCATATTGGGATAATTGACCCACATCATCTTAATTGTTGATAAATCCATTTTTTCCAACTGCTCAAAATCAGGATACCAATTGTTCTCGGGAGTCAAATCGTAATGGATCATGTGCGTTTCCAAGAGTTGAGCTATTGCCGAATAAGACGCATAACCAGGATTGGGAACCAACACAGCATCTCCGGGATTGAGATACGCCATTGAAAGATGCATAATGCCTTCTTTGGCTCCAAACAAAGGTAAAATTTCAGAATGGGGATCTAAAGTTACGGCATAATGTTTCGCATAAAAAGCCGAAATGGCATTTCGCAAAGTGGCAATCCCTTTGTAAGGTTGATAACCGTGTTTGCTGACATCATCCAAAGCCTGATGCATGGCTTCTATAGCTTGAGGCGGTGGAGGTAAGTCGGGATTTCCAATGCCCAAGTTGATGATGGGTTTTCCTTGCTCTACCAAACTTTGAATTTCCCGAAGTTTTTCGGAAAAATAGTATTCGTTGACGTGTTGTAGTCTATCGGCGTGTCTCACTGTAGGATTATTTTTTTAGAATTGATTAGATTCTGAATGAATTTTTATGTTCGTATTTCCCAAAGATTTTTAGTTCGTTTACCATAGGTTTCAATTCGGATATGGCTTTTTCAAATTGCATTACATCGGTAAAAATCATGTCGGCAAAAAAGGCGTATTCCCAAGGTTTTTCAATAATGGGAAGTGATTGTATTTTACTCAAATTTAGATCATTAGATTTTAAGACTTGAAGTGCTGATAGCAAACTTCCGGTTTGATCCGATAAACTGAATTTGATAGAAGCTTTGTTATAATTGGGTTTTTCTGAGCCTTTTTCTGCAGAGAGAATTACAAAACGTGTAAAGTTTGTAAAATGGGTTTGAATCCCATCTGCTATAATATGGAGTTGGTAGATTTCTGCAGCTTTAACCGAAGCAATTGCTGCTATACCCATCAATTGTTGTTCTTGAATTATCTTGGCAACTTCTGCAGTATCCTTGGCTTCAATGAGTTTGATGTGTGGATAAGGTCGGAAGTATTTTCTACATTGTTCGAGTGCCATGGGGTGCGACCAAACTTCCCTGATTTCTTTGATACTTTGCCCTTCCAATGCCATCAATTGGTGTTGAATCGGCAAGTAGTATTCCCCTAAAATATGTAAGTTAAATTCATCCAATAGATTGTAATTGGGCAAAATAGCACCTGCAATGGTGTTTTCAATCGCCATGATAGCTTTATCGGCTTTATGTCCTTTCAATAGAGGCGGAATGTCGGAAAAATTGGGACATTCAATCAATTCGATTTCCTCGCCATATAAATTGGTGGCGACTTGATGGTGATACGAACCTTTAATGCCTTGAATTGCTAAAATCATGTGATTTATTATTCGTTTTTAAAATATTCATTCAAAATTGGACATAAAAAAAGTTCCGATAAAAACCGGAACTTTTCAATATTGTCATTCAATCAATTACAAACAAATCAGTTCCGGCTTTTATGGCTAAAATAAAAGTAAAAGAATTGATAGAAAGAATTGACTTGAGTCATTTGTTTATGTTTATGGGGCAAACGTAATTAAATTTATTTATATATCAAAGTATGTTTACTAATTTATAAAGAGTTTTGTTTTATTACATTTACTAAATTGTATAACATTATAAATTGATCTAATTTAATCCATCTATATTTGAAAATTGTAAATTGGAGTTTTAAATTTATTTAAACTTTTTTTTAACCCATTTAAACCCATTCACCACTATAAGTGCGAATATACCTGCAATAATTCCCACCAAAAATTCAGCAAGAAAAGAAGGTAAAAAATGCAACCATTCGTGTATTTGATGCACATTGTGTACATAAATGCCGCCGGCTACAAAAAGCATCGCTAGGGTTCCTACTACAGCCAGAATTTTGATCACATAAGGTAGTGATTGTACCATTAACGAACCTACTTTTTCTAAGGACTTTTTCTTGTATTTTTCACCTTTTCGCATCAAGGCAAATCCCATATCATCCAAACGCACAATCAAAGCTACGATTCCATAAACGCCTACCGTAGTGATGATGGCAATTACAATTAAAACCATAATCCTTACGGTCAAACTTTTTTCTGCTACGGTACTCAAAGAAATAATGATGATTTCCAAGGAAAGTATAAAATCAGTCAAAATAGCCGATTTGATTTTTTTCTTTTCAGTGGCTTCTATATCTACATCATAGAGTTCTTGTGTTTCTAAAGCTTCTTCTACAGGATTGTGATGCGGAAAGAAATATTCAAAGATTTTTTCGGCACCTTCAAAAGCCAAATACAAACCTCCCAACATCAAAATTGGATTTACAGCCCATGGGGCAAACGAACTCAAACCTACGATTAATGGTAATATGATGAGTTTGTTGAGAAATGAACCTTTGGTTATAGCCCAAATAACGGGCAATTCACGGGATGAAACAAATCCGGTGCCTTTTTCGGCATTGACAGCTAAATCATCTCCTAGAATTCCTACTGTTTTTTTAGTAGCCAACTTTCCCATGGTGGCTACATCGTCCATCAAAGTGGCTATATCGTCAAAAAGTGCGAAAAATCCTGAGGCCATGTGTGAGTTTGTATTTTAAGGTTAAAAGTTTCTTTCTTTGAAGTGTAAGATTTAGGTTAGTTGTTTTTTTTGTAAAATGTTACAAAATTACAATCCGGTGTAATTGAATGGGGTTATATTTTTGAGTTCGGCTTTCACCTTATCAGTTACATTCAATTGTTCTATAAAAACATGAATAGTTTCCCTATTTATTTGCTCATGGGTTCGAGTTAAGGCTTTCAATGCCTCATAGGGTTGCGGATAATTTTCTCTCCTCAAAATGGTTTGAATGGCTTCTGCCACCACAATCCAGTTGTTTTCCAAATCTTGGTGCAACTTGGATTCATTTACAATGAGTTTGTCCAATCCTTTTATCAAAGATGTAAAGGCTATCAAAGTATACCCAAATGGAACACCGATATTTCTCAAAACCGTACTGTCTGTCAAATCACGTTGCAATCTCGAAATGGGTAGTTTGGCAGACAAATGTTCCAATAAAGCATTGGCCAATCCCAAATTTCCCTCGGCATTCTCAAAGTCTATAGGATTTACCTTGTGAGGCATGGCACTGGAGCCAACTTCTCCTTCTTTGATTTTTTGTTTGAAATAACCCATCGAAATATATTGCCAAATATCCCGGGAAAAGTCAATCAAAATGGTGTTGATGCGCTTCATTGCGTCAAATGTCCCTGCCAAATGATCGTAATGCTCTATTTGAGTGGTAGGGAATGAATGATGTAATCCCAAAACCTTTTCAACAAATTCCTGAGCAAACTGTTTCCAATCTACTTCGGGAAAAGCTACGACATGTGCATTGAAATTCCCGGTTGCTCCTCCAAATTTTGCTGCATATGGGATGGCTTGCAACATACTGATTTGTTGTTGCAATCGCTCGGTGAAAACTGCCAATTCTTTTCCCAATCGGGTAGGGGAAGCAGGTTGACCATGGGTATGAGCCAACATCGGAATCTTTTCCCATTGCTCCGAATACACCACCAATTTACTGAGTAATTGAGCCAATTGCGGATAGTAAACGGCATCAAAGGCCTCATTCAATGACAATGGAATCGCCGTATTGTTGATGTCTTGAGAAGTCAACCCGAAATGAATAAATTCTTTGTATGCTACCAAATTCATTTCGTCAAATTTGTATTTGATATAATACTCAACCGCTTTGATGTCATGATTGGTCACTTTTTCAATCTCTTTGATTTTTTGGGCTTCCACTTCAGTAAAATGGATGTAAATATCTTGTAGTTTTTGAATTTGCTCGGTTGTAAGTATGGGTAATTGTGACAAATTCAATCTGCAAAGTGCCAAGAAATATTCAACTTCCACTTTGACTCTATACTTGAATAGAGCAAATTCAGAAAAATATATGCTGAGTGATTGCGTGGCTTGATAATACCTTCCATCGATGGGAGAAATACTGTTTAGAGAGGTAAGTGCTTGCATAAAGTTGTATATAAATTGACGTTTCGTGCTTAATTGTTTTACTTGATCCTTTTTAACTGTTCCAAAATTTTATGGCCATGATTCTGAAATCCGGGACTACCTTGCTGAATCTGTTGCAATATTACATCTTTTAATGATTCCAATACCCATTCCAATCCCGCGTTTTGAACATTGCCAAAGATAAATAAAGTATCCATAGTATAGGCTTTGGGAGCAACCGGATAGGGACCGATCATCCAATCAAATCCGGCTTCTACTAGCTGCAAAATCTCAGCTATTTGTAATGGATGTTGCAGGGTTTTACATTTTTTATAATCCAATGCAACCCACCTACATATTTTAGCTAATGACCTTACTGCCGAGTCGTTTTTAACATGATGCAAATGCGAAGTAAAATAGGTCAAATGAGGATAAATCAAACTCAAATCTTGTTCAAATATGATTTCTATAACCCAAGCAGCTTTGTGATGATTCTTGTATTGGGTATCAAAAACAAGTGGTAAAACCTCTTGTATTCCGGTTAGATCATGTAAAATAAGGGTTGCTGCTCGTTCTCGATTACATCTGAGCGCCACACCCATAGTATCTAAAATGTGCTTGACCTCATTTTGGTTCATCCGTCTCAGATTTTTCTTGCTTCTTAGGTGATGCCGTCAATTTGTACAACAACCAACCAAATCCAATAAATAAATGCAACACGATGACGACAAGTCCGATGATTACCCAAGTGTTCATGTGAATGTTGTTTTGTACAAAATTACATAAATTTTATTAACAAACGGAACGATTACAAGTCTGTGTACGACTCCAAGTCGTGCCCCGAGTATTCATACTTGCTTATGTTCTCACCAAATTTTAACTTCAGAAAAAGAAAAAGCCATTAGAAACTTTTAATCAGAATAATTTTGGATATTTGTTGAACTAAATGATGAAGAGTATTTGCTTTTTATTTGTAATATGATAATAATTGAATAATCTAAATGCTCCTAAAAACAAGGATTTTGGAATTTTGAATGACATTTAAATAAGTTTAAACAATTAAAAAAAGCTAAATAGTTGATGTACTAGTTTGCAAAGTACATTTCAGTCTAAAAAAAAATTAAATGACCTCAATATGAAAAGAATGAATTCAATACAACAAGGGATATTAATTTCATATGTATGGGGTACGCCGATTGGACTAGTAACCGTTTTGATTGTATCTATACTTCCGGCTGCACTGACAGGTGAAGGCCTTGGGACCATGTTAATATTTGGAATTTATGGTAAATCAATACTTGGACTGATTATCTCTTTTCTTATTGCACTTGGCATTGCTGGGAAAAATGCTGTAATTGATATAGAAAGGCAAAAATCATTGCTTAAAACTTCATTCAAATATGCGTTGACCGTAAATACCATTATTTGGACAGTTTTTATTTTGATAACAATTTTAGATAATCAGAAAAAGATTTTGTGGATGTATTTGATTCCACCCATTATGGCTTATATCTTTAGCACTATAATGACAACCTTTACATTAGGTCTATTGATAAGTTATTCCATTAGGAAAAGAATCAATAAAAACACAGATCAACTTTTTCAATAGATTTCAGAAAAAAATTAAACAGGTATGAAAATAAGTATAACCCTTTTGCTGCATGTATTTATTTTAAATTGTTTCGCAACCAATCAGATTGAGGATATTCTATATTATAATAATGATACACTTTATTTTTATGAGTCACCATTGGAGCAGATTCCGGAAATAGCACTCAAACTTCGAGATGGTGAAGTTGTTACTTATATGTCTTCTAATTGTTGGAGGGGATTTGTAGCCACTTGGCAAATTTTGGATAATCAACTATATCTATTAAACGTAAGTGAATGTAATTCCGAGAAGAATTTAAATCCTAAAATTGAAAAAATCTTGAACCGTACCTTTACAGATGGTAAAATGTTAGCCGATTGGGTCAAAGACGCTTTCTGGGCAGGTATGGACATAGAACTGGAACAAACTTTATATATTTCTGTATTTAAACATGAATATTATCTGACTTTTAATCAGGGAGTTTTGTTAAAAACAGAGGATTATCATTTCAAAAAGTGTTATTTCGATAATGTAGAAAAACGAACTGAATATCTAATGAATCAGTTAGATTGGAAAATTTTACCCGAAGTGGGTGATAAAGACTTAAGATTTACAGTGTTAATAGAGATTAATAGTGAAGGTAAAATAACAAAAGTATCGATTGAACATTCCGATGATAATAGATATAATGCCGAGATTATAAATGTGGTTAAAGAATTACCTTGCTTGACCCTTTACTATTATAAAGGAGAAATTTGGGGAGAGGTGGAAAGAATCAATTTGACTATAAATCAAGAAAATATAAAAAAATACGTTCATTAATATCAAAGTTTTGAATTGTTAAATTGTAAGTAAACCAACACTTATTGGAAAATTTATACAACAAAAACAAAAATTTATTAATTTGTGAAACTTGTTATTACATTTGTGTTTTTTGTGTTTTATAGAAATATAGATTACAAGGTGCTTCCATAATTATTTACAAATGAAATGATCATGACAATCCCGATAGCTATCGAGATGACAACAACTGAAAATGTCCCGAAAGCTTTCGGGAGCGAATTCCACTCGCCTCGCGAAGCGGGTCTGACCATTAAAAAACAACTGCGAAGTAATCAATGAACTCCGCTAAATATTAATATCAAAGTGAATTTAATAATATAGACACATGAAAATCGTATCACTTTTACTCATTTTTCTATTTAGTTATCCCAATATCGAACGCAAAAATTCACTGGAATGCGTTGATTTTAAAAATGGTATATTTGAACTAATATCTACAAAGACCAATAGAAAGTATATTATCAAAAGATTTGGAAGTTCCCAAACTGAAAAATCTTATGACTTAAGAAGTAATAAGTTAAATGGAATAAGTTATTTTAAAGTTATTTGGGTAAATGACTGTGAATACAATTTACTTATAGATAAAACCGAAGGGTCTTACGACAAAGTAGATCTTCTCATTAATTCAAAAGGTGGAATTAATACAAAAATTCTAAGTATAGAAAACACTTGTGCAACTATTCGTTTTGGTATAGATAGTTTAACAATTGAAGGGAAGCTTTGTAAAATTAAATAAAATAATCATAACTCAAACCTACAATATAAAAGAATCATTACCCGATTCTCTAACCATACATATCACTATTTTTCACTAAAAAATTTATATTTGACAAAATATTAATAATGAAAATTGATCTCAAATACTACATATAGCAATAGATGGAGTTGATTTTTGATAGCCCCAGAAAATGATACACCAATTAAACCCAAAAAAATGTTACGACCCGGAAAAATAGACTTATTTGAATTATCCGACAAAATTTTGAACCATTTAAATAGTGATGGTAAATTGAAGCTAACCCATTATGACTATTCACTTAAATTTAGACGGGATATCAATCATCCATCAGACAAATTCAATATTGACTTAGTTTTATTTGGAGAAGAAATTACAGTTTCATATTATACAGTAAATTATTTTTCAGTAGATCAGATTTTTAAACTATTTTTTGTCCATTTAAGAGATGACTATGGATATGAAAATATTGAAGATGCTGTTATCGCTACGAAACGAATCAGTTTATCAAACAATCTCAAAGAGACCATACATGAAATAGACGCCATGTTCAAACTTCAAAATATAAGAGAATATACCATTTTTGTTGATGAAAAGTATCCGTATGATCAAGTTGATGAAAAAGGAATCCCGTTTTTTGAGTTGAATGTGTATTCGGAAGAGAAAGCATTGGATTTAAAAATTGAACTATCTTGGATTTCAAGTGACTACAATGATAAAAAAAGAATATTGGAAATAATTCATAAAAAACTAAATTGTACTTAAACCAATTCATTACAATGCCATAATTAGGCTTAATTGATTACCACTCATATATAGGCAAAAACAATTGAAATAGCCATAAGATAAGCTTCATACCAATCGGGAAGATCACAATAAAATCTATAAGAAATGGCCTTTACACTTACATCGTTATGAAGTGTATTGCATAATTCTCTAAATGTATCGTATTGCTAGCTCCTTCAAGTGCCAATATCTAAGAATAAAAGTAGTCAATCCTATCACATTTCTAAGACTCTAACTTTTACTCAAGTCAGTGTATAAATAAATACAACAACATCAACACATATAAGAATATTTTAAGATATTTGTTGTGTTATATGAGATTACCATTTATCTGGTTGAATGTTTTGAAAATGATATAGGATGCGTTTGAAAATACTTTTTATTTTTATAGGATTTTTATTAATATGAAATGTCCATAAGCAAAGTTGCATACCAACCGCAATGTTTATTTGGACATTCCATCTGACCATTAAAAAAACAAATAATTATAAACAGATGAAAAGATTAAAACTTGCCTAGGGTGAATAATAACAGTAAATATTTTTACACTATCCAAACAAAATAAATTAAATACAGAATTGAAAGTATTTATTTTATTGGTATTACCAATTTTAAAGTGAAATTATTATACATAAAATTCGAAAGGAAGAAATTTGACCTAAAAATTAAAGTACCTACATTTGTTAAAATTGTTCATGTTTATAACAAAGTTTTTTACCTTTGAGCATAAGAACATTTTTCAGATTTTACACAGGAGTTTTATAAATTAAAATACTAAGCGACTGAAAAATTTGTATATTTTGCAAAATAACACTTGAGGATTATAACTTCATAAATCCTAACAGAGAAAAAGAATAAACTGGATAGTACTCAAAATATGCTTGGAGATTTTTGAGAAGTAAATTTAATGAAGTTACTAATTAGTATGAGGACAAAACTTTAAAAGTTAACAACTGTGCGTATAAAGATAGGATTCCTTTCGACAATGGAGTTGAAATGACAGAATTACAAATTTGATTTTTGTAATTTTATAAAGTCAATACTTTTTTAAAAAGATATTAAAACTAGAAAAAGACTTTAATTAACTTAAATGAATGTACTAAGAGGAGTAATGTTTAGAATTGGGGCTTAGTGAATCGTTTCTAATATAATACTAAAAAACAGTTTAAAGCTACTTAACATTTTTTTCGTATTAAAAATGGCAATTATATAATTATATACTTAACACTAAATTTATGTAAAATGAAAAAATTCGTAATTTTAACTATTATCTTATTCACAATAACAAATAATTATTCGCAATGTGGTCAATATATTCATAATAAACTGAGTCGTTTAAGTGATGTTCGTTTTTGGGATGAAAATAATGGTTTTGTTATTGGTGCTTCTACTTTACTAACAACTCATAATGGAGGTATTTCGTGGGATTCATATGAACTGCCAAATTTTGAAAGTTTTTATTATAATCCTTTGAACGATACAGAAATTATAAATGATAATAAAGCTATAATTTTTGGAGCAGATGGGATAGTTTTATATACCGAAGATAAAGGAAATAATTGGATTAGAAAAGTAGTTAGAACAGGTTTGGAGAATTTTACAGGGACTTTCTTTATAAATGAAAATATTGGTTATGTTGTCGGTGTTGATAACTATTTAATAGATAATACTGCATTTATTTATAAAACTTTAGATGGTGGTTTAACTTGGACTAAAGTTAATTCAAATATTTCCAATTTAGGTTTTGGAGATTTTTTTCCCGAAGATGTGTATTTTGTAAATGAGAATATAGGTTATGTTTGGGGAGGGCAAAATATTTATAAAACAGTTAATGCAGGTAAAAATTGGGTTGGAATTATTAACCCTTCAAACTCATATATTCAAAAAGTTGAATTTATTGATAACCAAACTGCCTATCTAAGTGCTGGCGACTTTATATACTTAACAACTGATTCTTGTCAATCATGGACTAACACAGGTTATTATGTAGAATGGACTGAAGGTGCTTTTAAACATAATAATGGATTTATTTATTATGGTTCATACATCAATCAAGGAATAAATAGGGTCAATATTGCAAGTGGGGAGACAATTAATTATCCAATAAATCAATCCGGATATATCACAGATATATTTTTTATTAATAATAATATTGGATTTGTTGTTGGTAAAAGAGAACAAGGGAATCCAAGTATGGGGAGGTTTATTTACAAAACAAATGATGCAGGTTTAAGTTGGACACCCCTAGATAATAGCTCTACAGCTGGTTATGCAGCAGATTTTATATATTTTAATAAAACTGGGCCTAATAATTATCTTTTATCTGTCAGAACAAATGGTGGTTCTGGAAATTACACAATTCAGTCTAATGATAATGCTAATTCATGGCAAATAATAAATGGATATGATGTAGATGGTAGAGTACTTTATGCAAATGATAATTATATTTGTCATGTTCGATATGCTAATCCTCAAAACTCTGCTGACGGAGTTATTTTTTCCGAATCGTATAATAATGGTATTACTTGGGAAAATGGAGGGGTTGTTCAAACCTTACCGAATTCTTCATTTCATTCATGGCAAAAAACTTTAGGAGGGAGAATATTTTGTAAAGTTGATTGCGATTTCTATTATTCAGATAATAATTCCTTAAATTGGAATGAATTAAATATGCCATCAAATTTAGAACTTTGTGCATCAAGAATTTTCTTTAAGGACTCTAATCACGGTTATATATATGGAATGGATTCTTCTCTTAATGATGTAGTAATATACGAAACAAATGATGGTGGAAATTCATGGAATAATCTTGTAGTACTTAATGATTATTGTATTTCTTGGGAAGACCAGTCAATTGATTTTTCTGATGATAACAAACTTTATTTTATTCCGGGTTGTCCTGGATATAAAATATTTATTTATGATTTAAATTCTGGAAATTTAAGCAATGTTGATTTACCAAATGAATACTCCTATGCTAAAATTAAGCATATTGACGATAACTCCTTTATAATTATGGCTGGCTCTGATCCAAATATTTACATATCAAATGACCAGGGGGTTACTTGGAAACAACGCTTTTGGACACATTATAGTGAATTATATCCTAATATCTATGTTGTCGATAATGACAATATTATTTTATGGGGAGAAAATTATATTCAAAATTTAAAATCTTATTTACCAAAGACACCCGAAACAATATTCGGACCGCAACAAGTATTAATAAATACTGAAACGGAATACTTAATCCCTGTAGATTTGTTTGTAAGTTCAGTTGATTGGGTTTTAAGCTCTGGTGGTGATTTAATTATTAATGATAACTCATTTTATTATAAGGCTAAAGTTTTGTGGAATTCATATGGGACACATACTTTAAAGGTCAAACTTATTAATGATTGTGGTGAATCTGAATATAAAGAAATTAATATAGAAGTTGTATCAGTATTGGGGTCACCTGAATTAATTACTAAAAAAACAATTGTATTTCCAAATCCTTTTAATAATGAAATAAACATAGATTTAGGAAGTAGTTATTTAAATGAAAAAGTCTCTTTGAAATTATATAATATGTTAGGTCAAACAATATATGAAGATGAAATTTTATTAAATGATGAACTAAATATAAAACTAAAAGATATTAATATGAATGAAGGCATTTATATTTTAAGTTTAAATTCTAAAAAAAATAATGAAATTTTTAATCTTATTAAGGAGTAATCTGGAAACATTATTTTGTAGGTATATTATAATTGATTGTATTTATAAAGATGTGTTTAGTTTTTAGAGATTGATACCTAAATTTATGAAATACGAGAAGATAAATATGGATTGGAATGCAGATCCAAATACACCAGAACCTATAATTTGGATTGAAAATGGTGTATTAAAAGTTGATTTCTTCCTCAATCATTTTATTTATGAACATTTCAATGAGGGAGATAGAGCACGTCTATCATTTGAAGACTGTTCGAGATATAGTTTCAATTCTTGTAATGATGAAGGCTATTACAGAGGTCAATATAGGAATAATCCAATTGAATTACCATGGGGAGAGTTTTTCAAAGTAATATCTGGACTTGATAATCAAATTCCAGAACCTAACATCTTTCTGATGGATAAGAAAAATGAACAAAACCATTATATTTTCTTTTTCCGAGATAATATATTAGAATTATTTGCTAAAGAATATGTTTTAGAATTTCTTAATGAAAGTCAGATTCAATTTAAATTGTTACAAATTTTATGGCAAATATTTCGACAAATCAAAAATGATTCAGATACAAATATAGCGGGATATAAAAACTATCAACATGCGAGACAGGATGTTGAAGAATTAATTGAAAAAATAAGGAAAGATGATTCAAGTGTAATGAGTGATTTAGATTTGAGATTTGCTCCTTCTGGTAAATTCCAAGAACTTTCAATTTCCAACAATTGGTACGATAAGTTTTTAAACTTAGCAGAACAATATAATAATTATAGAGTAAACACAACACAACGAACAATATAATCAATTCGGAATTTTTTTATAATCACAGTAGACATAGAGGAAATAAGTATAAAATTTAGGACACATAACAATTCCAAAGTAATTTTCCAGAGTTGCCTATCTCAATACAATCGAAAAAGCCTCCTAACAAATCGAAATATAACTTACTCTATTAAGAATTACCAGTGGCTGAGGCTCTCGAAGCCCTTGCAAAACCCAAAAAGAAACTTGCACAACCCGAAAAGAAACTTTAAGGCTTCCAGCCTTTAAAGGCTGGAAGCCTTAAATGTTTTCCATTATACCTTATTCAAAAATCTACGTAATCTGTGTAATCTGTGATTGTTTGAACTCGCATCATGATCGTTGGAACTCCCATCACGATTGTTTGAACTCGCATCACGATTGTTTGAACTCGCATCATGATTGTTTAAACTCGCGTCATGATTGTTTGAACTAGCGTCATGTTTGTTTGAACTCGCGTCATGATTGTTTGAACTCGCGTCATGATTGTTTGAACTCGCGTCATGATTGTTTGAACTCGCATCATGATTGTTTGAACTCGCGTCATGATTGTTGGAACTCGCGTCATGATTGTTTGAACTCGCGCCATGATTGTTTGAACTCGCGTCATGATCGTTTGAACTCGCATCATGATTGTTTGAACTCGCGTCATGATTGTTGGAACTCCCGACACGACTATTGGAACTCCCGACACGACTATTGGAACTCTCGACACGACTATTGGAACTCGCGACACGACTGTTGGAACTCTCGACACGACTATTGGAACTCGCGACACGACTATTGGAACTCCCGACACGACTATTGGAACTCGCGACACGACTGTTGGAACTCGCGACACGACTGTTGGAACTCCCGATACGATTGTTGGAACTAGCAACACGACTATTGGAACTCCCGATACGACTGTTGGAACTCGCGACACGACTGTTGGAACTCCCGATACAACTGTTGGAACTCGCAATATCCCTAATACCCCTATGAAACCAATTGAATACAAAGCATTCAATATTAGTGTCCATTCATTTCAATCCATCATTCATCAATTCGTGGCTAAAGAAAACCATCCCATAGCCCACATCGATTTCCACTAAACGAGGTCGAAACCATATTATCCCAATAACCTGCCTCGCCGCAGGCGGGCTCAATAACCCGATAACCACCTCAATCCCCTATGAAACCAATTGAATGTAAAGCATTCAATATTAGTGTCCATTCATTTCAATCCCACATTCGTCAATTCGTGGCTAAAGAAAACCATCCCACAGCCCACATCGATTCCCACTAAACGAGGTCGAAACCATAATATCCCAATAACCTGCCTCGCCGAAGGCGGTCCCATAAAAAAAGCCCATCAACAAGTGACAGGCTCAAAATTAGTAGTAGTAGTTTTCTTACGTAGCGATTTATATTTTTAAAGCTTACTGAATTGAACATCCGCAACCAGCGTAACATCCTCACCAACCAACACTCCGCCCGTTTCAAGCGCAGCATTCCAAGTCAAGCCATAGTCTTTTCTATTGATAACGGCTTGTATGGCCAATCCGATTTTAGTATTTCCCCAAGGATCTTGCATCAAACCACTGTAGTCAGCCTTTAAAACAATCTTTTTAGAAACGCCTTTAAGAGTCAAAACGCCATGAATGTTAAATGATGATGCACCGGTCTTTTCAACAGACTCCGATACAAAGGTCAACGTGGGAAAATGTGCTACATCAAAGAAATCTGCACTTCTCAAATGTTGGTCTCTATCGGCTTGATGGGTATCAATACTGTTCACATCAGCACTAAATTGAATGGAAGCAGTGGTAAAATCAGCTTCTTCATAAGCTATTTGGGCTTCAAACGAATTGAATTTCCCGGATACATTGGTAAACATCATATGTTTAACCTTAAATCCGATTTCAGAATGTGTAGGGTCAATGACCCAGTTTGTTTTTGACATGATAAAATAGTTTTTAGTAGTGTTTATAATTAAAAAAGTTTAAAAAATCATGGGAACATCCATTAATAGCAAATAAGTGTCAGTTTCCAATGTTTGGATCTGGATTTGAGAGGTCTCCCAAATACCCAAACCATCTCTTGCTTCCAAGACCTGTCCGTCTATCAGAGCTTTTCCACTGATGACAAAAGCATAAATGCCATTTCCTTCCTTTTGAACGGTATAAGGTACGGATTGATCTCGGTCAAATGTGCCCAAATGAAACCAAGCCTCTTGATGAATCCATACACCCGCATCTGAAGGCGAAGGAGAAACAATCTGTTGCAATTGGTTTCTTAGAAAGTGTGTTTTGATAGCTATTTGATCATATCTGGGAGTTACATTTTTTTGATTGGGGAAAACCCATATTTGCAATAGTTTGACAGGTATATCGGCATTTGCATTGTATTCACTGTGATAAATTCCGGTACCGGCACTCATCACCTGTATTTCCCCCGCACTGATAATAGCCGCATTACCCATACTATCCTGATGTTTCAAAGCCCCTTCCAAAGGAATGGTGATGATTTCCATATTGTCATGCGGATGCATGCCAAATCCTTGAGAACCATCAACAGTATCGTCATTCAATACCCGCAAAGCCCCAAAATGAATCCGCTCAGGATTGTAATACTGCGCAAAACTAAAAGTGTGATAAGTATTCAACCAGCCGTGTTGTACATGACCTCTGCTTAAAGCAGGATGAAAAATATAATTTGCCATATCGTTAGATTTTTTGAGTTCGATTTGATATGGCAAAAATAGAGTAGGAGTATACCCCAAAACATTGACCTAAATCAAGAAATTTATATAAAAGAAACAATTGTATGAAAAGAAACTTTAAACTTTAAACAAGCAATAAATACAAAGCATGCCTTGTCTCTAAACCCTTCCCCTACGTATCCGACTCAAAGATTCCGGTGATATCCCTAAATAAGAAGCAATTAAATGCTGCGGAACCCGTTGGGGAATACTTGGATATTTTTCCAAAAAGATAGCATATCGTTCCTTTGCCGACAAAGCAATACTGGCAAACAATCTTTCTTGATAAACCGATAGGTGTCGTTGAATCATGATGCGAAAAGCCCTTTCCAATTGTGGTAATTGTCGCAACAAAGCTTCTTTGTCTTCGAGTGTAATCAGAAGCAATTCACATGCTTCCAACGTATCGATGTACATTTTACTAGGTTTACCTTCATAGAAACTGGAGATGTCACTCACCCACCAATTCTCGGAAGCAAAAGTCAAAACCACTTCCGAACCGGTTTCATCCAAAAAATAAGTTTTCAAACAACCCTTTATAACAAAGGCTTCAAACTTGCAAACCTCACCGGCATGTAAAATGATGGTTTTTTTGGGATATTTTTTATAAGTATAAAATGAGATAATGGTTTCAACTTCTTCTTGTGTAAGTGAAACGTAAGAAGTCAAAGCTTTGATGATTTCAGTATGCACTTGAATCGGTTATAAGTTATGGACAATATACTAAGGGTTAATATAAGTAACTAGGTTGTAAATTATTTTGAATTAAGAATGACAATGCCATCGTAATAAATATCCTTTATTTTATAAAGTCTTTCGTTCTTCAAAACCATTACACTTTCAATATCTTCCTGTTTGATTTGCTCCAATTTATCTTGTTCAATCACCTGATTATTCCAAATAAATAAAATAGCACTATTATTCGCATCTTTGGATTCATTTTCTTTTACAAAAGTTGTATTGATTAAAACTATACCGTTTTCAGCCTCATTCCCCCAGATAGTTACATAGGCTTCTTCGTGAGAGTTGTATACATTTATGCGTTCTATGTCTTCCCATTTCAAGTTCTTATAAGCTGAGTTTTGAATTTCATGTGTACTAATCGGTACCCCATCCATAAGAAATAGGGGTGAAGTGACTTTACCAATTTCAGTACTATCGGCAATGTATTGATTGATTTGTGAATTTAATACAGTGTCAAACTCACTAATTTGACTAAATGAAATGACTGAAAATAGCAATGTGAATAATAAACTTAAATATTTCATCTGTTTATTTTTATTTGTTTTTTAATGGTCAGATGGAATGACCTTTATAAATATTTCGGTTGGTTTGATACTTATCTTATGGTCATTTCATTTTAAAAATGTTTTGAAAATTGGTAATTGGATAATTTGTCTTCAAAGTTATTACTTTTATTTGCAAAAAATTGGAATTAATTGTAATGTTATCTTTTAAAATAATTATACAATTCACAAAACATTTGACTATCAAATTTATAAAAGAAAAAGTATGATAAGTTCTAATGAATTCTGTCAAAAAATTGTTTCAACTCATGTTTCCTTCCTTGTTCCAAATGATGCCATCGAATACCTTGTACAGCTCCTTCCAATGCTTGTAACATACTCATACAAGCACCCGAATCCACTGTTTTAATTCGGATAAATGCTTGTTCACTACCCATTTCAATCAAGGCTTGCGGAGTTGTGATACCTACTTCTTCCAACTTTTGTGCTAATACTTTCCCAACATTAGGCATGTCATTCAAATGGATTGCTTCTTGATTCATGGAGGTGCATGTTAATACCTACAAATTTATACAATTTTGAAGTTTATAATTCATTATTTAATAAAATCAATATTTTGTTTTTAAATGGACAATGTTGAAGTTAATGAGCCAATGTGCAAAATAGTTAATTAAAACATGAGTACTCCCAATAACTTTCGGGGCACATTGGCACATTACCTAATTAGCACATTGGCACATTAAAAAAAGTCAAAACCAATAACGTAATAACACGCCCATTCAACCAAACCGATTAAATTTTATACCTTTGTTGACCTTAAAATAAGTGTTCAATCAAATCTACATATCGTGAAACCAATAATAGAATGCGTTCCTAACATCAGCGAAGGAAGAGACCTCAAAAAAATCAATGAAATCAGTCAAATCGTTACCCAAGTAGAAGGCATTAAATTACTAGATGTCGATCCGGGAAAAGCTACCAATCGTACTGTAATTACCTTTGTAGGACATCCCGATGCTGTAATTGAAGCAGCATTTCTATTGATTCAAAAGGCTTCCGAACTGATAGATATGCGTACCCACAAAGGTGAACATCCTCGCTTTGGAGCAACCGATGTGTGTCCGCTCATTCCGATTGCCGGTATAACTATGGAAGAAACTGCTCAATATGCCCGTAAATTAGGGGAAAGAGTAGGTAGAGAACTCGGTATTCCGGGTTATTTCTATGAATATGCAGCTACCGAAGAAAAACGTAGAAACTTAGCCAGTTGTCGCGCCGGAGAATACGAAGGCTTACCACAAAAATTAACCGATGCTGCTTGGATACCCGATTTTGGTCCGGCTGCATATAATGATGCAGTGGCCCAAACAGGTGCTATTGCCATATCTGCACGTGAGTTCCTAGTAGCACTAAATGTAAATTTAAACACCACTTCCGAACGTCGAGCCAATGCCATTGCCTTTGATATCCGTGAAGCAGGACGGGTCAAAAGAGAAGGAAATCCCGTTACGGGCAAACAAGTTTTGGATGATAACGGTGAACCCATTCGCATTCCGGGTAAATTAAAAGCCGTAAAAGGAATCGGTTGGTATATTGAAGAATATGGGATAGCACAAGTTTCTTATAATTTGACCAATATCAACATCACACCCATGCACATAGCCTTTGATGAAACAGTCAAAGCCGCCGATGCTAGAGGAATCAGAGTTACCGGCTCCGAGTTGGTAGGATTGGTTCCACTCAAAGCCATGTTGGACACAGCAGATTACTATTTGACCAAGCAAAATAGGTCCTTAGGTATTTCAGAATCTGAAAAGATTAAAATAGCGGTCAAATCCATGGGATTGGATGATTTAAAACCCTTTGATCCATCCAAAAGCATCATTGAATACCAAATGCAATCGCTTCAAAACAAGTTAATAGATAAAACCCTCACTGCTTTCGCCGATGAAACCGCCTCCGAATCTATGGCTCCGGGTGGTGGTTCTATATCTGCGCTTGTAGGTGCTTTAGGCGTTTCTCTAGGTACAATGGTAGCCAATTTATCAGCCAATAAACCGGGATGGGATGATAAATGGGAATATTATTCTGAATGGGCAGTTAAAGGCCAAAAATTAAAAGAGAAATTGTTGTTTTTGGTTGATGAAGATACGCAAGCCTTCAATAAAATAATTGAAGCATTGCGTTTGCCAAAAGCTTCCGATACCGAAAAACAAATCAGAATGCATGCATTGGAACAAGCCACGCAATATGCTACTTCTATTCCCTTTCAAGTGATGGAAAATGCCTTTCAATCCATGGAAATCATGCAAGAGATGGCAGAAAAAGGCTTGCAAAATTCTTTGAGTGATGCAGGAGTAGGGATGTTATGTGCCAAAACGGCTGTAATGGGTGCCTATTTCAACGTGCGCATCAATGCTAAAGATTTAAAAGATCGCACATTTGCTGCGGATATTTTAGATAAAGCAGAACGTATTTATAAAGAAGCACTACAAAAAGAAAGTATGGTTACAGAATTGATTTTTGGCAAATTGTAGCATTCTAAATGATTAAAGAGTAATTAATTTAAAAATAGTATTATGTTGAGATTTTATACACCATTGGTATTTATTGTTTTGTTTGTAGGTTGGGTTTTATATAGGTTACTAGTTAAAAAAGATCTCAAGCAAAATTTAAACAATCTATATCTTGGCATTTTTTTTATAGCTATTTGGGGACTTATTTATGTATTGATCTTTAATTAAAATTTTCTTCTGTTACACTATTCTGATCCAATTGAGTTTTCACTAATGATATTGTTAATTAAGCTTGAGAGAAAGAAGTTCGAGATTTTGCCAATATTTTACTTTCAAATGCCTAAACCATATACCAACAAGCCTTTTTGAAAGAATCCAAAGTAACAGATTGGTTTTTGCCAAATTATAATTATTGTGTAGCGTTTGATATTCAAACATCTTTAGTAAAAAAAGAAGTATATTAATTATGGATTTTTTAAAGTTGAATCCTTTTGTAACTAAAAGATTATTCTTGAGTTCCTTACTAAACATATTATATTGTAATATTATCAATTTTTCCTATGCTCATTTAAGGTTATGAGTTAGAACATAAGATATCAACGTAACGATAAACAAGCGCAGGCCCGGCAAAAATGGCTGGGGTGCAAAGGCAGTGAATGGTTTTTTTACATCAACTCATGGATGGTAATATAAACGTCCAAAAAAACCAGAGCGGGAGGCTTTATTTTTGCCTTGATTTTTTGTAACTTTTTGATCAAGCAAAAAGTTAAACTAAATAACAAGTACGTATTTAACGTTTTATATGTTGTGTTCTCGATCCTAATTTTTTAAACAATGAATAAATATAGCATTATTCTAATTATTACCCTTACTTTTGCCGCTTCTTGTAAATCAACGCATATGCAGCATAGTGAAGTAAAGGCACCTACAGTTGCCAAAAAGAATAAAGAGTTTAATACCCACGGAGATTATAGAGTAGATCCTTATTATTGGCTGAACGAAAGAGAAAATCCCGAAGTGATTGCTTATTTGGAAGCCGAAAATAAATACTATGAAAGCCAAACAGCCCATACCAAGGTTTTCCAAGAAAAATTGTTTGAAGAAATGAAAGCCCGTTTAAAAGAGGATGATGAAAGTGTACCCTACAAAAAAAATGGATACTATTACATCACCCGATTTGTGAAAGGGGGACAATATCCTATATTTTCAAGAAAAAAAGAAAATTTGGAAGCGCCCGAAGAAATCATGTTTGATGTCAATGTCATGTCGGGAAATCATGATTATTACCAATTGTCTGGTGTCAATGTAAGTCCCGATAATCAATTGGCAGCCTTTGCGGTCGATACCATCAGTCGCAGATTATACAATCTTCATATCAAAAACTTAACTACCGGTGAAATATACCCCGAGGTAATTACCAATTCAGCAGGGGGAAGTGTTTGGGCCAACGATAATAAAACATTGTTTTATACCCGTAAAAATCCCAATACACTTCGCAGTGAGAGTATTTACAAACACATATTGGGAACCGATCCTGCGCAAGATGTCGAAGTCTTTTTTGAAAAGGATGATACCTTTAGTGTCTATGTTACCAAATCCAAATCTGAAGAATATTTGATTATCAATTCATACAGTACTTTATCTACTGAATATCAAATATTAGCAGCCGAAACACCCGAAGGTGATTTTAAAGTATTTCAAAAGCGTGAAAGAGATTTGGAATACGATATCTCACATTACGGTGACAGTTTTTACATTTTGACCAATAAAGATAAAGCTACCAATTTCAAAATCATGAAAACGCCGGAAACGGCAACTTCCAAAGAAAATTGGACAGATGTCATAGCACATAGGGACGATGTATTATTGGAAGATATGTCTCTATTTAAAGATTTTATGGTTTTGGAAGAACGCAACAACGGTTTGAATAAAATCCGAATCATTCGTTGGGATGCCCAAGAAGACTATTATTTACCGTTTAATGAAGAAACCTATTCGGCATCAACCTTAGCCAATCCCGATTTTGATACACATTGGTTGAGATATACGTACAATTCGCTTACAACACCTTCATCTGTCATTGATTTCAATATGTTTGACAAGACGTTTGAGATTAAAAAAGAACAAATCATTCTTGGAGGTAAATTTGACAAAAACAATTATACGAGTGAACGACTTTGGGCAACTGCTCAAGATGGCAAAAAAATAGCCATTTCATTGGTGAGAAGAAAAGATACACCACTTTCTCCCGATACACCATTATTATTGTACGCTTATGGCTCGTATGGCTATACCATTGATCCTAATTTCAGCAGTACAAGATTGAGTATTCTGGATAGAGGATTTATTTATGCCATTGCTCATGTGCGAGGTGGACAATATCTAGGTCGGACTTGGTATGACGATGGCAAATTGTTGCAAAAAAAGAACACGTTTACTGATTTTGTCGATTGTAGTAAGTTTCTCATTGAAAAAGGCTACACTTCATCGGCCCATTTATACGCCGAAGGTGGTTCGGCAGGTGGATTATTGATGGGTGTTATTGTCAACACCAATCCCGATTTGTACAACGGAATCATAGCTCAGGTTCCATTTGTAGATGTCATCACCACGATGTTGGATGATTCTATTCCATTGACTACAGGGGAATACGACGAGTGGGGAAATCCCAACGACAAAGTCTTCTATGATTATATGAAATCCTACTCACCTTACGATCAAATAGTGGCTCATGATTATCCCAATATGTTAATTACTACTGGATTACATGATTCACAAGTACAGTATTTCGAACCAGCTAAATGGGTTGCCAAATTGCGAGATTTCAAAACCAATAACATGTATTTATTATTACATACCGATATGGAAGTAGGTCATGGTGGTGCTTCTGGTCGATTTGACGCGATCAAAGAAATAGCCAGAGAATTCTCTTTCTTATTGGATCTAGAAGGAATCAAAGAATAGGTCTTTGAGCATATAAGAATTATATTTTGAGGTCAATGTTAAATTGACCTCTTTTTTGTTTATTTGTAGCGCAAATCAAGTACTAAACATTTTAAATTATGGGACTATTTTCAGGATTATTAGGCAATGCAGGTAGCGTTTCTAAAGAACAACTTTCTAAGAATTACGGTAAATTATTATTGGAAAATGAAACCATAGAAATGGGTTTCAAATTGATAAGAGATACCTTTATTTTCACAAACAAAAGATTGATTCTCATTTACATCCAAGGAGTAACAGGCAGTAAAACAGAATATTTATCAGTGGGTTACAAAAGCATTTCTCGTTTTAGTGTAGAAACTGCCGGAACATTTGAACTCGATGCAGAATTGAAAATATGGATTGCCAGTGAATTACAACCCAGTATCGTCAAACAATTCAATAAGTCTGTGGATGTTTATGAAGTGCAAAAAGTTTTAGCAAACTATGTATTATAAGATGTGACTAACCTTTATTTTTTCTTTGCACTGATTTGTTCCAATTGTTTTTCAATATGCATATCAGTCAACAAGGTATAATTGTGAACGATCTTACCGTTTTTGTCAATGATAATCGTTCTGAGAAAATCTTTTGAAAGAAAATCATGTCCTTCACTCACATTTGAGAGATAAAATTGATTGGGTAAATTGGGATGAGACACTTTTAAGTTCTTTTTATCAGCATAAATGCCTATAAATTCAATATCAGGAAAGTTTCCAGAAAGATATTTTACCCTTTTTACTATATAATCAGTATCTGATTGATCACCCGACCAAAAGTAGACCACAGATGGTTTTCCTTTGATTAATTGAGATAAAAGTTGGGTATTTTGATTGGGCCCTACGATTTGAAAATCCTTAAATTTTGAATCTATAGGAAGCTTTTCTTTGAGTATTACGATTTCTTTGATCTTATTTACAAGTTTTTCATCAGTACAATTCTTGTAAAATAAATTTAAATTTTCAGAATTAAAATCTCCTTTGGATTTAAACAAACAATTAAACATTTCTTGATAAAGGAGCCTATTTTTCAACTCTTGATTATTAATTTTTTCAACAATAGAATTCAAAAGTATTTTCTTAAAATTATCATCTATGCCTTTGAATTCGTTTTGGGTATTAGCATCATTATACAAATAGGAAGAAATGTAATTTTGATAGGCATAATAAGCAATTAAATCAGCATCATTCAAATTTACATTCTTTCTGAAATTGTAAAACTCGGGTGACACTGTTAGAATACTGTCGTTTTGAGTTAGTTTCTGATGATAATAGGGGTAAAGCTCTTTAAATCTGTACAATGGGTAAGTTACAGCTCCTTCAGCCAATTTTTTAAAACCACTACTGATATTGGGAGACATTTGCAAAAACTGAGTCAATTCATTGAAATTACGGCTGTAAGCCTCATCGTATTTTGCACTAAACTCGCTTTCTGATAATGGGAAATACGAATAAAAATTATCCATTTCCTTTTCATTCATTAAAAACACGCTGAGTAAAAAATCATTTTTTTCTGAACCTATACCATCAAAAACCAAACTTTCATCAAAATCCCAAGTGTTTAATCGGATTCTGATGCTGTCTTTGGGTTCAAGAAATACGTATTGAAATTCATTACCATGTTTGAAAAAGTATAGTCCGGGTTGCAAACTGTCATAGTATTTTTCAAAAGTGTTATTGGCGTTCAACTTGATGCTATCCATAACCGTTTCATTTTGCATCAAAATGACATACTCAGAATTGGGATTCAGAATTTCACCTCCAAAATATATCCGATTTTTATTCTGAGGTTTCTCACAACTCATGAGTACCAATGTAAATAAAAAAGAAACGCCTATGTTTTTCAATTGTGGGAAAAATTAAGTTGACTACATCTACCAATTAATTGCTTTGTAAATGTTGAGACAAATGTAAAACACTTGTTTTTAGTTTGTTGTTAATAGCTTGTTAAATAAGTACAAAGCCTTACATGTAGCCTATAAATCAAGTAATGGAAGAAATTAAAATGATAGTTTTAGGATTGAATACTTCCAAAAAATGAATATAATTTTTTTATTCAATATTCTAATTTTTAAATTCGATTTAAATAGTTTAATTTCGCCGTCTGAAAATCACATCACATGTTAACAGTATCTAATTTATCCGTTCAATTTGGAAAAAGAATCCTTTTTGACGAAGTTAATGTCAAATTCACACAAGGCAATTGTTATGGCATCATTGGAGCCAATGGTTCGGGAAAATCTACTTTTCTCAAGATCATTTCCGGAAAAATGGAAGCATCCAATGGACATGTGCATCTCGATAAAGGCAAAAGAATGTCGGTATTAACCCAAGATCACTTTGCATTTGATGTCTATCCTGTGTTGGAAACGGTTTTGATTGGAAACAAACCCTTGTTTGAAATTAAAAAGGAAATGGATAGCATCTATGCAAAACCCGATTTCTCTGATGCTGACGGCGTTAGAGTAGGGGATTTGGGTACTCTTTTTGATGAAATGGGTGGTTGGAATGCAGAAAGTGATGCTGCTAATCTTCTTTCTTCATTGGGAATCAAGGAAGATAATCATTATACCTTGATGGGTGATTTGGATAATAAAATGAAAGTTAGGGTTTTATTGGCACAAGCTATTTTTGGAAATCCCGATGTATTAATCATGGATGAGCCTACCAATGACCTCGATTTTGAAACCATAGGTTGGTTGGAAAATTTCCTTGCCAATTACGAAAACACAGTAATCGTTGTTTCGCATGACCGTCACTTTTTGGATGCAGTTTGTACCCATATTTCCGATATTGATAGAGGAAAAATAACCCATTTTTCAGGAAATTATACATTTTGGTATGAATCCAGTCAATTAGCAGCGCGTCAAAGAGCACAACAAAATAAAAAATCGGAGGAGAAAAAGAAAGAATTGGAAGAATTTATCCGTCGTTTTTCTGCCAACGTTGCCAAATCCAAACAAGCGACCAGTCGTAAAAAAATGTTGGATCGATTGAATGTAGATGAAATCCAACCTTCCAGCCGCAGATATCCGGGTATTTTCTTTGAACAAGAACGCGAAGCCGGTGATCAAATTCTCAATGTAGAACATTTAGCCAAAAGTATTGATGGAGATGTTTTATTCAAAGACGTTCATTTCAATCTCAACCGAGGTGACAAAGTGACGATCATATCCAGAGATTCCCGAGCAATCAGTGCTTTGTATGAAATATTATCCGGTAAAATGGAAGCTGATTTTGGCTCTTTCCAATGGGGCGTTACAACGATTCAATCTTATCTACCCGTTGATAATACCGATTACTTTGAAAATGAACTAAACTTAGTGGAATGGTTGAGACAATACGCTAAAACTGAAGAAGAACGCGAAGAAGTTTATCTACGCGGCTTTTTAGGTCGTATGCTATTCAGTGGTGAAGAAGCCTTAAAAAAATCAAGTGTAATATCGGGAGGAGAAAAAGTGCGATGTATGTTGTCCCGCATGATGATGGTTCGAGCCAATGTATTGATGTTGGATGAACCCACCAACCATTTGGATTTGGAATCCATTCAGGCTTTTAATAATTCACTTACCAAATTTACAGGTACTGTTTTATTCAGTACCCATGACCACGAATTTGCTCAAACCGTTGCTACTCGCATCATAGAGCTTACTCCAAAAGGTGTCATCAACCGATTCAGTACTTTTGACGAATATTTGGAAGACCCTAAAGTGAAGGAATTGAGAGAGGAAATGTATGGATAATTTGAATTAATTTAACTTCATCAAATATAAGGACCAATAGATTGTTTTCATGAACTCAGAAGATTTTTACATTAAACTTAAATCAACATTAGAGGAAACCACTACATTTCCTACTATTTATATGTATAAGTTTATAGTTCCATTTATTCCCGATAAAATCAAACAAGTAGAAAACCTTTTCAATCATCTTGGAGCAGTTATAGAAATCAGAACTTCTAAAAATGGGAATTATGCCAGTGTTTCTATTCAAGTTAGCATGAAAAATTCGGAACAAATCATTCAAAAATACAAAGAAGCAGCACTTATAGAGGGCATAGTTTCATTATAGCCATTTTGTTGTGATTGTATTTAAACTGAGATCAAACAAAAAGTTCCAATTGGTTGGTCTAATTCTTAAGTAAATTGCTTGTTGAGATGCATTTAAATTTTTAGAACCCACCAAATTTTAAATTTTCTATTTTTTTTAACTACCTATCAAAAACAAACCAACTATTTTCGCGTACTTAAATAGAATATGTTATTTTTGTAGTTTTTGTTAAAACAATTAACTCATGTCTAAAAAAAGTTTTAATCTAGGATTAGTCCTCTCTATCATTTTATCTATTTCAAGTTTTGCCCAAAAACAAAAAGATGCTGTTCTTTTTACGGTAAATGGTCAAAAAATTTATGTTTCCGAATTTTCAAGGGTTTACGAAAAAAATCTTTCCTTAGTCAATGATCCCAATCAAAAGGATATCGACAACTATTTAAACTTGTACATCAATTACAAATTAAAATTACAAGAAGCCTATCAATTGAAAATGGATACTGTTGGTGCTTATAAAAGGGAATATGCCAAATATGAAAATCAATTGATTCAACCTTTTTTGAAAGATGAAAATCTGGAATTGGATTTAATTAATGAAGCCTATGAAAGAAGTAAAAAAGAAGTCAACGCCAGTCATATTCTCGTCAAAATTGAAAAAGGAGAAGATACTTTGGTGGCATTGAAAAAAATCAATGAAATCAAAGAAAGAATTGCCAAAGGTGAAGATTTCGCAAAATTGGCGAGAGAACTTTCTAATGATCCTTCTGCGGCTAAAAATGGTGGTAATTTAGGTTATTTCACTGCATTTCAAATGGTATATCCTTTTGAAAATGTTGCTTATAAAACTAAAGTTGGAGAAGTTTCAGAACCTTTTAAGACCCAATTTGGATACCACTTGGTCAAAGTTCACGACATCAGAGATAGCAAAGGAGAAGTAGAAGTTGCTCATATCATGCTGAAAGGTGATTATGATCAAAACCAACCCTTGATTGATAATATCAAAAAACAACTCAACGAAGGTGCAGATTTTACCGAATTGGCTAAAAGCTACTCCCAAGATGGTGGAACATCCAAAAATGGAGGCTTATTACCTCGATTTGGTAGTGGTAGAATGATTCCTAGCTTTGAAACAGTTGCTTTTTCTCTTCAAAATGAAGGTGATATTTCCGAACCTTTTAAAACTGAATTTGGATGGCATATCATCAAATTGATTAAAAAATATCCTATCGGAACTTTTGATGAAATGAAAGCTTCTTTAAAACAAAAAGTTGATCAAGGTCAAAGAGCCCAATTTATGGGAAATTCTGTTGCTAAAAGACTGATGAAAGAATATCAATTTGATATTAAAACGGATAAGCTGAATGTCTTTTCTCAACCTGAATGGGAGCAAAATGCGTCACTGCAAAATAAGGATTTACTGATGACTATTCAAGGTCAAAAATTTAGCGTAAATGATTTTTATACATATTACTTGAAAGATAAAAATGTACCCTATACCAAAACCTTTGATCGTTTTAAAGAAGAAAAGGTAATGGAAATATATATAGCTCAGTTACCTGAAAAAAATCCTGAATTGAAAGAAACGATGAAAGAATACCGCGAAGGTTTGTTGCTTTTTGATTTGATGCAAAAGAAGATTTGGGACAAAGCTGAAAAGGATTCTCTTGGATTACAGGTGTTTTTTGATGTTCATAGATCCAATTATCAATGGGGTGAAAGAGCTAAAATGGCTATTGTAACTCTTAAAACTCAAAATGCTGATGCAATCCTAGAAGCACTTAAAAATAAAGTTGAAAATGATTCCATCTGGAATTTGTATAAAGACTCTGAATTGATTGATATCAGAGATGAAATTCAGGAAACTTCAAATGATAAATTTCCAACTCAGTTGAATAAATCGGTAGGTTCTTATGCGATTGTACCTGTTGGAAATCAATTCAAACTTTTTTATATCAAGGATATATTACCTGTTGGGAATAAAGAATTAAAAGAAGTTAGAGGTAGAGTGATGAGTGATTACCAAGATCAATTGGAACAAGATTGGGTGAGCGCACTTAAAAAACGTTTTCTTGTGAAAATCAATCAAAAATCACTTAAAAAACTTAAGTTAAAATACAATAATTAAACTGTATTCAGTTGAACAACAAGACCTTCATACTGTGGATTTTGATTTTTGGAATGTTCTCTTCGTGTGAATATTTCCAATTGAAAGATGCCAATCATGATTCGGATGAAGTAGCCCGAGTAGGAGACAAAGTCTTGTTGAAAAGTGATTTAAAAGGGCTTATTCAGCCAAGTATGTCCAAAAATGACAGTTTGAAAATCACTCAAAATTTTATTGAGAGTTGGGCGAGAAGAGAGATTATTTTACAGAAAGCCAAGTTCAATCTGGCCAAAGAACAAGAAGATGAATTGGAAAAAATGATTGAACAATACAAAGAAGATTTGTACATTAATTCATACAAAGCCAATTTAGTATCTCAAAATATCGATACAATTATCAAAGATGAAGATATCAGAGCTTTTTATACAGCAAATAATCAGATTTTTAAACTCAATGAAGATTTATTGAGGTATAAAATGATCAGTTTTCAAACCAATGATAAGAAAGCAACTCAAATGAGAGAATTGTTGAAGAAAAATGATTCTTTAAGTATTAACGCTTTATTGAAAGGTGATTTTGTGTTTCAAAGTATTCAAATGAACGATTCACTTTGGATAAAACATACCGAGTTTGTCAACAAATACGATTTTGCCAAAAATATTGATAAAGAACAATTACTGCAATCAAATAAAGTTTTAGAATATAAAGAAGGAAAAATAACACATTATATTTATGTGAAATCGGTTTTGAGAAGAGGTGAAATTGCCCCTTTACTTTTTATCAAAAATGATGTTACTAAAATGATAATTCATCAGAAGAAACTTAAGTATTTACAAGATTTAGAAAACAAACTTATTCAAGAAGCCATTCAAAACAACACGTATGAAAAATATTAATCTAAGAAAATATCTTTTTTTATTGCTAACCATTTGCGGAATTTCCGTTTTTTCCCAACAAAAAATCAAAATTGACGGTGTTATTGCTGTAATAGGAAAACATATCGTTCTACAATCTGATATTCAGAAATTTAAAATTGAATTGGAACAATCCGGTGAAAATGTATCTGCCATTACCGATTGCGAAATCATGGAGCAAATGATGCAACAAAAATTATTGGCTCATCATGCCGAAGTGGATAGTTTGGAAGCAACTCCTGAATCGGTAAAATCTACCGTGGACAGAAAATTGGATTATTTCAAACAACAAGTGAAAAATGTAGATGATTTGCCCAAAATATGGGGTTTTGATACCATGGAAGAATTGGAAGATGAGTTGGTTCGAATCGAAATCGAACAATCATTAATCGGTCAAATGCAACAAAAAATCACGGAAGATGTGAGCGTAACTCCCGATGAAGTACGTAATTATTTCAATAGCTTGAAAGAATCCAATAATTTACCCGAATTTGCTACCGAAGTGAAATTATCACAGATTGTTCTCAATGTTAATCCATCTCCACTTGAAGTGGAAAGAGTTATAAACGAACTATCTACTTTAAAAACCGATATAGAAGCTGGTGCCAATATGAAAATGAAAGCAATTTTATATTCGGATGATCCTGGTGTATCTCAAAATGGAGGATTGTATACCATTACTCGTGATGCACAATTCATCAAAGAATTTAAAGACGCAGCATTTTCATTAGACGAAGGTCAAGTATCTGAACCATTTGAGTCTATTTATGGGTATCATATTGTTAAAGTCGAAAAAATAAGAGGTCAAGAAATTGACGTTCGTCATATTTTGATCCAACCCAAGATTTCTGATATGGAAAAGTTATTGATCCAACAAAAAATGGACAGTATCAAAGGGCAAATTGCTTTGGGTAAATTGAATTTTGAAGATGCTGTCAAATTGTATTCTCAAGATAAATTAACCAATAAAAACAAAGGAATTATCATCAATCCTTACACCAATGAAACGACATTCAAAATCAGTGGTGAACAGTTTATGAGAGCCTTCCCAAACTTACATACTCGCGTATTTAACCTCAATCAAGGCGATATGAGCGAAGTTTTCTACGATGAGGACATGGAAGGCAATAAAATGTTTAAATTGGTTTTAATGAAAGAAAAAATTGAAGCACATACAGCCGATTTTTCTATAGATTATGTTAAAATCCAAAATTTGGCATTAGCCAAAAAAAGACAAGAAACTATTGAAAAATGGATCAGTGAAAAAGTATTGGATACCTATATCAAAATTGATGACCAATACAAGAATTGTAATTTTTCGGTCAATTTCCAAAAGAAAATCTAATTTCTACTTTCTACTTTCTAATTTCTAATTTCTAATTTCCAATGTCCGACGTAAAAGCAGCTCAAAGATTGGTTGAAAAATACAACCAACTGAAATCTGAGATTTCAAAAGTAATTGTAGGTCAGCATGAAGCTGTAGATCATGTATTGTTGTCAATTTTTGTAGGTGGACATTCTTTATTGATTGGCGTACCCGGTTTGGCCAAAACACTTTTGGTGTCAACAGTCGCCAAAACATTGGGACTTGATTTTAAACGCATACAGTTTACTCCCGATTTAATGCCTTCTGATATTGTAGGAAGTGAGATTTTAGATGAAAATAGAAAGTTTCAATTTATCAAAGGTCCTGTTTTTGCCAATGTGATTTTGGCTGATGAAATAAACCGTACACCACCAAAAACCCAATCTGCTTTGCTGGAAGCTATGCAGGAAAAATCGGTAACTATTGCTGGGATTAATCATCCTTTATCAATGCCGTTTTTTGTATTGGCTACCCAAAACCCAATAGAGCAGGAGGGAACTTATCCTTTGCCTGAGGCACAATTAGACCGTTTTTTGTTTTCAATAAATCTAGATTATCCTAGTTTTTCTGAAGAAGTGGATATTGTCAAATCTACGACCAATGATTCTGTCGCACAAGTTAATAATGTTTTTAGTGCCGAGGAAATCATCGAATTCCAACATTTGATACGTCGCATTCCTGTCGCCGATAATGTAATTGAATATGCTGTAAATCTGGTGAGTAAAACCCGTCCCAATTCGCCAAATGCACATGAAATGGTCAATAAATACATCAGTTGGGGCGCCGGTCCTAGGGCTTCTCAAAACTTGATTTTGGCGGCTAAAGCGCATGCTGTCATGAAAGGTAAACTTTCTCCCGATAAGGAAGATGTTAAAGCGGTAGCTTATGCTATTTTACACCATAGAATAGTCAAAAATTACAAAGCAGAAGCTGAAAGAGTTACTGAAAAAATGATAGTTGAAGCACTTTTGTAATTTTTTTATGATTTCCAATGAGATGTAAATCTTTATATGAAAATCACTAATTTAATTACCTAAACCAACTGAAAAATCCACCAGTTTTCTTTTTGGATTCCAATGAATCTTTTAATTCTTTACCAAATCTTTTGGAAGCATACAAGTGTTCTCCATTGGTCAATGAAACCAATAATTCGTGGTGATTGTATCGCTTGATAAATAAGGTGTTTACCAATAAACTGTTGGAAATCTGTTTGAAATCGTAATCTAAAACCAACATGTCTTTGTAATATCCTAAATTCTTATTGGTAGTCAATTGTTTGCCATTTTCCAAATAAATATATGAAATAACGCCATCGGCTTTCAAATACACAATATCGTGTATATCAACCAATTCAACAATTCCATTATGGAGATAAAACGCAATCTTGTGTGATTTGACTTGTTCATTATTACCTATATGTTCCAATAAAATCTGTACTTGTCGATTGTAATTTTGATTTCGTAATTTTTCTGAAGCCTTGTGAACGGCTTGTATCAGTTCACTGTCATCCAATGGTTTGTATAAAAAATCCAAAGCGGAATACTTGATAGCACTCAAAGTATACTCTTTGGCACTTTCTCCGGTTATAAAAATGATTTCAAAATTGATATGTCCTTCTTCAGAAAGTTGTTTCAATAAATCAAAACTCGTTCCTGTTGGCATTTGTATATCTAAAAATACAATATCATAAGTTTGCTTTTTTAAAGCAAGAGCCGCTTCTTCCAAATCGTATACTTGGTCAATAAATCCAATATCTGGACAAAGTTTTTCGATTCTATCGAGAATATAATCTGAAGTTGTTTTAACATCTTCAACAATAAGTGCTTTATATTTACTTGACATTTTTAAATTAGTTTTTTAAAATAATGCGTATCGATATTGCAATATTAATTCTCCCATTTAAATCGGGACTAAAATCAACCAATTCTAATTTGAATTATCGTTCCACCTTCATCCGGATCGATAAAGGTTATATCAATATGGTAACCCAATTGGTTTAATACTTCCACACGGTTTTTGATCAATTCCAAACCTCTTGATTTATTGGCAGGAATAGACAATAATTTCCGTTGTAATGATTCTTTTCTGCCTATACCGTTATCTTGTATCAAACAAATGATAGCATCGTCTTGTTCTGCAATATTTATTTTTATCAAGCCTTGATTAGTACTAGCTAAAATACCGTGTTTGATTGCATTCTCCACAAAAGGCTGTATAATCAAGGGTGGTATGGTTTTATTCAATAAATTCTGATTTTCAATATCAAATTCATAATTGATTTTGCCTTCAGGATATTTCATCTTTTCCAAATCCATATACATTTTGAGCATTTCTACTTCATCTTTAATACTGATTTCATTATTGGTAATATTTCCCGACAAAATTTGGGTGCTTTTGATAGAAGATTCCATATAAGATCGTAACAAACGAGAAAATTTAACCAAATACTCATTGGCTTTCTCCGGTTGATGCTGATTGATAATACTTTGTACAGAAGATAAAAAATTGAAAATGAAATGCGGATTCATTTGTGCTTGAAGCGTTGCAATCTCATGAAATTTGAGTTTGCGTTCGTTTTCAGCTACTTTGATTCTGTTTTTGTAATATATATAAACTAAATAGGCTGTCGTTCCAGAAAACAGAAGTAAAAGGAAAAAAGCGAGTTGGTAGAAAAATGGCTCTTGAAACAGTGGAAGCGATACTTTAATATGTACTACACTTTCTTTAATAAATGATGAACTATTGGTTTGACTTCCATTTTTGGCTCTTACTTTGAAGGTGTATTTCCCCGATTTAAGATTGGTATAAGTCACTTGTTTTTGATGTGTCCAATCGGACCAGTTTTCATCAAAACCTTCCAATTTGTATTGAAAAACGCTTTGTGTAGGCAAACCAAATCCTACTGTTTCATATTTGATTTCCAATTTGTTCACAGATTTGGGTAACCGAATTGTGCTTTTTCCATTTTCTTCTGAATTGGACAAACCTGTATCGTTGATGCTACTTACCCAAACATTAAAATAATCGGGAGTATAGGAAATCTTACTTAAATCTAATACGGAAGTGAAAGTAGTAGAAGGAATAAACACTTTGTTCCCATCAACCATAAATCCATTTTGTGCAATTTCTTCACTTACAAATCCATTTCGGTAATTGTACATTTTGTAATGTAATTGTCCATTTTGGTTGAATTGGAGTAAATCAATGATGTATAATTCGTGTGAAGTTCCCACCAATACATGCTTATCTTGGATTACTTCTATATCCAAAATATAGGTTTGAAATGTGTCAGAATTGAGTTTGGTAAATTGATTGTTTTTTTGATTATAATACCACAAACCATCTGTTCCTCCTAACCATATATTGCCTTTTGCATCTTTGTCCATTGAAATAACGCCATCACTAGGAGCATGATTAAACAATCTATTGATATCCGAAAAAGTTCCCGATGCTCGGTTAAAAACGACCATATTTTCCCAACTTCCAACCCAAATTTCTTGCTCATTTTTAAATTCAAAGCAAGTTGGACGCGTAATAATCAGTTTTTTACTTTCATCTTTATAGATCTTTTTTTGACCATTCGCATCAAAGAAAGCCAAACCATTTTCCTGACCGGCAATAGTTGATTTTGAATAGGGATCATATTGAGTTATGATGCTTAATTCATGGTCAATACGTTTGAAATGATGATAATCGTATTTTAATATGCCGTTTTGGGTAGGAAAATATAGATTTCCCGAAGAATCAGTTGAAGCGCCATAATAAAACTCCGTTTCAGGTTTGCCGTTTGGTTGAAGAGTAGGTAGTTTAACCTTGGAATGTGTTTCCGGTTGCATTTCAAACAAACCCACCGTATATTCACCGGAATAATATTTACCATTTTTTCCTTTTATAAGCGTCCAAACGTCGTTCATGTATTCTTTAGGAAACATTTTTAATGCTCCATTTCCTACTTGATACAATCCATTGTCTGTTGCAACCCAATAATTGCCATCAAAATCCATGATGGCATCAAAAGGCATTTTTAAAATAGGGAAGGAAAGGTGTTCGCTTGAATGGTTTTTACGATTTAATAAATAGTACTGAAATCCATATCGAAATAAATGCAAATCAACCGGTAAATCATTGATGCTGAAATTTTTCAAAATTCCTTTTTCTAAATCAGCTGTAAAATAGATGTGTCTTGTTAATGGATTTTGAACCGTAATGTGTAGATTGTCTTGTTCTACCACATAAACATTTCCATTTTCAAACTTTTCAAGTGATATGGCACCTTTAAAGGTCTGTTTGATTAGTTTGCCATTTTGAATATATCTCAATATATTTAAAGAATCTTTTATTCTGAAATAGGCTATATTACTTTTAGAATCAAAATAATTGGAATAAGCAAAATGTGAAAAAATCACGTTTGTTTGGTATGTTTGTACTATTTTCCCATTTTGAATTTCCTTGATAGAATGCGCATCATATAGCCAATATTTCTCATTTCCTATCAAAAAAGAGGTGGCTTCAGTGAATTGATGTAGAAGAATCATTTTGCCTTTATCAAACTTGTAAATTCCCTTTCTGGTACCAATCATGATATCACCTTGTGTTGATTCATCAATGCGGAAAATATATTGGTTTTTGAGAAAAATTTCAAAGTTTTCACCATTGTATCTAGCTAAACCACCTTTGGTACCAACCCATATATAGCCTTTACTATCCTGATGTAAAAACTGAACCTGTATTTGCGGCAAACCGTTGTGGGTTGTGTAATTAATATAAGGCATGTGTTGAGCAAACAAGCTATTTGTCGCCCAAAAAATAATGTAAATGATGTATAAATACTTTTTTGACATAAAATTCAATGAAGTCATTTAAACTTTTTTGATTATAGCGAAAAATTAAAATTTTTGTTCCATATTTAGTTTTTTGCACTACATAGTAGCGCTACGGAGTAATAAAAAAATTAAATATGGGGCAAAAAGATAATTTTACAGCCAATTGAAAAAAGTTTAAATAAATTCAATATCAAAAATACAACTTTTAAAAGCAATGAACTAAAAAAAATAACAATTGGACGATATACGTAATAGTTGGAAGTTTCAGCGCATTTACATTATCCTATGACCAATCCCATTAAAAACTTAATTACTACCAAAAAAAGTCTTTCAACATTAAATCTAGTTCTTACGATATTAAATCTCGTTATTCTATTACTGTACCGAAACCAATCAGTGTTTATTTTAAACACCCAAAATGCTTAGTTTATAAAATGATTATTTAAATCAGTGTTTATTGTGTTTTAATTTAAATGTTTTGTAATTAAATATATATTTATTGTTTATTAATAAATTTGTATATATTTGTACCCTAATTTTAAATGAATTCTAAAATGTCAACAAAAAAAGATTATTTTCTAAAAACCTTACATGTTTTTTCGTGGATCATTTTTATCGGTTTATGTATCGAAGCAGGCGGTTTTATTTTCAATGTATTTTTCACATTATTAATTAATCCGGTAGGTGCTCAAAAATTTTGGACCGAAGTTAATTTATCCGAATTGTACTCTTTTAATCAAAGTCATTATGTAACCTTAACATCAATCATGATTATAGTAGCTGTGTTGAAAGCTTTGATGTTTTATTTTATCGTAGAAATATTTTTCAATAAAAAATTTGATTTATCAAATCCATTTAATGAACATGTCAAACGATTTATTTCTAAAACGGCCTATATTGCTTTGGGAATTGGTTTGTTTTCTTTTTGGGGTGCAGAATTTGTGGAAAATTTGATACATCAAGGCGTAAAATTACCTCTTTTACAAAATTTAAAATTGGCAGGAGCCGATGTATGGTTTTTTATGGGAATAACGCTTTTGGTTATTGCACAAGTATTTCAAAAAGGAATAGAATTACAAAATGAAAACGATTTAACTATTTAAGATATGCCAATAATTGTAAACTTAGATGTGATGATGGCCAAACGTAAAATGTCATTAAACGAACTGTCTGAGAAAGTGGATTTAACTCTTTCCAATCTATCTATATTAAAAACAGGAAAGGCAAAAGCTATTCGTTTTTCTACTTTAGAGTCAATATGTAAAGTTTTGGACTGTCAACCCGGCGATATTTTAGAATATAAGTTGAAATAGTTATCAAAAAGCAACTAGAGTGTGAATAATTTCAATGTATTGAAATATTTGCTTAATGGTTTAGGGTGTTGAAAACTGGAATAATTAAAAACTAGGGGATATTTAAATATTTATGTGTTTGAACAGAAACCTTCCACTGTGGATGTTTCATAACGTATGCTGTAATCAAAGGGATCATTTTCTCTCTTACACTCCATTCCGGTTGTAAATACAATTGGCAATGTTCTTGTACCTGTGCTGCTTGTTCTTCCGCAAATTCAAAATCCTGCTTACTTCGAATGATGATTTTTAATTCATGTGCCATGGTAAAAATCTCTTTGACCGGAAGTTTATTCCTTTTTGGAGACAAACATATCCAATCCCAATATCCTGAAATAGGAGCTGAACCCGAGGTTTCTAAGTGTACACTGATGCCATTTTCATGTAGTTTTTTAGTAAGATATTGCATGTTGGATTCCAGTGGTTCACCACCGGTTACCACAACAGTCTTTGAATATTGAACAGCATTTTCAACAATTTGATCCGAGTCAGTCAAGGGATGTAAAGAGGCATCCCAACTTTCTTTTACATCACACCAATGACAACCTACGTCACAGCCGCCAACTCTTATAAAATAGGCAGCTTTACCTGTATGATATCCTTCACCTTGAATGGTATAGAATTCTTCCATCAATGGTAATTGTAAGCCTTTTTTTGTTTTTTCAGAATTGGTCATGTTTTAATTTTAATATGTTTAATATATTTTTAAATATATTATAATTTCAATATATGATTATTGACGTATGTTTAAATTGTAAATAATGATTAAATTAAGTATTAATTACTTCATTTATTGATTCCAATAGTATATCACACCCTTTTTCGAGCTCCTGAATGGTAATATTTAACGGTGGCGTAATTCTAATGGCTCTTCCTTCAAATAACAACCAAAACAAAATCAATCCTTTATCCAATGCTTTCAAAATAATTTGTGTTGCCAATTCTGGTGTTTCTACCATAGCTGCCAACATCAAACCTTTACCTCGTATAGATTGAATTGCGGGATGTACTAATTTTTCTCGAATAAATTGCTCTTTGGCTGCAATTTCAGACATTAATCCGCTTGCTAGTACTTCTTTTAAAGTAGCATATCCGGCTGCTGCAATGACTGGATGTCCTCCAAAAGTGGTGATATGTCCTAATTTTGGATTTTCGACCAATTGCATCATGTTTTCTTTCGATGAAATAAATGCACCTATTGGCATGCCACCACCTAATCCCTTTCCGGTAATAAAGATATCAGGAACTACATCGTGATACATAAATTCAAATAACTTACCGGTCCTCCCAACTCCCGACTGAATTTCGTCCAAAATCAACAATGCACCAACTTCTTCGCATCTTTCTTTCACAGCTTGTAAATATCCTACTTCAGGCACTACAAAACCGGCACTTCCTTGAATAGTTTCTAAAATAACTGCTGCCGTTTCGCAGGTGATTTTATCAAGATCTTCCAAATTATTGAATTGAATAAATTTGGTTCCTGGAATCAATGGCCTAAAAGCATTTTTGGTAGATTCTTGTCCATTGATACTCATTGAACCCTGTGAATTGCCATGATAGGCATAACGAGCCGAAATGATTTCAAATCTTCCGGTAACCCGTTTGGCCAATTTCAATGAACCTTCAGTCGCTTCAGTCCCCGAGTTGGTTAGGTAAACCATATTTAATGATTCGGGAAGATTCTCAACCAATAATTTGGATAATGCCAAAGGTACATCTTGTACAAATTCGCCATAAACCATCACATGCGTGTACAAATTCATTTGGTCGATCATAGCCTCTTGAACTACTTGGGGACTATGTCCCAGTGAATTGGCTGAAACACCTGCAACAAAGTCCAAATAGGCTTTGCCTTGCTTGTCATAAACATAACTTCCTTTGGCTGATGAAATATCCAAACCCATTGGATGTAGCGAGGTTTGTGCCTGAAACTGTAAATAATCTTGATTCATGTTTTCTTTTGGATAAGTGGGCAAAATTAAGTAAACATTAGAGAATGCGTAAATTAATTATCAAAATAAATTTTACTTAAACATATTGATTTCAATATAAGTTTCAATAAAAAAAAACCGACAATAATAGATTGTCGGTAAAAATATAATATTTTATAATTTTTTTAATCTAATAATTTCTTCTTTTGCTGCTTGTATGAGTTCTTTGTGAAATTTGATTTCATTTAGATCATTAATTAATTTAATATCATGTAAGGTTCTATGAATTAAACTTTCACAATATTCTATTTTAGTCTCTTTATTTAATTCTATTACTGTGTTTTTATATAATTCATCATATTCACTCAGAATTTTAAGTTTCTTTTTAATGAAAAATTTCATAAAATACAATTTAGAATTTACTTTTCAAAGAAAATATAAAACTTCTACCAGCTCCCGAAATTCCCGAACTATAAGGTCGGTATCTTTGGTCTGTAATGTTTTCAATACCTAGAGTCAATGTTAAGTATTTGGAAAATTCATAGGAACCTTTAAAGTTTAAGGTATACCAAGAAGGTGAATAGGGATTACCATCAGCATCCAACGCATACATATAGTCTTTTGCCTTTTCTTCTACCGGAAGTTGGTTAAAAGATTTTTCACCTGTGTAAACTGTGTTTAATTGAAAATTAAACTTGTTTTTTTGATAATTCAAAGATGCATTTGTAAAAAATGGTGCCGCGTGACGTGACGGACTGGTTTCACCATTATCCAATTCTTCATCCCCTTTTTGATAATTGACTTGTGATTCAATTCCAAATCCGTTGTTCAATTTTACTTCCAATCCGGCTTGTATACCATATACAGTGGCTTTGGCTGCATTTTGTAGTGCCAATACGTCACTCAATTCACCATCATACATGATTTGACTTTCTCCATTCAAAGTGAACGCCCGACGAACCATAGCCTGATCTAAATAGGTATAATAACCCGAAATATCTGCTTTAACATGGTTTCCAAACATCTTGGCCAATCCTAAATCTAAACTATAGGCATATTCTGCTTTTAAATCGGGATTGGGGACAACAACTGAACCTGGTTCGGAATCAAATACTTTTCCCATATCATCAATATTGGGAGAACGAAATGCAGTTGAAGCATTAAAACTCATCTCAAATTTTTGAATAGGTTTATAAACAAAACCGATGCTTCCAGTTAATGCACCGTCACTTGAATGCAATTCCGTAAAAGGAAATGGATAAAATGTAGTGTCAAATTGTGCGTTTATTTTATAAATATTATATCGCAATCCTGATTGGAAATTAAAATTCTCAGAAAATTTATGTTGATTGGAAATATAGGCTGCAATAGAATTCCAATTAGACATTGGATAACGTGAAGGTCCATTTTCTATTTCGTTTGTGCTTATATTAACATTATCACCCGCAGAATTAACATCGTCAAAAACGTATTCCAAACCATATATCAATTGGTTTTTCTCTCCAAATGCCTTTTGAAAATCCAAATTTCCTGACCAGGCATTTACCTTTTCTGTTCGTATTTCGCGTTTGGAACTATTGAGATTTCTACTGATGCGACTTTCTTCAAAAAATTGTTGTGCCAATTTCAAACTCAACTGATCAAACCATTTTTCATAAGATGTCAGATTGATGCTGACCTGATTCATCATCCATTTTTGTGGACCGTAACTCCATTCTCCATATCTTGGATTGCCATTTCGCTTACGCAAATGATAATCATATCTCGAATATTCGGAAGTAGTAGAATAGTGGTAGGCATAGTTAAAATCCCATTTTTTATTGGGTTTAAACCGAATTTTTTGCATAAAATTGGATTGATTGTAACCCGAAGGTACTTGAAGTTCAGGGTCTTTATTAATCACAATTACATCGGCCCCATTCTCTCTAATAACATAAAAAGGTCTTAAATAGTCATCAGGACCGTTACTTCCCATTTTAAGGTCATCAAACAGATTGAAACTGAGACTGGTAACTGCAGCCCATTTATTACCACCGGTATTGAGGTCAAAATGTGCTGAATGCTCATGAT
Organism: Flavobacteriaceae bacterium; assembly: GCA_020854235.1. Classification (GTDB taxonomy): domain Bacteria; phylum Bacteroidota; class Bacteroidia; order Flavobacteriales; family Flavobacteriaceae. The sequence continues at coordinate 65,533 of JADZFW010000042.1, forward strand.
TAGCAGTAGCATGACGATAAATAAGATTTCCGGAAACAATAGTTTCATGGGTCATTGAAAGTTGTGGCGTATGGGTTTGAAAACTCATGACACCTCCAATAGCATCACTTCCATAAATAACGGAACCAGGGCCAAACAAAACTTCGGTTTTCTCCAAAGCAAATGGGTCTATCGAAATGACATTCTGTATGTTTCCCGACCTAAAAATAGCGGTATTCATGCGAATTCCATCCACAGAATACAATAACCTGTTGGTTGCAAATCCTCGAATCATGGGGCTACCACCACCTTGTTGACTTTTTTGAATGAATACCTTTCCGGTACTTCCCAATAAATCGGCAGAGGTTTGAGGATTTTGGAATTCGATATCTTCCGTCGTAACTGAAATAATCTTAGAAGGAATGTCATCAGAATGTTGACTCCATTTAGATGCTGAAATAATGATTTCATCCATACTCAACGCTATTGGACTAAGACTGTAATTAAATTGTAAAGCCTCTAATTCCTTATAACTAATAGAAGTTGTAGTATATCCCAACATCCCGATTTCAATTTTTTCAGATTTTTTAAATTCTGAAATACTGGCCTGCCCCTTAATATTGGTAGTTGTATAAATATTGGGTTTATAACTGATAATTGTTGCCAATTCTAATGGTTCTCCAGTAGATTTATCAGTTAATGTTAAGGTTTGAGAAAATGTAATGGTTGAGAAAAAAAGTGCTATAAAAAGAGATTTATAAGACATAAATTGTAAATTTGGTTAACTATATATCTCATCAAATAATATGCCAAAATTTATAATTTTTTATAAATCTAGATTGTATTTTTAATCCATTTAAACATAAAAAAAAAGGATAATCTGATTTAGAATTATCCCTTATTTTAAGTTGTGTAATTATTCTTTACAATTTAAAATGATTGATTATCAACAATCTGTAACATTTTATTTTTAAAATCAGCCAATGCATACTTTATAAATTCTGAATCAATAGGGAAAGGGACTTCTTTGTTTTGTAATAATTGATAATATTTTTCCTCAATGGCTCTTTGGTCTCCTCTAAAAATAGCATATGTATTTTCAAATCGGGCTTCTCCTAATACGGGAGTATTTGCAGTCGTAGTGTTGTTTATCAAGTTTTTAATGGTAATTGTACCATCTACTTGTCCTGATTTAATCTGCTGCATAACTCTTACTTCAGCTTGAACCGTTATGATTTTGTCTCTTTTTCTGTCATTACCCAAACTATCTTTAGCTACATTTCCATTTGAATCATATATATATTCCCATCCATCTTTGATACGAGCTTGTTGTGGTATAAGTTCAGAATTTACCTGTTGAGGTGCAATATTTAAATGACTCAATAAAATACTAACTTCATAGTCATAGGTAATCTTTTTGTCTTTGGTGTTGTGATAAATGACCCATGGATTTTTCATATTGGATTCTTCAATTCTCAATAATTCATTGACATCTTCTTGAGTAGTGGCTGAGGAAATTTTATTATCCAATTTCAACCATACAAAACTACTGCCACGTGCTTTTGCTTGGTTTATCAAATCTGTAATATTAGAAACATAAGTTGGGTTGACATATTCCAATTCCCCATACATTTTATAGGCTTCACGGGCATCCAATTTAGTTCCTTTCATTTTTTCATTGGCTGCACTCAATAAATATTGTGAATAATTTTTTTTGGAAGCAGCTATTTCATTGGAATAATCTGTGATGTTAAAGGCAACTTCTTTTCCATTGTGATACAAAGGTTGTAAGCTAATGACTTGGTATTGACGAGCATCTAAAGCTTCGTATAATGCATAGATTTTTTTTAAATTTAAGGGATTGTTTTGTGTTTTGTACAAATCAATTTGCTTTAAATCTCTTTCATTAGCTTTATCAAATGCACGTTTGAAAGCAAGCACCAATTTATCATCGCCTTTATCTTTTGATAGTTTGTCGAAACCTATTTCAAAAGCTTCGTCATAATTACCTGATTTAATATTGTTTTCAGCTTGTTTGCTGGCACTACAAGATGAAATTAGCCATATTAAGGCTATAAAATAAAAGTAATTTTTAAATCTCATGGGATTATTTTTTAAATTGTAAGAATAGCTCATTTAAACTTTTCAAAAATACTAAAAAAAGATAAATGTGATGACTTTATCTATCAAAAGAGTAAGTTTTTGATGAAAAAAAATTCTATGAGAAGTTATAGTATTATTATTTTGACGCGGGAAGTACTTTGGAATAACATTCTCCAAATCCTATTCTCACATGATCATTGGCGCAAAATCCCTTTAGTATGATCATATCATAATCTTGAACAAATGTTCTTTGACTTCCATCATTTAAAGTGATAGGTTTGGTTTCATTCCAAGCCAATTCCAAAAGGGTCGCATATCCAGAAGGTTCTGGAGCTGAAATAGTTCCACTTCCAAATAAATCACCCGAACGTAAATTACAACCATTGGAAGTGTGATGTGCCAATTGTTGATTCATAGTCCAATATTGATGTTTGAAATTGGTTCTGCATATTTCGGTTTCAATTTCATGCTCTGTTTTTATTGAAGCAGATAATTGAATGTCAAAAGTGAATTTTCCTGATTTTTGTAAATAGGGTAGAGGTTTGGGGTCTTGAATAGGTCCTTGCGTTCTAAATGGTTCCAATGCATCCATTGTTATAATCCATGGAGATATTGTTGTTGCAAAATTTTTGGATAAATATGGACCTAAAGGCATAGTTTCCCATTTCTGAATATCACGAGCACTCCAATCATTGAGTAAAACCATTCCAAAAATATGTTCTTCTGTTTCATTGATTTCAATGGGTTCTCCCAAATGATAACCATCAGTAGTGATATAACCCATTTCCAATTCGAAATCCAATTTACGCGTAGCCGTATAAATTACTTGACCATTCTCATCTAAGATCTGTCCCTTGGGTCTTTTAACAGGTGTTCCCGATTTAATTACTGATGAAGACCTACCATGATAACAAATAGGTAAGTGTTTCCAATTGGGTGTTAAATGATGATCTTTTCCAAAAAACATTTTACCGGCATTTTCTGCATGAACAATACTGGAATAAAAATCTGTATAATCACCTATATCAACAGGTAATAACATTTCTATTTCTTCTAATTCAAATAAAATTAAAGAAACTTGTTCTGTATGATGTTGTAATTCAGTATTTTCAACATCAAATAAATCTGCAATTCTATTCCTGACTTCTCTCCACCTTTTTCGACCGTGCGAGATAAAATCATTTAAGGTGTCTTGTAAAAAAACGTCATCTGAAAGTTTAATCCCTTTAAAATAACCCAATTGTTGCAATGCACCCAAATCTATAACTTTGTCTCCTATTCGGGTTCCAATGGTAATAATATCGTCTTTGGTAATAAAAACCCCAAATGGAATATTCTGAATCGGAAAATCACAATCTTTGGGTACCGAAATCCAAGATTTACGTTTTGGATCATTGGCTGTTATTTGCATGACTTTGGACTTTTAAGTTTTTTTAATCAGAGTTCAAACCTACATAAAAAAACTAATCTGCAAATTTTTTTTAATTTTTTTTTTAATTAAAGCCTAACTTTTTTTGAATTGCTTAACAATAAGTACACAGGTGTATGGAATGTTTACCATACACCTGTGAAATTATTTAATGAATTATTAATTTGGATTTGGCATTACCTTCATTTCCATTCAATATTAAAAGATAAAGTCCGGCTTCAAGATTTTTAAAATCAATGGATTGTTGAATGATCTTCCCTTTTTGAACAATTCTACCCATAGCATCTAGACATTCGTAGTTTTCAAATTCAAATTCTGAGTCTATTTTAACGGAATCATGCGTTGGGTTGGGGAAAATTCTAACATGTTTTGAAAGTAAATCATTTGTACCTAAGCCAATTCCCCATTCATACCAAATATCTGCTGTGATATTTGTAATATCTGAAGTTTGGTTTGTTCCTACGCCACCAGAACCATTGTTAAAAATAACATTTAGTGAGGTTACATTCGGAAAAGTATATTTATACCAACCGTTTTCATGAACAGTCATGGCAACACCAGGCCATGAAGTTGCCGGAATACTACCTCCAACTACATTCCAATAATAAACTTTTGGAATTACCCCATTCCATCCATTCAAAGAAGGATCAGGTCTGAAATAGACTGTAATTCCAGAATTGGTAAACGTATACACATGGGTTTGAATAGTTGAACTTTGATTGGAAGCATTTTGAGCAAATGCTTTTAAAGTGGTTGTAGTCGTTAAATTCAAATTCCCACTATTTGTAAATACATTACTAGAAGTGGTAGGTGTTGTGCCATCAGTTGTATAATATATAGTTCTATTTCCATTTATTGTGCTTGAAGCAGTTAAAGCGACATTAACATTATTTCCTGTTGTATAGGTTCCTCCTGCGGGATTTATTGACAAACATGGGTCATCTATAGAAGGTGAAGAACTCAGCCATCCTGTTCCCCATTCATACCAAGATTCAGTGGTGGCTGTTAAATCGGGAGTTTGATTTGTTCCAACACCGCCATTTCCATTGTTAAATATGATGTTAATACTGGAAACACCGGTAAAAGTATAAACAAACCAACCATTGCATTCTGGTTGCATTTCAACGCCTGGCCATGTAGTGTTTGCTACACTTCCGGTTGGAGTAGCATTCCAATAATGAATTTTAGGAACGATACTTCCCCATGTTGTAGGTGGCTTGAAATGAACTGCTAATGTCGATACTTCGCCAATATAATAGGTTTTGGTAATAATATCACTTTGGTTGCCTTCATTGTCTTTGGCAAATGCCTTAAAGGTTGTGGTTATAGCTATCGGAATTACAACAGAAACAGAAGCAGAACTTGAAGATGTTGTTGGTTCAGAGCCATCAGTTGTATAATAAATAGTTGGATTTGAATCAGATGAGTCTGATGCTGTTATGGTAACTGAAATGGGAGTTGCAGAATAATTTGTTTCAGGTGTGAATGAAATACTTGGATTTACATTGAGATTTTCTCCAACCCACACATGTTGAATTTTAGTTTTAGTAAGATTGCCCTTTGTATCGGTTATTTCTACGTAATAATCCAATAATTTATTCGAAATTCCATTAACATAAGCGTAATACATATTGGCAATCTCATCGGGTAACATAAAGAAACTAACCTCGGGATTGTTTGTAATATTGTTTTTGGGAATTATTTTTTCAGTCATGTTTAATGAAATCCAACTTCCAACTTCACTTCCACCAGCATATGTTTCATTGAAATTTGTAGTCATTGGATTGATTCCATCTACATCTACCCGATATTTTAAGATAGCCGATTGAATACCACTGACATCGTATGCCAATGTCCAAATAGCAAAATCGGCATCATTTAAAATTTGTTGATATCCGTAATTTGGACCAAAACCAATGTTACCAGGATTGTATGGATAACGTTGTGGTGACATCACTGATGGTTTGGTTAAATCTACATTTGGATGTGCATTGAGCGTTACTTGTGCTCTTTCAATGGCTCTGTTGGTAGCCAATGTAGACTTTATTTCTAAATCCAATGCCAAACCATAATAAGCATTGCCACTATCATATCCTGGAAGTAAAAAATGCCAAGCTTTTTCTGCGGGACTTGAACTAGAATTGGGATTTACAACATCCGCAATATCAACACCACCTTCCAATTGTTCGGCCATAATACAATAATTCTCACCAGCATATAATACTGCCATATTACGCACATCTTCAGTCCATCCATCTGGATTAAATTTGGATTTATCAGTACTCACATTGAGCGGCCAAAACCAATTGATAAATTGTGGAGATCCCCAATCATTGGCAGCATTAAACCATGAGCCGTCTTCTACTTTTACAACTGCATCATTGGGAACTGGAAAATCTGATAAGTACTGTTCGATTGTTGTAGGAACATAACCCGATCCTGCAGCAGCATTTGTAAATCCGGGAACTGCCTCACCATAATAACTAGCTCCGCCTCCCCATGCATTGTCTCCGTCATGTGCCAATAATACTAACGGTGGACGATTTGTCAAAGCATAAGGAGCTATATTTGTTTGAATATTGCTAACTCCTTGTTGGGAAAATCCATCTCTGTAGCTGTCCAAATCTGCCATTGGAACTATAGAAATTTTGTATTCAGTACCATTTTCAGGATCAACATATTTGGCTTTGTGCGGCATAAAACAATAAGGAGCAGCAAATTGCCCACCTCTACCATCTATTTGTCCATTGTGCCAATTTATACCTAATGTACTTACTTTATCAGCCAAATTGGGTGGATCAATATTACAACCGTTGGTTCCAAACACCAATGGATAATCGGCTAAAGTTCTAGCTAAATGTGAATTGGCTACTACAGTCCATTGAAATCCTTCTTCAACGAGAACTTTAATTATTCTTTCAGAAAAAGAGGCTTCGGCAGGCCAATATCCATTTGAATAATAACCAAATTGTTGTATTTGATAATATTTATGAGCCTGGATTTCTTTCTTTAATACTTCGTCACTTACCAATGGTGAAAGTGTGTGATGCATGGTAAAACCCATCACATCCAATCTCGGTTTTCCTCCTGATGTTAACCAAGAATGAGCTGTATTTACATCATTTTTCCAACCGGAAGAATAGCCCCATTGATTTGCTACTCCAAGCGAATTCAAATTTTCAATCAAAGAACCTCCATAAGTCATTTGAGCACCTGCCTTTGGATATCCCATAATACTTTGTACGGCATTCTTGGGCTGAAATTGATAAGCATTTACTCGATCTGGTAACCCGAATATTTCTTCCAAATTATTGAGTGGATGCGCCAATCCATCTGTATATGTATTGGTACCGTTTAGTTTTAAATCCTGACTTTCCTTTACCAATTGGTATCTGTTTGGATTACTTTGACTTACCTCACCCCAATAAGTGGGTTGATGCATATGCCATAAATAAGAAGTGTGAACTTGTGTAAATGATTGAATGCTAAATAAAAGCATTATGAAAGTAGCTGTTTTCTTCATTTGAAAATGATTTGAATACGATTTTATATCGCGAATATTGGCTAAATTTACACACATATTGCTGATTTTAATCATTAATCTGTTCGCAACCGTTTTCGTGTTAAAAACTTTATCTTTACAATGCTGTTAGTTTAATGTTAAAGTAATTTACATTCAATTAATGAAAAAAAATATTAAGTATTTTTGTGTCATATTACTCAAAAAATAATCCATAAAAATTTATTTAAAATGAAAAAATTTCTCAAAATCATTTCTGTTGTTTTTTTACTTTTTATCATAGCAGCTTTTGCCATACCTTATTTTTATAAAGATAAGATTGTCAATTATATAAAAGCCGATATCAATAAAAATATCAATGCAAAAGTTGATTTCAAAGATGTAGATTTATCATTATTTAGGAGTTTCCCTAATTTTAATTTGGGAATTGAAAAACTTACAGTTGATGGTGTTGATGCATTTAAAAATATAAGGTTATTAGAAGCAAAAGATTTAAATCTAACGCTTGATATCAAAAGCGTATTTGGAGGTAATCAAATCAAAATTAAAAAGATAGAAGTAGAGCAAGCAAAAGTTAATATTTTGGTTTTGGAAAACGGAAAATCAAATTATGATATATCTAAGCCAAATGATGCCCAATCTGAACCTTCAAAATTCAATATTGATTTAAAAAAATATTTTATAAAAAATTCTGACCTTATTTATGATGATAAATCCATGGGATTTAAAGCTGAATTAATAAATCTTAACCATGAAGGTAGTGGAAAGTTGTCTGAAAAAATTTACGAACTCAAAACTAAAAGTACCGTTGATATATTAACTATTACTTACGGTAATATTGATTATTTGCATAAAGTTAAAGCAGATGTCACTACTGATTTTGATATTTCAGGTGATTTTACCAAATTTACTTTAAAAAATACGTTGGCAACTATAAATGATCTCCCAATTAAGGCTGATGGATTTGTGGAAATGAAAGAAAATGAGATTGTTATGGATATTAATTACAAAACTGAAAATGCCAATATTGCACAACTATTGAGCTTGGTACCAAAAGTTTATATGCCCGATTTGACAGGAGTTAAAACAGGTGGTGTAGCCAAATTATCGGGTTTTGTGAAAGGACATAGTACTGAAACAGATTTACCTGGATTCAAATTATTGGTTGATGTTCAAAATGCCAGTATTCAATATCCTGATTTACCTGAAAAAATAAGTAATATTAACTTATTAACGGATGTTGATTTTAAAGGGGGAAGCGATTTGAATACAATGACTGTAGACTTGCCTAAGATTTTGTTTGATATTGCTGGAAGTCGTATTTCGGGAAATTTAAACGTTAAACAACCCATGTCGGATCCATTTATAAGTGCTGCTTTTAAAACAAAATTAGATTTTAATAAAGTAAATCAAGCTATAAAATTTGAGCAAATTAAAGATTTATCAGGTATATTGGATGCAGATATTGCATTTAGTGGTTTGGTTTCAGCCATGGCCAATCAACAAGTAGATAAAATCAATGCCAAAGGATTTTTTAATTTGACTCATTTCAAAATGAAATCTGATGCCTTTAAAGATATTGTGCAAATACCCTCTGCTCAATTAAATCTAAGTCCGGCACAACTCAACGTTACGCAATTCAACAGTATTATTGGTGCAAATGATTTCTCACTTACTGGTTCTATTTCAAATTATTTAGCTTATTTTTTGGGTAAAAACGAAGTGCTTAAAGGTGATTTTTATGGGAAATCTAAATATTTGAATTTAAATGATTTTATGACAGATACTTCAATTGAAGCTTCAAATAAAAATCAATCTAAATCAACTGAAACCAAAGCAACAGGAATAATAAAAGTTCCAGCCAATTTAGATTTAAATTTCAATCTAACAGCTGATAAAATTAAATACCAAAAACTAGATTTAAATAACATAGTTGGTGTAATGAAAGTTGCCAATCAAGAAATCAAACTTTCCGATCTTAATATGAATTTGTTAGGCGGAAAAGTACAGTTGAGTGGTTTTTATAATACTGCCGGTACAAATGCTAAAAGTAATTTGAATATAAATCTAGATCAAATGGGTATTAAAGAAAGTGCAAACTCATTTGATATGTTTAGTTCATATGCACCAGTTTTAAAAAATATGACTGGTAATTTTTTCTCCAATTTAAGTTTGAATGTTGATTTGGATGAAAATATGAATCCTATATTAAAAAGCATTAATTCGCAAGGTAATTTTAAAACCAATGAAATTTCTGCAACTGGTATTAATGTAATGAAGAAAGTTGGAGAAATATTGAAAATCAATGAATTATTAAACCCAAAGATTGATAAACTCAATGCCAGTTTCACAATAAAAGACGGTACTTTAACTTTAAAACCCAATCAATTTAAATTAAATGGTATGCAAGCCGGACTGAGTGGAACTTTCAATTTGGATAAACAATTGAATTTGGAGCTTACTTTGGATATCCCAAGAGAAAAATTAGGCAATAATTTAAATGGTGTTATAAACAATATTGCTGGTGTTGCCAATAAACTGGATTTAAACAAAGATATTGGTCAAGTTGTAAAAACCAAATTTAAAATTACTGGTTTGGCAACCAATCCTCAGATTAAACCAATTCTATTGGGAAATAGTGGTGAAACATTAGCTGAAACGGTAACTCAAGTTGTTCAAGATAAAATTGAAACGGTTAAAAATGATGCATTAGCTAAAGCTCAAATTGAATCAGATAAGTTGATGGCTACGGCTAAATTGCAAAAGGAGAAATTGGTTGCTGAAGCTGAAAAATTGGCTCAAGAAACCAGAGATAAGGCCAAACAAGCTGGAGACGAGTTGTTGAAAAATGCTGGAGATAATCCATTGAAAAAAATGGCTGCCCAAACGGCAGCAGATAAATTGGTTAAAGAAGGTGATAAAAAAGCCAAACAGATAGTTGATACAGCCACAAAAAAAGGGGATGAGTTTATCCAAAAATCCCAAATCCAAGCCGATGAACTTATTAATAATGCAAATAAATAAAACGTAAATTAAACAAAAAAAATCCCACTTTAAGTGGGATTTTTAGTTTTCTATCGATTACATTTAAAATTGATTTTATAAATCAATAATCAAATCATTCATGATATAAAGACTTATTTATTATTTTTTTTCTGTTCATCAAAAAGCTTTCTGTTGAGTAATTGTTCTCTTTCTAAAGACCTAGATCGAGATTCTTTATACTCTTCTTCCAATTCCTCATATCGTTGTATAGCTGCTTTTGTTAATACATGGCTATTTTTAAATTTATAAACATAATATCCTAATCCAGCAGCCAATAAAATAACCAAAATCCACATTATTGATTTGTAAGCAATTTTGCTCATAGGTATTCCTAAAAAAGAAATGGTATCCTTTTTTAATAACATTTCTTCATTTTGACTAACTTCAGATTTTAAAGCATTATTTTCATTTAATATTGTAGTAGCTTGCTGTTTGGCAACAGTTAATTCGGTTTTTAATTTGTTGACACTATCCAATATATGAGTATGGAATTTGTTTAACCAATCTGTTTTAGTTGAAATAAAACTTCCTTTCACAAATGAATTTTCAATAATAAACTGTTTTTGTTCCATTAAATTCCCTTTGTCTAGAACTTGAATATTCATATTAGTTGTTTTTTGAATACTATCTTGAGCTGAAAGATGAATACTTAAAAAGAATAATACTAAAATTTTAATTAGTAAATTTTTCATTTGGAATTATTTGAAAATATTATTAAGGAATTTAACTATATAAGATGCAAAAATAAAAATTATATTCTAGAAAAAGGAAATTATAGCATTGAACTATAAAATATCTATAAATATAATCTATTTTATTTGTAATAAAGGTAGGATTGTAAAATTAAAGTTGCACTAATTTCGTCTATATTTGCTTTGTTTCTTCTTTCTTTTTTCTTCATACCACTGTCGATCATAGATTGAAAGGCAATTTTTGAAGTAAATCTCTCATCTATTCTTTTGATTGGAATTTCTGGATTCTGATTTTGAAGTTTGAGAATGAACTCTTGAATAGTGGTTTCGATATCACTAAATGAATTATCAAATCGTTTGGGTTGTCCAACCAATATCAATGCAACACTTTCTCTAAGAAAATAATCCTTAAGAAACATTAATAAACCATTAGTTTCAATAGTTGTAAGTCCGCTGGCAATAAGCTGCAATTCGTCGGAAACAGCTATGCCAGTACGTTTTAATCCATAATCTATTGCAATTACTCTTGACATCTTGCAAATTTAGATAAAAAAAATCCTGAAAATATTAATTTCAGGATTATAATTGTTAAAGTTTGAGTTCCTAATTTTTTAAACTATTATAGATAACTCTCATTTCTTTAGATTTCTCATACATTTCCAATTGTTCATAAATGCCCATTAATGCTTGAACAACACTTAAATTATCTTGTTTATACTCAAAAGCTTTTTCAAAATAAGGTAATGCTTCTCTGTATATATCCAATTGTTTTGCTTGTAATTCATCATACTTTGCAAAATTGTTTAGATTATTATTCATTTCTTCAACAATAGGTTCTGCTTTTGCTAAAACAGCAGCGCCAATATTATTGTATGCATCTACGTAATCAGGTTTTAAGGCTATTGCTTTATTGTAACTTTCAATAGCTCCATCCAAATCTTTTAAATCAGATTTCATTACTCCAATATTGTAATGTAATACATAATCTGTAGGATTAATTTGAACTGCTTCTTCTAATTTTTCTTTAAACTTCATGTTATCACCCATTGCATAATAAACATTGGCTTCATCTACTAATAAACCATAATCATGTGGAGCAGATTGTTTGGCTTCTAAAATAGTTTCCAAAGCTTTTGCATTATCCTTCATAGCCAAATAGCTCTTAACAATCATTTTTTTCATTTCTATTGTTTGAGGTTCTTTAGCTTTAATCTGTGGATCTACTACAAGTTTAAGTTTTACTTGATCGTCCATTTCTTTTTTAGAATTGAAAAATACTTCTTGATCATTAACTACACTTTTCGCAGAATAAACAGTTCCAGCTCCAGTATATCCAATATTTAATAATTTTTTATAATTATCAATTGATTTTTGGTATTCTTCTGCAAAATAATATACGTAAGCAGCATTTTGTAAAAAAGCAGTATCACGGGCACTTAAATTATAAACTTCTTCAAACCCCTTAGCAGATTCATTGAATTTTTCAACTGATAAGGCATGATTAGTTTCATCTTTTGATAATTCTACTCCTTCAGAATAGGATGCAGAGGCTTTTTCAACAATCTTTTGAATCAAATTATTGATTGTTAATAAAGCTTCTTCAGTATATGATTGAGAACCATTTTTTTCAATCTCAATAACTTTATTCAAAGACTGAGATGCGAGTTGAAAATTTGCTGGCGTTGTTCCATTTGCAAAATAGGCTTTACCTAGAACCAAATAGTATTGTGCTTTTTGTTTGTCTTTAGCAGTAACTAGTAAATTTTCGGCTCCTTTTAATACACTAATTGCTTGAGTAAAATTATTTTCTTTCATTGCAGCTTCAGCAGCTTTGATTTCGTCTTTTTGAGCAAATGTTGCTACACTTAAAATAAAAGCTACAGCCAAAATAATTGTTTTTTTCATCTTAAAAGAGATTTTAATATTTAATTTTAGTTATACAAAATGTTTTATTCAATTTCCGTGCCAATTTCTGTATCAGATAAATCTACATCTGTTGCATCAGTATCTTCTTTTACAACTTTGGCTACTGAGGCTATCTCATCAGTATCTTTCATGTTTATCAATCTAACGCCTTGGGTAGCTCTACCCATAACTCTTAAGTCCTTGACTTCCATTCGGATAGTTACTCCCGATTTATTGATAATCATCAAATCATCATTGTCAGTTACATCTTTAATAGCGATAAGTTCGCCAGTTTTATCTGTTATATTAATGGTCTTAACGCCTTTTCCACCACGATTGGTTATTCTGTAATCTTCAAGACTGGAACGTTTTCCATATCCTTTTTCAGACACAACCAAGATATCACTTGATTGGTCGTTGATAGCAACCATTCCAATCAATTCATCAGTCTTTTCATCGATTAAAATGCCACGAACACCAGATGCAGTTCTTCCCATAGGTCGAGTTTTAGCCTCTTCAAAACGAATAGCTTTTCCTGATTTTGCGGCCAACATCACTTGACTTTCACCATTTGTCAATTTAACTTCCAATAATTCATCACCTTCACGAATGGTAATTGCAGCAATTCCATTGGCTCTTGGACGGGAATATTGTTCCAATGAAGTTTTTTTCACTTGACCCTTTTTGGTTGCCATGATGACATAATGAGAATTTACGTATGCTTCATCTCTTAAATCTTGTGTAACCAAATAAGACATTACTTTATCATCGGGTTCAATATTAATCAAATTCTGTATGGCTCTTCCTTTAGAGGTCTTAGTCCCTTCCGGAATTTCAAATACGCGCATCCAATACACTTTTCCTTTCAAAGTAAATACAAGCATGAACTGATGATTGGTTGCAACAAACATTTGTTCTAAGAAATCTTCTTCTCTAGTACTTACACCTTTTTGACCTCGTCCTCCTCGAGCTTGAACTTTATACTCATTTAAATCAGTACGTTTTATATAGCCAGCATGTGAAATGGTAACCAAGACAGTTGAATCGGGAATGATATCTTCAATATTCATATCACCGCCACTATATTCAATGATAGAACGTCTTTTATCGCCATACTTTTCTTTAACTTCGATTAATTCATCTTTGATTATCTGCATTCTTCTCTCTTCACTGGCCAAAATTTCTTTTAAATCGGCTATGAATTTGATGATTTCGTCATACTCAGCTCTCAATTTATCTTGTTCAAGACCGGTCAACTGACGTAAACGCATCTCAACAATAGCACGTGCTTGAATTTCACTGAAACTAAAACGTTCCATCAATCTTTCACGGGCAGTATCAGCATCATTAGAAGAACGAATAATTTTGATTACTTCATCAATATGATCAGAAGCAATAATTAATCCTTCTAAAATATGAGCTCTTTTTTCTGCTTTATCCAATTCAAATTTCGTTCTTCGAACAACTACATCATGTCTGTGTTCTACGAAATATTTGATAAGCTGTTTTAAGTTCAATTGCAAAGGACGTCCATTAACCAATGCTACATTGTTTACACTAAATGAGGTTTGAAGAGCCGTATGCTTAAACAAATTATTTAATACCACATTTGGAACTGCATCTCTTTTCAAATGGTAAACAATTCGCATACCATTTCTGTCAGATTCGTCCTTGATATCTGAAATTCCGTCTAATTTTTTATCATTGACCAAGTCTGCTGTTTGCTTAATCATCATAGCTTTATTAACCTGATAAGGAATTTCAGTTACCACTAAATGTTCACGTCCATTAATCTCTTCAAAATGTGATTTAGCTCGCATAACAATACGACCTCTACCCGTGTGAAATGCATCTTTTACTCCTTCATATCCATAAATGATACCACCTGTAGGGAAATCGGGTGCTTTGATATACTGCATCAACTCATCAATAGTAATATCTTTATTATCAACATAAGCAACAATTCCTTCAATAACTTCCGTAATATTGTGTGGTGCCATGTTTGTAGCCATTCCAACTGCAATCCCAGATGCTCCATTTACTAATAAATTGGGAATTCGAGTAGGTAATACAGTAGGTTCTTCCAGTGTATCATCAAAATTGAGTTTGTGGTCTACGGTATCTTTTTCTATATCAGCAAGCATATCTTCTGATATTTTTTGCATTCTGGCTTCTGTATAACGCATAGCAGCTGGTGGGTCACCATCAACAGAACCATAATTTCCTTGTCCGTCTACCATCATATATCGCATACTCCATTCCTGGGCCATACGTACCATAGAATCATAAACAGAAGTATCTCCATGTGGGTGATATTTACCGAGTACTTCTCCCACAATTCTAGCAGATTTTTTATAGGAACCCGTTGCTTTAATACCCAACTCATGCATTCCGAATAAAACCCTTCTATGTACAGGTTTTAATCCATCACGTACATCAGGTAAAGCACGAGACACAATAACCGACATCGAATAATCGATGTAGGCAGATTTCATTTGATCCTCAATGTTAATAGGAATCAGTTTCTCTCCGTCACTCATAATCGTTTAATACTGTTTAGATATGATTAAATTAAGGGATGCAAGATACAATTTTTTGAAGTTTTTGAAAGTATAATAACAACTTGTTTTTGATATTTTATTAACAATCAAAATTGAGTAAAAATGGTCAATATATCTTGAAAATCAATGTAGTACAAAATGAAATTGTGAAAAGTAATTGTTAAAACATTTTTTTTTGTTATTTGGCTCAAAAAAAGGTCTAATTTTACATGGTAAAACAGGAATAAAATCATTTCTTTGGAAGCTGAAAAGAAACACAAAAATTCCAAAATAATTAATCAAAAACTGAAATAAGATAGATAATGCACGATAATTTTTCACCTAAAGTAAAAGATGTAATTGCTTTCAGTAAAGAAGAAGCATTGCGTTTGGGACACGATTTTATTGGAACAGAACACTTGATGTTGGGTATAATTCGTCAAGGTGAGGGCAGAGCTTTAACCCTTTTAAAATCTTTACAAATTGATTTGGCATTGATGCGAAAAAAAATTGAAGAGATCAGTCCCGCTAAAGATTCACTCAATCAAAATCCCAATAGAACTATACATTTAACCAAACAAGCAGATAAAGCTTTAAAAACCACATTTTTGGAAGCAAAATTATACAAAGATGCTTCTATAAATACAGCCCATTTGTTGTTGTGTATTCTAAGAAATGAAAATGATCCAACAACTAAATTGTTGCATCAGTTTAATGCTACCTACAGTGTTGTAAGAAACGAATACAAAGAGCAATTTTCCAATCCGATAGAAGAAACCACAAGAGCTGAATATCCTTCTGATGAGGGAAATCAAGAACAAGATAATCCATTCAATCCTGCCCGTGGTCCTCAAAATCCACAATCTCAACGCAAGACCAAAACACCGGTTTTAGACAACTTTGGTCGCGACTTGACTCAATTGGCTATTGAAGGCAAATTGGATCCTGTAGTGGGACGTAAAGCAGAGATAGAACGCGTTTCACAGATATTAAGTCGCCGTAAAAAAAATAATCCAGTTTTGATTGGAGAACCTGGTGTAGGAAAATCGGCTATTGCTGAAGGTTTGGCATTGCGTATCGTACAACGTAAAGTTTCCCG
>JADZFW010000043.1 GCA_020854235.1 Flavobacteriaceae bacterium
AGTTGCATCGGCACTGATGGAAGGAATTTTCAAAATATCGATGAGTTCACTGATGAAACGATCTTGGTTTGCATCTATATAATTTTTGACTGACATAGTACGGTTTATTTAAATTATGAAATCAAATGGTACCCGATTAATAGGATTGTGTAAAGATAAAAAAATACTTACTAACCCGTAGCACATTATATATTTGCCACTAATTCACAAATATTCATTAAAATGATGAATTTTTTTAAATTTTCACGCATAATTGAATGCTTAGCATTCAATTGATTAGTGTAAATATTTTTTTATTCATAAAGATTTTAAATACTTTTCATTCGTGTATTAGTGGCTAGTTTTTTATCTATTGATAAGTAGATTTTTATATAGATAATCCATTACGGTTCTACTATTTTCTACCATTTAATTTAAACCCCAAACAAGCGTTTGGAATTTTCGGTTGTGATATGGGCTATGGTTGGCAAATCGGTTTGATAAATCCCGGCTAGTTTCAAGGCAACGAGTTTCAGGTAGCTGCTTTCATTGCGTTTCCCGCGATGTGGTACCGGAGCTAGGTAAGGCGCATCGGTTTCCAGAAGGATGTGTTCCAACGGGATTTCGTGCAGAAACTGATCGATTTTCCCATTTTTAAAAGTTACGACACCACCGATTCCGAGCATCATATTGTAATCGAGGGCTTGATGGGCTTGATGTAAATTGCCGGTAAAACAATGTAAAACGCCTCTTAAATCGGGAGATTTTTCGGTTTCTAGAATTTCAAATATTTCGTCAAATGAATCTCGAGCGTGGATTGCAATGGGCAGTTTACGTTCTTTTGCCCAACGAATTTGGGTGACAAAAGCTTCTTGTTGTTCTTTTAAGAAAGTTTTGTCCCAATACAAATCAATGCCGATTTCACCGATGGCGCAATATTTTCTCTGTTCCAATTGGTTTAAGATATGAGCCAATTCTTCCCTATAATTTTCTTTGACATGCGTTGGATGCAATCCGGTCATCAAGAAGACATGATTGGGATATTGACTTTCCAAATCGAGCATTTTTTGGGTATAAGTTGCATCTATAGCCGGAACAAAAAATCGAGAAACACCTTCGTTTAAGGCATTTTGAATACTTTCATTTCGATCTAGGTCAAACAATTCGCTGTATAAATGCGTATGGGTATCGGTTAAAATCATTGGGTTTTCAAATCCTTTCTTTTATCTGCTTGGATTTTTTTTTGCATCAACACTTTTTTTCTTTCCAATTCGGAATTGGGTTGCGAAGGGGTTGAATTGTTGCGCTGTACTTGGTTAGGATTAGGTTCCGGTTCTTTTTGATCTTCTTTGGGCGTTTGAGTCAAAATAGCTTGAAAATCGGGATCCAAATGCAATTCAGTTTCTAGATTTTCCACAGCCAAAACCGAATTTAACTTGGCATTGACGCCTGAATACGCTTCCAAAATTTTTTTAATTTGTAAAGAAACTTCATCTGGTGTAATAGCTGTAATATTGGACATATCGGCTAACCTTTTGCATTCGTTGTCCAATATGTTGAATCGAGCTGCAACCGATTCGGTTTGTAATATTTCAAAATGAACACTGTCTTTCATTTCGGTTGCCATTTTGCTCAAATCTTTAGCATTGTTTAAAGCTTCTGAGTTGGAAATGGCGAAATAACGGGTAATAAAAGTATCAAATTGCACGTATTGTGTCCAATCTTTGACAAATTCTTGAGCTTCGGGAGAAAGGGTCATTCCGATGGCATTGATATTGCGTTTGTTTGGTACAACAGCCAATGTATCTGCGGTCTCAGTCGTTTCAGGTTTGGGTCCATTTCCATTACAGGAGACCAACAAAACCAGTATTCCCAATATCAATAATAAGTTGCGCATATTTGTTTTAAAAATCGGGATAAAATTAGCACAAAGTTTTGAAATGCCTTTAGGAATTGTAAAGAAATAAAGAATCCATTTTGGCTTGTCCTTTTGCCCTTTTTCTGTGTTTCAAATTTTGCTAAGAGACGCAAGCTATTAGCTGCCATTTGTGCCTTGAAAAAGAACAAAATTACTACGCCAATTCTGTACACTTTTTCCTTTACTATTCCTTAGTTAATTGTTAAATATTGGGAAGTATAACAAATTTAGGGTACGATAAAAATAAAACGAGTTTTGTCAGCTTAAAATAATTAATTTTGCGGCAATTACAAAAACATGGAAGCTGTAGAACGGATTATCATCAATTATGATTGGTTGACTTTTACTTTTTTAGGTATTGGTTTGATGCTGTTTGTGGTCAATTTTCTCGATCAGGATAGATTGAGACAATTGTTGGTTTTACCATTTAGTTCACTTTACTTTTCTATGTATGAAAACACTTCTGATACATTGTTAAAAGGATTTACCATTTTGCTTTTTACAGCTTCCAATCTCACTCTTTCCATTTTCTTTTATTTACTTTTTCAAAATCAATATCCAAATGTTTTATCCACTTTGAAGAATCCATTATTATTGATCATGGGGTTGGTATTGTCGTATTGGATTTTTAGGTTCATAATAGGTCGTATTCTTGCTTGGATATTTGATATGCAATTGTTACACAACCATGCAGTTTACACCAAGATGAGTTACTATTTCAGCATCAATTTGTATTTATTGGTTTTAGTAATTTTTGGGGTATATTATTTCGATTGGCAAGGACCGTATATAAAATTTGTATTGGGATTTTACCTGATTTTATTGAGCATCAGATATTTTCACTTTGTAAAATTTATGAATAGATTTACATTTGTAAGTTTATTCTATTTTATTTTATACCTTTGCACCCTTGAAATAGCACCGCTCCTTTTAGTATATAAATGGAGTTTGGGTTAGGCTGTTTTTAAAAGTATAATTGGATATTTTTTTTAGGTTTTCCAATCATTTGGAGTTTTAAAAACGTTAATCTAACTGATGAAAGTAAAAACAATCTTAGTTTCGCAGCCTACTCCAGGCGAAAACTCCCCCTATTTTGAAGTAGTAGAAAAGCACAAAGTAAAGATTGACTTTCGTTCTTTTATACATGTAGAAGGAGTCGATACGCGTGATGTTAGGCATCAAAAAATCGACATTACTCAATATACAGCCATTATACTTACCAGTCGAAATGCAGTAGATAATTTCTTTAGAATTGCTGAAGAAATGCGTTATTCGGTACCTATTGAATTGAAGTATTTTTGTTTATCTGAAGCGGTTGCCAATTATCTTCAACATCACATTGTATATAGAAAAAGAAAGATATACGTAGGGGAGAG
Organism: Flavobacteriaceae bacterium; assembly: GCA_020854235.1. GTDB lineage: Bacteria > Bacteroidota > Bacteroidia > Flavobacteriales > Flavobacteriaceae. Next base: position 3,274 of record JADZFW010000043.1, read on the forward strand.
AACGATAGGTGATTTGGCCAAAGTGATTAAAAAACACAAAGAAGAAAAGTTTTTATTACCCACTTCTGACCAATTAAAAGCGGAAATTCCTGAAGCATTAAATGAAGTTGGGATAAACTGGGATCGAATTATATTGTATCGTACCGTTGCCAGTGATTTATCGGATTTGAAAGATGTGTATTATGATATTTTGGTTTTTTTCAGTCCGATAGGAATTGAATCTTTATTTAAAAATTTCCCAGATTTCCAACAAAACAATACGCGAATAGCTGCTTTTGGAAAAGTAACCCAAGACGCAGCCCGCAATGCCGGATTGGTTATCAATATTGAAGCCCCTACGAAGGAGGCGCCTTCTATGACTGCTGCTTTGGACAATTACATCAAAGAAGTCAACAAGGGAAAATAAAATTAAATCATCGCATAAAAAAAGCCGTAAACTATTTTGTTTACGGCTTTTATATTTTGAGAACGTTTTATTTCTTTGGTTCTTCTTTGGCAGCGTCTTTTTTAGCTGGTTCTTCTTTGGCTGATTTTTCAGTTTTGTCACCTGAACCATAATCTTCATTGATGGCATCGATGATTTTTTCGGTCAAATCGGCTTTCTCACTTCCATACAATACATTTCCAGATTCATTAGATCCCAATACAAAAGCATAACCATTCTTTTTGGCATATTCTTTTACGAATTCTTTGAAATCGTCAATCAATTTTTTTTGCATGGCTTCTGTTTCTTGTTGGAGTGCTTGTCCTTCTTGTTGATAGGCCATTTGCAATTGTTGTCCTTGTGTTTGAGCATCAGCTTGACTCATTGTTTTTGCTTTGATTTGAGCATCCATTTGAGCAGCAATTTGCTCATATTTTGCTTGAAAAGCATCACTTTTGGCTTTCACCTCTTTTTCCATGTCTTTCACGGCATCATACTCTTCCATTACTTTTGCTACATCTACATAGCCTGTTTTTTGTTGATTACAAGAAGCCAAAGTCACCAATGCAACAACAGCAATAATTAGTTTTTTCATGTGTTAATGTTTTGTTTTAAAGGAACACATAGCACGTCAATCCTGTGTTCAAAATTTTAATTTGTTAATTTTCAGAGACGTATGGTTTCAAATTTTTGAGTTGAAAATCGGGTGCAATTTACGTTAAAAATTTTAAGTAATCTTTCTTTTTTATTCAATTATACTATTCTTAACTTCTAATATGGTCACAAATTTACGCATCCTATAATTTTTGGGTTATTTCTTAATATTGAGCAGTATTATTACTTCATTTTTTCGGAAATTGAGAGACAACCCATCAACTCTTGAGATGAATCAACTATTTATTGAAGATTTTCATTTATATTCGTATGATTATTCATGGTTTTATAAAGGCCACAAATTCACGAATTTAGACAGAAAATGCAGCCCCAAAAATTGAATTAAAATACTGATATATAAACACTAATATTAAATCCTTGCGGATTTAAGGTATTACATTCAAATTTCAAAATGAAAAGATTTCTTTCCTTTAAAAATAACAAAGGCTTTTTTCTCAGGGTTATTTTGCCTTCCATATTGGCGGTTATTCTCTTTTTGGTTTCCTTTTTTGTGTTTATCGTACCTTCTGTTGAGGAGAGTTTGATGGATCGAAAAAAAGAAATGATTCGCGAACTGACCAATTCGGTGTGGAGCATCGTGCAACAGTATGAAAAGGAAGAACAACAAGGCGTGTGGACCCGAGCGGTAGCGCAACAAAAAGCCATTGCTGAAATCAAACAAATCAGGTATGGAAAGGATATGTTGGATTATTTTTGGATAACCGATTTAAGGCCGGTTATGGTCATGCATCCCATCCGGACCGATTTGGACGGCAAATCACTGCATGATTTTTCGGATGCTCATGGCAAAAAACTCTTTGTGGATTGTGTGACTTTGGTGAGAAAAGAAAACGAAGGTTATGTCGATTATATGTGGCAAAGTAAAGAAGATCCGACGCAAACGGTTCCCAAACTTTCCTTTGTAAAGGAGTTTAAACCTTGGGAATGGATCATCGGAACAGGTATATACATTGAAGATGCGCGCGCTGAAATCCAATCTTTGACTCAAAAACTCATCAGTATTACGCTGGTGATTGCCTTTCTGGTAGCTCTGTTGTTATGGTACATTTTTTACCAAAGTTTGAAAATCGAATTGAAGAAAAGGCAAGCCGAAAACGAATTGCACGAATCCAAAGAAAAGTACAAATCTTTGGTGGAAGCTTCTACCGAAGGTCTCATCATGTTGATTGACGGCAACATCACTTTTGTCAATGATGTCCTTCTCAAAATGACCGGTTTTAAAGCCGATGAACTCATGGGCTTGGGAATAAAAACGCTGGTGAGCGAACAAAACAACAGGGAATTGATCAAGAAATTCTCGGATTCAAACATTGAAGAAGGCCAATATGAAATCAGGTTGGTCACTAAAAATCAAGCGGCTATTGAGGTGTTGATTACGGTTTCAATATCCAATCAACTCAAGCAATCGGTCACCATATTAATCATCAAGGATATCAGTATCGATAGAGAAACGCACTTATCGGCGATGGATTATCAAAAGTTGTTGTCTCATTTGCAATTTGGATTTTTCAGAATCAAACTCGGAAAAAAAGCTTCTTTTGAATTTGCCAACCCTACGACGCTGCGGTTATTGGGCTATCAGCACATTCAAGATTTGGGAACAACCGACCTCTACGATTTCATCATACAACCTACCGAAATCAAAAGAATCAGATTCCAACTCTTTAAAAGCGGCTTTGTTTCCAATAAGACGTTACACCTTCAAAAATCGGATTTTTCGACGTTGATTGTGTCCCTAACGTTGATTGTGATTGAAAACGAAAACCATCAAGAACTGATATGCGATGGGATTATAGAAGATATTACCGTGCGAGAGCATGAAAAAGCAGAATGGATGACGTTAATCAACGCTCAAAAATTTTCATCTTTTCTATTGGAGCAACAAGTCAAAGACTATTTGGGAAAAATCCACCGTTTGGATATGGAAGCCAGCATTCAGGAAGCGATTGAAAAAATGGAGCGCAAAAACACGGAATGTCTGTTGATTGTTCAAAACAAAAACCAAGTATTGGGAATTATCACTATTACCGATATTCAAAAGAGGGTTTTGTCACTCAAACTGAGATTGGACAATCCGGTGTATCTCATCATGAGTTCGCCAGTGGTGAGTATTTCTGAAAACACCAGTATCAATGCCGCATTTCTATTTGGTGAAAACCATAAAATCAATCATATTCCCGTTAAAACCCAATCGGGAGAATGGATGGGTATGATCAATTTGAACGCCTTGTTGCGGCAACTCAAAAACACTTTATCCTTGCAATTGAATCAGGTAAAGACTTCCAATTCCAGTAAAGATTTGGTCAAGGCGCATCAATCGTTGGTCAAATTCATCAAACCTTTGATTCAAAGCGATATTTTACCGAGTTACATTACGGATATTACCGCTACTTTTTCGGATGCGGTTACCCAGAGGATTATTGAAATCAGTTTGATGAAGTTGGGCAAACCACCCGTCGGATTTTTGTTTGTAGTGATGGGAAGTGAAGGTCGTAGAGAAGAAACGCTGTTGACCGATCAAGACAATGCCCTTATATTTGAAGATGTTCCTGTCGAGAAATTACCCGAAGTGAAAAAATATTTTGACCAGTTGGGACAATATGTATGTGATGCTTTACACGAGGTGGGTTATACGTATTGTAAGGGTAATATCATGGCCAAAAATCCGCATTGGACACAGCCTTATTCCAAATGGGTGCAGTATTTTTCACATTGGATCAACACGCCCGAACCTGAAAACGTCATTGAAGCCTCTATATTTTTTGACATTCGCGGGGTGTATGGCGATGGAGAGCTGTTGAGTCGTTTGCGCAGTCAAGTGCAGCCACTCATAGCCCAAAATGAGACCTTTATTTACCATTTGGCTCATCATACGTATTATTCCAAACCGCCGGTATTACCATCGGGGAATCTCCATGCCGATAAGTTGGACCCCATAGACATCAAAAATGCCATGAGTATCATGACGATGTTTGCGCGTACGTATAGTTTGAAACACGACATCCGGCTTACCCATACGTTGGAACGATTGGAATGTTTAAAGGAGCAGCAAATCATTTC
>JADZFW010000044.1 GCA_020854235.1 Flavobacteriaceae bacterium
ATTTTGTAATCCCAACCTTTTCCATTGATCATGGGCTTCACACGTGCTTTTGTTTTCTCGTCATCAATAGACACTGCAATCAATTCAAAATTCAATTCAGATTTCTTGTCTTCGTATTCTTCTGAAATGGCATCCAATTCATTGATGCAAGGCACACACCAAGTAGCCCAAAAACTAAACACAATGGTTTTATTTTTGGCGTATTCTTGAAGTGAAAATGATTTTCCGTTGATATCCTTGAGCTGTAAATCGGGTAAAGAAGTTTGGGCATTTAATCCCACTTGTAAAAATATAAACAGCAAGAAGGTAAATAGTTTTTGGGTTGCGTTCATTAAATCGGGAATATAAAATATTTTTGCAAAAATAATTATTTACGTTACATTTGCAAGAATATTCATAAATTTTTAAAAATCTCATGATAAAAATCAGTTTATTAAATAAAATAGGCCTATTTGTTAGTGTTTTTGCAGTTTTTGCTTCATGTAATCGGGATGATTTGAATGAAATGAAATCTATTCATGTAAAGGTTCCTTTAGATGTATTTGTACAAGAAATCGATCACCCATTTAACTTCATTATTGAAGGCGACAACTTGATTGACTTAACTTCTATTGCAACAATTAAAGTTAATGGAGTAGCAATAACAGGAAACGTATTTACTCCTACAAATGCAGGTATATATAAGGTACAAGCTTATTATGAAGATTTCATTAGCAAACCAATATATATTGAAGCTACTTTACCAAGTGTTTATTCTCAAAAAGTATTAGTAGAGGACTATACAGGTACTTGGTGTGGACATTGTCCAAGAATTGCATATGCAATTAACATGGCAAAATCTCAATCAAATAAAGTGGTATCTGTTGCAGTTCATGTTGATGCCAACGACCCATACAAATTTAGTGGTTCTCAATCTTTAAAAACTACATTTGGCATTAATGGGCTTCCTGCTGGGAGAATTAATAGAATTAATGTTTGGACTAATCCTGTAGATGAAAATATTGGTCAAGTATTAAATAAAACTGGAAATAATGCACCTTTAGGTTTAGCTATTGCTAGCACTATAAACAATAATATTATTGACTTTACCATAAGAGTTGGATTTTTACAAACTTTTAATAATCAGTTAAATGTTGTTGTGTATTTAGTTGAAAATGGTTTAATATATGATCAAGTAAACTATACAGAATACTTTGGTGGAGCTGGTGTAATCAATAATTATGTACATAATGATGTTTTAAGAGCCCTCTTTACTGATATCTATGGAACTCCTATTCCAATTTCTTCCGGGCTTGAAAATAGTATCTATCAAACTTCTATGCAAGGAACTATACCTGCTTCAGTAATTTCTTCAAATTATGAAAATTTACATTTGGTTGCATTTGTTGTTAGAGCAGATACCAAAGAAGTCATCAATGTTCAAGAAGTGGCAGTAGGAAGTGAAATAGGTTTTGAATAAAAAATAAATTTTACACACACTTTTTAAGAATAATTAAAATTACAACTCAAACGTTGTAATATTAGCTTTTGTTATTTTTTTGGATAACATATTTATATATATTTGCCAAAATCAAAAAATCTTAACTCTTTTTAAGATTCATTTAAAAGAGTAAAATAGTAGTAACGAATCATTATTTATTAAACAACAAATTAGGTATTTTATGAAAAAACTATTCGCCCTTTTTTCAACAATGATGTTGCCTTTGTTCACTTTTGCCAGTGAAGCAGATTTGGTAATTCCGGATGCGGTCAAAGACGAGAGTATTTTGTATTGGGGATTTCTCATTACGCTTTTAGGCTTGGGATTTGGACTGTATCAATTTATCAAAGTTAAGAACATAAAAGCGCATCAATCTATGTTGGATGTAGCTCAAGTTATTTATGAAACCGGTAAAACGTATTTGATTCAACAAGGTAAATTTTTAGCCTTATTGTTTGTTTTTATAGGTTCGGCTGTAGCATTTTACTTTGGTTATCTATCTGATGCTCATTTTGGAATAGGCGGTGTAATGATTATATTATCATGGACCGTTTTGGGAATTTTAGGTTCCTATTCGGTGGCTTGGTTTGGCATCAGAATGAATACCTTAGCCAATTCCAGAATGGCCTTTACTTCATTGGAACGCAAACCTATCAAACTTCTCAACATTCCATTAAATGCCGGAATGAGTATCGGTGTGGTATTGATTTCATTGGAATTGGTGTTGATGTTGGTTATCTTAATGTTTGTTCCTAGTGAATATGCAGGAGCTAGCTTTATCGGATTTGCCATTGGAGAATCTTTAGGTGCTTCCGTTTTGAGAATTGCAGGTGGAATTTTTACAAAAATAGCTGATATCGGTTCCGATTTGATGAAAGTAATTTTCAAAATCGGAGAAGATGACCCACGTAATCCTGGAACTATTGCCGACTGTGTAGGAGATAATGCTGGAGATTCAGTAGGTCCAACCGCCGATGGATTTGAAACTTATGGTGTTACCGGAGTGGCTTTGATTTCCTTTATTCTTTTGGCAATTACAGATACTTCATTACAAACCCAATTATTGGTTTGGATCTTTTTGATGCGTATCTTAATGATTGTAACTTCTATCGTTTCATTTTATATCAATGGCGCGATCAGTAATGCAAAATACAGCAAAGTAGATGATTTGGATTTTGAAAAACCATTGACTTCATTGGTGTGGATTACTTCAATTTTATCCATTATAGTAACATTTATTGTAAGTTATTTGACCATTGCTGATTTAGGAAACAATCTTTGGATTACCCTATCTACTATTATCAGTGCCGGTACGCTGGGTGCTGCTTTGATTCCCGAATTTACAAAACTTTTCACAAGTCCCAAATCTGCACATGTGAAAGAAGTAGTCGAAGCATCCAAACAAGGAGGCGCTTCTTTGAATATACTAGCTGGTTTGGTAGCCGGTAATTTCAGTGCTTTCTGGAAAGGAATGGTATTCTTTTTATTGATGGGAATAGCCTATTATGCCAGTACTTTTGGTTTGGGAGAATTGATGATTTATCCATCCATTTTTGCCTTTGGTTTAGTTGCATTTGGAATGCTCGGCATGGGTCCGGTTACGATAGCAGTAGACTCTTACGGGCCTGTTACTGATAATGCTCAATCAATTTATGAATTATCATTGATTGAAGAAATTCCAAATATCAGCACAGAAATTGAACGAGATTTTGGATTCAAACCCGATTTTGAGAAATCAAAATATTATTTAGAGGCCAATGATGGAGCTGGAAACACCTTCAAAGCTACCGCCAAACCTGTATTGATTGGGACAGCAGTAGTAGGCGCAACAACCATGATTTTCTCGTTAATTTTGGTTATTCAACATTCATTGGGAATTCAACCCGAAATGGTACTCAACTTATTAAATCCCTACTCCATTTTTGGATTTTTATTAGGTGGAGCCGTAATTTATTGGTTCTCCGGAGCATCAATTCAAGCGGTTTCAGCTGGCGCTAGTAAAGCCGTTGAATATATCAAACTCCACATCAATCTCGATCCCAATGCACCTAAAAAAGCTGACGTTGAAAAATCAAGAGAAGTGGTTCAAATATGTACGGTTTACGCTCAAAAAGGAATGCTCAATATCTTTGTAGCGATCTTCTCTTTTGCTTTGGCATTTGCCTTTCTATCTGCTCCAACAGGATTAACTGATGATATGTCACCAGAAGATAAATTGAAATTTGCCGCTCCGGTTTCTTTGTTTGTAAGTTATTTGATTTCCATAGCTTTCTTTGGATTATACCAAGCCATATTCATGGCCAATGCCGGTGGTGCTTGGGACAATGCAAAAAAAGTGATTGAGGTAGATATGAAAGAAAAAGGAACCGATTTACATGCAGCTTCTGTTGTAGGAGATACTGTAGGAGATCCTTTTAAAGATACCTCTTCAGTTGCACTTAACCCTATTATCAAGTTTACGACTTTGTTTGGATTGTTGGCAATGGAAATTGCAATTTCAGTTCAATTCAGAGAAATTGCGCATTATGTAGGATTTGTATTTCTAGCAATAGCACTATATTTTGTTTACCGTTCTTTCTATAAAATGAGAATCAGTTAAACTATTCATGATATCTTTTATTATAAGAGCTACTCAATAGAGTAGCTCTTTTTTTATCTATTTATTTGAATCCAATTATTATTGAAAATCTTTGCGAATGGTACCAAAAGAAAAACGTTCCACTATTAAATAGTAGAACGCCTTCTTATTTACCCCCTTAGGATAAGCTAGCACTTACCCTTCTTCATCTCAATTATTACGGCAAATATACAGCGATTTTTAAAATCACAATTTTATATTTCACAAATATATTTTTTTTGTTTTGCACATTTTGCAAATAATTCGCTTGGAATTTACTTTTCTTAAATATATAAAAAAGAAAAACGTTCCGAGTAAAATTCGGAACGTCTTCTTATTTACCCCCTTAGGATAAGCTAGCACTTACCCTTCTTCATCTCAATCGCAAGACAAATGTATCAATATAGTTATATTTAAATTTGTAAATTAAACAAGTATTCAGATTTTATTTTGTAAATTTCGCTTTTATTAGAATTGTCTTGTTTGTAATGTCCCAAATTATATTAAACCTTTAATTTGAATCAAATGGAAAATCCTCAAACATCTGTGAATAAAAAATTCAGTGAATTTGTCAAACAGAGAATTCCTCAAAACCTATCAGCCATAGATGAGGTTGCTTCCTTGCTCAATATCAACTATGATGCAGCCTACAGAAGAATGAACGGAACGGTTAACTTCAGTTTGGAAGAAGCTGTAAAAATATCTGAACATTTTGACATTTCACTCAATGAATTGTTTTACATCAATGATCCAGATAGTTATGTAGTTCGAGAAAGTAAACCCATTAAATCAATCAATGATTTTAACACTTACCTCGAAAAAGTATATTCAGAAATGAAGTTTTTGGTGGATCGGGATGATGCATCTGTTCTTTTTTCAGCTAGAGAAATACCCATGTTTTACTTTTTTAACCATCCTACATTGGTAAAATTTAAAATGTATATCTGGTTTTTTGTATTAAACGTAACACCTGTCAATAAGAGAATCAACTACAGTGATTTCATCATAACAGATAAGATGGTAGAAAATGCCAATCGCGTAGGTGAAACTTATCAAAGAATTAACTTGACAGAAATATGGAGTTTTGGAGCACTGAATAATGTACTGCAACAATTATTGTATTTCCATCGACTAAGACAAATCAGTATTGAAGATGCACAGCAAATATGCTATGCCTTAATCTTTGAATTAAAATCATTGGAAGAGTATACATTGAATAATAAACATTCCAAAAGAAAATTTGAATTGTACAATAATGATATTATCATGAATAATAATGCTATGATTATGAATTTTAAGGGTACCAAAAGTTTTGTTTATCCATACACATTGCTGAAATTTTTCATTATCAACAATCATAAAGCTTGTTGCGAACAAGAGGAATACTTGATAGAACAATTGCGCTATTGTACCCATATTACCAATACAAGCGTAAAAGAACATGCCGCATTTTTTAATCATAAATATGATAAGATAAATCAAGTCATGCAAGTCATTAAAAATGAGTACAATCAACCTATGTTTTTATAGGATTACAAATTCCCATAAAATTATATTAAAACAAATGTGCTGATTCTTAAAATTTGATTTCTGCCTGTTATACAAGACAAGTATCTGTTTAAATATTTAAAATAAAAAAAATTATAAAAAAAATTTCATTTCCTTTTGTAACCTTTTTGGATTCCTTACGTATATATAGGCACAAAACAATTTATTAAACTACCTTTATACATGAGACAGCTCAAAATAACCAAACAGGTTACCAACAGAGAAACCGCTTCTTTGGACAAATACCTACAAGAAATTGGAAAAGTGGAACTCATCACAGCTGATGAAGAAGTAGAATTAGCCCAACGTATTAAAGCCGGAGATCAACGCGCTTTGGAAAAACTGACCAAAGCCAATTTGCGTTTCGTGGTATCTGTTGCTAAACAATATCAAAACCAAGGACTTACACTTCCCGACTTGATCAATGAAGGAAATTTAGGATTGATCAAAGCAGCCCGTAGGTTTGACGAAACACGTGGTTTTAAATTCATTTCCTATGCCGTTTGGTGGATTCGTCAATCTATTTTACAAGCATTGGCTGAACAATCTCGTATCGTACGTTTGCCTTTGAATAAAATTGGCTCTATCAATAAAATCAATAAAATGTACGCTTTTTTGGAACAAGAAAATGAGCGCGAACCATCTCCTGAAGAAATTGCCAACCGATTGGATATGAGTGTCAATGAAGTAAAAGAATCTTTGAAAAACTCAGGTCGCCACGTATCGATGGATGCACCATTGGTTGAAGGTGAAGACTCCAACTTATACGATGTATTGCGTTCGGGAGAATCTCCAAATCCCGATAGGGCATTGGTTCAGGAATCTTTACGTATTGAAATTGAAAGAGCATTAGAGACTCTTACGCCTCGTGAAGCAGATGTGGTTCGTCTGTATTTTGGATTGGGTGATTATCAACCTATGACTTTGGAGGAAATCGGTGAAACTTTTGACCTGACTCGTGAACGCGTACGTCAAATCAAAGAAAAAGCGATCCGCAGATTAAAACATACTTCTAGAAGTAAAATCCTGATGACTTACTTAGGATAATATCAACTAAACTCTCGAATGATTCGGGAGTTTTTTTTTGTACTTTTGTAAATAATTATCAAATATGTCTAGAATTATAGCTCCATCTTTATTATCATGTGACTTTGCCAATTTGCAAAATGAAATTGAAATGCTCAACACCAGTCAAGCCGATTGGCTACATTTGGATATTATGGATGGTGTATTTGTTCCCAATCTCACATTTGGAATGCCTATTGTTTCTTTTATACGCAAACATGCACTGAAACCTTTGGACGTTCATCTAATGATTGTTCAACCCGAACGTTATATATCAGATTTTAAAAAAGCAGGTGCAGACATTCTAACTGTACATTATGAAGCTTGCACCCATTTGCATCGTACCATTCAAGCTATTAAATCAGAAGAAATGAAAGCCGGTGTATCACTCAATCCGCATACGCCAGTATCTGTCTTGGAAGATATTATTACTGAATTAGATTTGGTATTGATCATGAGTGTCAACCCAGGTTTTGGAGGTCAAAGTTTTATAGAAAACACATTTAAAAAGGTAAAACAATTGAAAGAATTGATTGCAAGAAGTGGCTCTCAAGCCTTAATTGAAGTAGATGGTGGTGTAAGTGACTTAAATATTGACCAACTTTCAAAAGCTGGTGTAGATGCATTCGTGGCTGGTAATTTCATTTTTAAAAGTAGCAATCCAAAACAAACCATTTCTGATTTAAAAAACATCAACCGATAGCTCGATTAATTTGCAATAAATCTCCCATCAATTTAAACAACCGGGGATGCTTTTCTCTGAATAACTCTGGTGATTCGTAAAAATGTTCAACCATAACGGCAAATAATTCATATTTGTTTTCAAAAGCATAATCCCTCAAATATCCCGATTCCTCTAATCTTTCCCTCACTTCATCATTCCTGACATGTTCTAAAACATCCTCAAAATTTGCAATAAAAGTATTGGATTCAGGAGAACCATCTGTTATAAAACTAAAGTGCAAGGCATGGGCAAATTCGTGCAAACCCAAATGGAAGTTATCATCCCGAATTGCGATGCCTTCCTTAAAATCTTCCCAAGAAAACACAATAACTCCTAATGCCGGATTCGTTTCGCCCTTGTGTTGCAAATGAGTTGAAAATGAATAATAATCTTCAGGATACACTAAAATAGTTTCAAACATTTCATATAAAAAATGATCGAAGCCAAATGTAAGCATGACTGCTGTCCCTGCAATTAAAATTTTCATTTGAAAATCCACAACCAATCCTTCATTACCCACAAATCTGTGTTGGTCTATAAATTCCAAAACTCTATGGTTGAATAGTTGCCTTTGATCAAGATTCAATTTTTGATAAAAAGTAAAATTTTCCTTTAACAAATCTTGATACTGCGTTTCTAATTTTCTATAAAAAAAAGGGTATCTATTGTTAAATAATCTTTGGAAATTCAGTAAAAAACTCATGATTTTCGATAGCTTTAATTATAAGGTTTTAAAAACCAAACTGAAAATATACTCTTCTACAATAACAATTTTAAAAATTAAAATACCATTTGAGTTTGTTCTAAAAAACTTAAAATATTTCTGAAATAAACTTATTCTAAATTTTAGGATTACTTGCGTGATCCTTACACATTCCGCGTTGAGAATGTTTTTCAAACACTTCGTGTTTGGTTTGAAACACTCCAAAAAAAATCCTAAAGTAAACTTTGGATTTTTTTTGGAGTGTTTCAAACAATAAAATCACAAAGTGATTTTATTAAACCATTCATTCGTGACCGCAGAAGGATTCGAACCCTCAACCCTCAGAGCCGAAATCTGATATTCTATCCAGTTGAACTATGCGGCCTATAGAAATTAGAAATTAGAAATTAGAAATTAGAAATGTGGATTGGATTTTTGACAAATAGTAAAAACACTTAACTTAAATAAGCTTTAACTACGCTTGAAATGGTTTTTCCATCGGCTTGCCCAGCTAATTCTTTACTGACTGCACCCATCAATTTACCCATATCGGCCATATTTACAGCACCTATATCATGTGCAACACGTGCTACCACCAATTTGATTTCATCTTCACCCAATTGTTTTGGTAAAAAAGCACTAATAACTTGGGCTTGGGCTAATTCGGGCTCTGCTAAATCTGTACGACCTTGTGCAGCATATGTTTCAGCACTTTCTTTTCTTTGTTTAACGAGTTTCTGTAACAACTTAATTTCTTGTTCTTCACTCACTTCTCCCGAACTACCACTGGTTTCCAATAACAGCAACTCAGATTTAATGGCACGAAGCGATTCCAATGCTACAGTATCTTTACTGCGCATGGCATTCTTAATTTGCTCCATTACTTGATCTTTCAAACTCATGATCTTCTATTTAATAATTATTATTATTTTTTATATAAACCCATTTCAATAAACAGTTTTATGAGTTTTTTCCAAAATGCAAAAATAGCCAATCTAATGAAAGAAAGGCTATTTTTTGGAGGATTATTTAAGATTGTTTACAAAAGTGAAAGACAATAAAACAATTTCAAAGTACTAATCAACATTATCATGTAAAAATGAATTATTGGTTCTCAATTTAATTCCATTCTCATCAAAATCTACACTGGTACGTGAACGTACTGGTTCGGATGAAGATGGATTATCATCCAACTCTACATTCATACGTTTGTAGGCAGGAATATTTTCATATTCATCAATATTTTGATTGCCTTTATGAAACGAGTAATTGTATTGTTTCATACTGTTTTTACGCATTTCTGTAGTTTTTTTAAACTCAGAAATGGAAGTGTTTAGTGGTGATAAAGTTTCACTATCATCTCCTAAATCGAAATCTGATTTTGCTTCAGGTTCTTGAACCATCACTTGAGTTTTCAATTCAAACTGCAATTCCAAATCCTCAACTTTTTGAGTTTTGGCAACCATAACTACCTGTTTAGCAGGAACATCTTCATAATCACTCAAATTATAAGTAATTTCCTGTTCTGCAGCTTTGTGATACAAAAGTGCATCCTGAACTCGAATTTCTTTAATCTCTGCAGTTGTTTGAACGATAGGTTCCTCTTTTTCGAGTGGAAAATCAAATGAAAGTTCCATTTGTTTTAAAGGTTCTTTTTTTACAGGAACTTTTTCTTCAACAAAACTGATAAAAAAATCATCCTCTTCCATTTCGGCTTGAATGCTTTCGAAAATCACATCGATATTTTGAATCGCTTCGGTTGTAGGAATGAAGTCAAAATCGTATAATACCTTTTCAGGAACCACTTCTTCTTCTTCTAAATTATGAATAACAATAGAATCCTCAACGATATCATCTCGATCATCTTCGATAATATAGGGTAATTCTGTTTTGGAAAGAGTTTTACCTTCAGAGAAATCAAATAATAATTCCTGATTATCTTCAAGACTGTGAACGATCTTTTTTACTTCGGTATTGGTTATTTGATGTTGTTGACCACTTGAAAAACCGGTTGCAACAATCGTGACAGCTATGGCATCGCCAATATGTTCATCATCGCCAATTCCCATAATAATATTGACATCATTTCCGGCTTCGGCTCTTACATGGTCATTGATTTCACCTATTTCATCAAAAGTAACTTCGTGTGTTCCTGAAACGATTAACAACAATACATTTTTAGCGCCAGTAATTTTATTATCATTCAACAAAGGTGAATCCAAAGCTTTGGAAATTGCATTACGAGCTCTATCAGTACCTTCTGCCGATGCTGAACCCATAATGGCTGTACCACTATTGGATAAAACAGTTTTAGCATCATTCAAGTCAATATTTTGTTTGTAATGATGTGTAATAACTTCTGCTATTCCTTTGGCAGCAGTTGATAAAACTTCATCAGCTTTTGAAAACCCGGATTTGTAGCCTAAATTTCCATAAACTTCCCTCAACTTATTATTGTTAATTACAATCAAAGAGTCTACATTTTCTCGTAACTTTTCTATTCCTTTTTGGGCTTGTGAAATGCGGGATTTACCTTCAAATTCAAAAGGCATCGTAACAATTCCTACGGTCAACAAAGAAAGTTCCTTTGCTATTTTGGCAATTATTGGAGCTGCTCCGGTACCTGTTCCGCCACCCATTCCAGCAGTAATAAATACCATTTTGGTATTGGTTGACAGTACTTCTCTCAACTCGTTATACGATTCCTGTGCTGCTTTGGCTCCGATTTCAGGATTGGCTCCGGCTCCCATACCTTCAGTTAAATCGGCTCCCAATTGAATTTTAACCGGAATTGGAGAATTCTCCAAAGCTTGTGCATCAGTATTGCAAATAACAAAATCCACACCACTGATTTCCTGTTGGAACATATAGTTAACGGCATTGCTTCCGCCACCACCTACTCCTATCACTTTGATGGCATTGTATTGATTTTTAGGCATTTCAAATGCTATGGGATCAAATATTGAATCGTTCATATCCTTAAATTTTCTTTGTCTTTATAAATCATGAGGCTACCCTCCTATTTTCTTGATAATTACTCAGCGTTTTCCAAAAAATCTTTTAATTTATCGGTCCAACGTTCAAAAATTCCTTTGTTTTTTTTATCTGTTTTGACTATTACTTCTTCTTCAATACTAGTCTCTATTGCTACCGGAACTTTAATATCGATTTCCTCTTTATCTGGCTCTGGATTTTCAGGCACATCAACACCTTTAAATTTTATTTCTATATGTTCAATACCACTCATCAGCAAACCGACAGATGTCGCAAAAATGGGACTTGAAAGTTCTTCGTCAGAATCGTGTGCCAAATGCTCGTTGGGAAAACCAATACGTGTATCCATTCCTGTAATGTATTCTACTAATTGTTTCAAGTGTTTAACTTGAGCACCACCACCGGTAATTACTATACCTGCTATCAATCTACCTTGTTTAGTATCATGACCGTATTTTTTAATTTCCTGATAAACTTGTTCTATAATCTCAGTTATACGCGCATGTATGATTTTAGATAAATTTTTCAAGGTGATTTCTTTGGGCTCTCGTCCTCTCAAACCAGGAATTGAAACAATTTCACTATCTTTATTCTCTGCAGGCCATGCTGATCCAAACTTCACTTTCAACAATTCGGCTTGTTTTTCAATAATGGCACAACCTTCTTTAATGTCATTGGTTATGACATTTCCCCCAAAAGGAATTACTGCTGTATGACGAATAATTCCGTCTTTAAAAATCGCCAAATCAGTAGTTCCACCGCCGATATCAATTAAGGCTACTCCTGCTTCTTTTTCTTCAGCACTTAAAACTGCATCGGCTGAAGCCAAAGGTTCCAAAGTAATATTGGCCAATTTTAGACCCGAACTAGTTATACAACTTCCGATATTTCTGATACTGGCCACTTGACCCACGACAACGTGAAAATTGGCTTCCAATCGACCACCATACATACCTATAGGTTCCGTAACATTAGGTTCGCTATCCACTTTGAATTCCTGTGGAATTACATGAATAATTTCTTCACCAGGCATCATGCCCAATTTATATACTTGTGAAGTCAATCGTTCAATATCATCAGCATTGATAACTACTTCCGAATTGGGACGGGTGATATAATCACTATGGTGTAAACTGCGAATGTGTTGACCGGCAATACCGACAGTAACTTCTTTAATCTTGATTCCTGAAGAAGCTTCAGCTTCTTCAACAGCTTGCTGAATAGATTGAATGGTTTGGGTAATATTCGTTACTACACCACGCTTTACACCTACACTTTTGGAACGACCGTATCCTACAACTTCTACTTTTCCATATTCGTTCTTGCGACCGATGATGGCTACAATTTTAGTTGTACCGATGTCTAAACCAACCGCTATTTTATGATTTTCCATTTCTAATTAATATTATTAACTAATATCTAGTATCTAACTTTAATACGATCCTATTACTTGATTTTTATACTTTACATTTAAAAATTGGTATGTATTTAAAACTTCATCATTCCACATTTTCTTGTAAAATATTTTTAACCTATTCATTTTATTCTCAATATCTTCTGCCTTACCAAATACTATCTGGTGCTTTCCTACTCTGACATTTAACAGGTAATCTCCATTTTCCAAACGATTCCACCCTACAATCTGCTTCTTGAAAAATTCATCTTTTCGGAAAGCATCAGCAATAAGGAAGACCTCCTTTTCCATTTCAGCGTTATAAATACCTGTGACTAAGGGAACTCTTTCGGTGTATTGATTTGAAAGTGGCATCTCCAAACCCTTGTCGTCCAGATAATAAGAACGAGTAGCCGTAATAATTCTTGCAATAGGAATCCTTTGTTCGATTGTAATATTTAAATGACCTTCTGGATTGAGAAATACTTCAGCATTTTCAACCATTTGATTAGATTGCACAGTTTCCTCAATTAAATGCAAATTTATACTTGAATTCAGTTGGTTTAAGGGGTTGCCCGTTTTTTGTATTAACAATTTATCAACTATTTCGGTCGTTAAAAATCGGG
>JADZFW010000045.1 GCA_020854235.1 Flavobacteriaceae bacterium
GTTTTGAACGTCCTCAACCCAAATCTGCCTGTAAAATAGTTACCACAGTAGATGAATTAGTAGACTTATTACACAACGAAGCAAAAGTTATTTAATAGTTTAATGTTTAAAGTTTAAAGTTTAAGGTTGTTTTCAACTTGAAACCTGAAACTTGAAACCTGAAACAACAAAAACAAACAACCTATGTCAATATTAGTATTTGCCGAGTCATCGGATGGAAAATTTAAGAAATCTGCCTTGGAAGTGGTTTCCTATGGTAAAAAATTAGCCGAACAATTACAGACCAATTTGGTAGCCATCACAGCATTTGCAACCGATGTTGCTCCTTTGGGACAATGTGGTGCCGATAAAGTTTTAGTGGGTTCTTCTGACGTCTTAAAAACATCTGATGGTAGTATTTATGCTCATTTTATTGCCGAAGCAGCCAAAGCCGAAAATGCACAAGTAGTAGTCATCGATTCAGGTGCCAATGGTGCCTTTTTAGCTCCCATGGTAGCGGTTCAGCTTGAAGCCGGATATGCTTCTAATGTTGTGGCATTACCTCAATCTTTGAGTCCTTTTGTGGTCAAAAGAAAGGCTTTTTCAAACAAAGCTTTTAATTATACAGAAATAAGTTCAGCCGTAAAAGTCATTGGTCTTGCCAAAAATTCATTTGGTATTTTTGATCAACCGGTTGCTGCTTCTTTAGTAGCTTTCAATCCTGCATTGGAAGCCGGTAAAGTAAGTCGAATCGCTCTAGAAACAGCTACAGGCAAAGTAACAATTGCCGATGCCGATATCGTAGTATCCGGAGGTAGAGGACTTAAAGGTGGCGAAAATTGGAAAATGATGGAAGATTTAGCCGAAGTTTTGGGTGCTGCTACTGCTTGTTCTCGTCCCGTAGCCGATTTGGATTGGAGACCTCACCACGAACACGTGGGTCAAACCGGTAAACAAGTCGCCTCCAATCTCTATATAGCCGTAGGAATATCTGGTGCTATCCAACATTTGGCAGGTGTCAATTCTTCCAAAGTAAAAGTAGTCATCAATACCGATCCCGAAGCACCTTTCTTCAAAGCCGCCGATTATGGTATGGTAGCCGATGCTTTTGAAGTGATTCCACAATTGGTGAATAGACTCAAAGCTTTTAAAGCAGAAAACCACTAATTATCACAGCATTCGTAGGAAATGTTAATTAAATAAATATTACCCTTCAGGTATTCAATATCTGAAGGGTTTTTTGTGTTTAGCATCCAAAAAACACCAGCCTTGCCTACTAAAATCCTAAAAAAATACTATTTTTGTAGAATTCTAACTTTAAAGTCTTTTAAAAAAGTCCTGTACCAAAATCGAAATGAGTTTAATTCAACTGCAAATCAAAGGAATTTCCTACAGCCAAACGCGTAGTGGCGCTTATGCCTTGGTACTCAATGAAGTAAAAGGGAAACGTACGCTTCCTATAGTCATCGGACCTTTTGAAGCACAATCCATTGCCATTGCACTGGAAGAAAACATGAAACCACCTCGACCTTTAACGCATGATTTATTCAAATCATTTGCCGATATATACCATTTTACGGTCAAACAAGTAATTATTCACAAATTGATTGATGGGGTTTTTTATTCGAGTTTGGTAGTGGAAAAAGACAAAGTAGAAGACATCGTCGATTCGCGTACTTCCGATGCTATTGCTATTGCAGTAAGGTTCAATGCTCCCATTTTTACTTATGAAAACATTCTGGATAAAGCCGGATTTGAAATGCAGGGAGACGAATTGCTTCCCGAAGAGGAATCTATGGATGAAGAAGAAGTGGATTTTGTAGAAAAATTATTCAGTGAATTAGAAAAAAGTACCCAAACACCCGATCAAATACCCATGGAAGACTTGCAAAAACAATTGGATGAAGCCATTCAAAATGAAGATTATGAATTGGCAGCTCGACTGAGGGATGAGATTTCAAAACGGGAGAAGTTGGAGTAGTTTCGCTTGATGTATTTCTCTTCACATAAATAGCTTTTTTTTTAGGTTGTTTTATACTTTGCAACCTATTTTAAATACAAATTATAAAAAACAAAAATAATGAATTTAAAATTTAGACTAACCCTGATGAGTTTCCTCCAATTCTTTGTTTGGGGAGCTTGGTTGATTACTATTGCAAATTATTGGTTTGGAACCAAACAATGGGCTGGAGATTTATTTGGATGGGTATTCAGCACTTTGGCCATTTCTTCTTTGGTTATGCCTGCCTTAACCGGAATTATTGCAGACAAATGGATTAATGCAGAAAAATTGTATGGTATTTTACATTTGGGCTATGCGGCAACTTTGATGTTTTTACCCCAAATCAACGATCCGGTTGTGTTTATTTTTGTAATGGGAATTGCCATGTTATTTTACATGCCTACCATATCACTATCCAATTCAGTGGCTTATAGCATCTTAAAAAACAATGATTACGACGTAGTAAAAGTGTTTCCACCAATTAGAGTTTGGGGAACTATTGGTTTTATTTTGGCCATGTGGACCACCAATTTGACAGAAAACAAAGCTTCTGCCAATCAATTTTACATAGCGGCAATAGGTGCCTTTATTTTGGGAATCTATGCCTTTACTTTACCTAAAGTCAAACCTGAAAACCTGATGTCCAAGGATGCTGGATTAGCAGAAAAATTTGGATTAAATGCTTTTAAACTTTTCAAAGATTACAAAATGGCATTGTTCTTCCTATTTAGTATGATGTTGGGTGCTGCTTTACAATTGACTAACATGTATGGTGATGTTTTTTTAGATGATTTCAAAAAAATACCGGAATATGCTAACAGTTTTGTGGTGAAGAGAAGTACCATTATTATGTCTATTTCTCAAATTTCTGAAACGCTGTTTATTTTGGCTATTCCATTCTTTTTGAAAAAATATGGCATTAAAAAAGTAATGTTAATCTCGATGTTAGCATGGGTAATCCGCTTCGGATTTTTTGCATACGGAGATCCAACCACCGGATTGATTCTCATTTTATTGTCCAATATTGTCTATGGAATGGCATTTGACTTTTTCAATATTTCAGGATCCTTATTTGTGGAAACCAATACCGAATCCAAAATTCGTTCCTCTGCACAAGGTTTGTTTATGATGATGACCAATGGATTTGGAGCCTTAATGGGTAGTTTGGCAAGTGGCTATTTAATTAAAAATTTCTTTACTGCAGAAAACGGAGATAAAATGTGGCATGAAATCTGGCTAACTTTTGCCGCTTATGCATTAGTGGTGGCAGTATTATTTGCCATCATGTTCAAACACAAACACGATCCCAATGCCATTGGTGAAGTGAAGCATTAAAGCATGAATCTATTTATCAAGGTTTTCACCCAATTCATTCTTTTAGTTTTTTCACATATTGCATATGCCCAAGAATTAAAAGACTCGATAGGTAACGCTTCCTACTACGCTGATAAGTTCAATGGTAGGAAGACCGCAAGTGGTGAAAAATTTGACAATGACAAACTCACTGCTGCTCACAGAACTTTACCCTTCAACACCCTTTTATTGGTAACCAATCCTAAAAACGGGAAGGAAGTGGTAGTTAAAGTCAATGATCGCGGGCCGTACAGTAAAAATCGCATTGTAGATTTATCAAAAGCAGCTGCCAGCGAATTGGATATGGTCAAATCTGGAGTAGCGAAAGTACATCTGAGAATCGTGGATTCGAGCTATTTTCAAAACAAACCATTTGATTCCTTACCCAAAGCTATTGCTTTACAAGAAACACAAACCGACAGTTTGAATACCGCTCAGGATACGCCTATTTCTATTGAAAAAAAATGGTTTTACGGCGTACAAGTTGGCAGTTTTAGGGAAATGGAAAATGTGGAAAAAACCCGTCAAATGATAAGTTCACTTACGACAGATGAAATTTTTGTATTTACCTATATCAAAGAAGATGTAGCCTTACATCAAATTATCGTGGGCAATTACACCAACTCCAAAAAAGCAAGCATCCTAAAAAAGAAATTAGCACATACTTTCAAAGACGCTTTTGTGACCCATTATCAAAATTGATTCGTTTTTTCGTATTAAATAAATTTGTTTCTACACCAATATTTAAAGTCCTTAAATGCAATCCCTAAAATAGGACCTCTAAAAACCATCACGATATCTAATAAAATATTTGTCCATTCAACCAAAATAGTGTAGTTTTGTAATTTAAAACGATTCTAAATAAAATGGTAACAATTGCACAAATGCAAGTAGGTCAAAAAGGCGTCATATGTGATATTGCCATTGATAAAATTCCACTCAAATTATTGGAAATGGGTTGCCTTCCCGGAAAAGAAGTGCAACTCATTCAACGGGCTCCACTGAATGATCCTTTATACATTCGGGTCAATGGTAGCCATCTTGCCATTCGCATTGAAACAGCCAATCTTATAGAAATCAATCTTTTGACTTAAACTTTTTTAATAATAGTCTCATTTCGTTTGGATAGGTTTCCATTTTAAAAAACATTAATAGTTGGCTCAAATCTTAAAAATAGCGTTAGTAGGCAATCCCAACACGGGTAAAACATCGTTATTCAACCAACTCACGGGATTGAACCAAAAAGTAGGAAACTATCCCGGTATAACCGTTGATAAAAAAGTCGGTTACTGTCAACTCACACCCGATTTAAAGGCTCAAATTCTCGACTTACCCGGAACTTACAGCATCAACGCTACTTCTGCCGATGAACATATCGTTTTTGACACGCTCGTCAACGACCAAAATCCCGATTATCCGGATGTAGTAGTGGTGGTCACAGAAATTGAAAATCTCAAACGCAATCTTTTTCTCTTTACTCAAATCAAAGACTTGGGTATTCCCACTATTCTAGTAATCAACATGGTGGACCAATTGAAGAAAAAGGGCATTCAGATTGATCACGAAGCACTTGAAATGGCTTTGAAGACTAAAGTCATTCTGATGAGCGCCCGTAAAAATATTGGAATAGATGAATTGAAGGAAGCAATCATCAACTATCCCTCATTAAATACCAGCAGTGTAGCCGATGTTTCTGAGCGCATCAGAGGTTTCTTTTTCGAACATATTAAAGATGCTTTTCCACAATATAGTTTGTACAAATCATGGTTACTCATTACACGCGACGAACCAACAACTTTTATAACTCCTGAAATTCAAGACAAACTCGACCTCTTCCGATCCAAAGAACAAAAAATCAAACATTTTCAACACAAAGAAGCCATTTACCGCTACCAAGTCATTCATGAAATTTTAAAAAAGACCTATCAGGTAGATCGCGCCAAAGGCAGTGACTTGAGAGGTATTCTCGATAGAATTTTAACCCATAAGGTTTTTGGTTACGTCATCTTTGCTGTTGTTCTCATGCTGATTTTTCAATCGGTTTATGCATGGGCAAGCATCCCCATGGATTGGATTGATACTACTTTTGCTCAACTTTCCGAATATACAAAATCTCAAATGCCTTCGGGTAAATTTACCGATTTACTCACCGATGGCATCATTCCCGGAATCGGTGGCATTTTGATATTTATACCCCAAATAGCCATTCTTTTTTTCTTTGTAGCTATACTGGAAGAAACCGGTTATATGAGTCGGGTGGTTTTTTTAATGGACAAAATTATGCGCCAGTTTGGGATGAGTGGCAAAAGTGTTCTACCATTGGTTTCGGGAACTGCTTGTGCCATTCCGGCTATTATGTCTTCCCGCAATATTGAAAGTTGGCGTGAAAGACTGATTACAATCTTGGTCACCCCGTTTGTGACGTGTTCTGCAAGACTACCCGTTTACGCCATCTTGATTGCTTTGATTATTCCTGAAAAAACCTATTATGGCATCTTTAACCTACAAGGGTTGACTTTGATGGTGCTATATTTATTGGGATTTGCAGCTGCTTTTTCTTCTGCAATGCTTTTGAATTATGTCCTTAAAATTAAAAACAAGAGCTTCTTTATTATTGAATTGCCCAATTATCAAATTCCTTCACTCAAAAACATAGGTTTGACCGTATGGGATAAAACCAAAGCTTTTGTTTGGGAAGCCGGTAAAATTATCTTAGCCATTTCCATCGTACTTTGGTTTTTGGCTTCGCATGGAAATAATAATTTCAATCAAGCTGAAGCAACCATAGCTGCTCAAAACGCACAAAAAAACGTTACTGTCGATAATCAAACTTTGGAAAATCAAATCAGTTCCTACAAACTGGAACATTCCTACTTGGGACAAATCGGAAAAGGTATTGAACCGGTAATCAGACCTTTGGGTTATGATTGGAAAATTGGAATTGCGTTGATCAGTTCTTTTGCCGCACGCGAAGTTTTCGTTGGAACCTTGGCTACTATATACAGCGTAGGCGATAGCAGCGAAAATACCAGTACCATCAAAGAACAAATGAAAGCTGAAAAAGACAGCAATGGCAAGCCTATTTTCAACTTTGCCACCGGAATTTCGCTGTTGCTTTTTTATGCCTTTGCCATGCAATGTATGGGAACCTTGGCTATTGTCAAACGAGAAACCAATACTTGGAAATGGCCTGTTTTACAACTAACCGGCATGGGATTATTGGCTTATTTAATAGCTTTAACCGCTTATCAAATTTTACATTAATAGTATGATACAAGAGCTACTGACATACTTCGCATTA